>NZ_JBEPQI010000051.1:0-27606 GCF_040547725.1 Bradyrhizobium sp. LA2.1
CGCACGCATCATCGCATGGTCTTTCTGGCGCAGAGCTCATCAGGCTGCCGCTCAACGCGCTCATGTCAAATCAAAAAGACAACTGTAATGCTAAGCTCAAGCTGGTCAAACGGCAGATGTACGGGCGCGCTAAGCTCGATCTCCTTCAGGCTAGGCTGATTGGCGCGCCATAAAAACAATCACGATCATCGAATATGCGTCAGAGCCAATATTGCAAGCCGAATGACACTGTGCTTCGGCGAAGCGCCGGAAATCGTGCCGGCGACTTCGTTTTTGATTAGCACTTCAGCCGAGCCAACCGCCTTGTTGCGCACCAGCGTGACCGACACCCAAGCCTGAGTCTTGTCCAGCTCCGGCTTCTTCAGTTCCTCCCGCGCGCTGGTCGGACGAAAGCCAAAGCTCTGGAAGATGCGGTTCACAGCAGAGCTGCCGCCGGCAATAATCATGGCTGTGAGAAGCGACCCCCGGCCAGCCTTTCCAATCAGCGATGTCTATTCGGCTTTCCGTATAGATACCGATCAGTTGGCTCGCAATGTCGAGATCGAAGAGCCTCACAAGCAAAAGGGAGAACAGAAACGCCACCAATACGTTCATGCTACGGGAGGCGAAATAGTCGAGGAACGGCCGCCAGCGGAACAGTAGGGCCAGTCCGCTCTCGACCAGAACCGCAAGAATCAACAGGACGAACAGCGCCTTGAACGAGGCGTCGTAGAGCTTTGAACTGTCGAGCGTGGGCGCCAGCGGACGGACGTTTATCTGGATTGGGGCCTGCTGCGCATCGCCGACATTGTACTGGACGATGTCTTCCAGTTCGCGCACGCCCGCCGGCGGCAGGTAAATCAGGGTGGTTTGCGGCGGCGACGTGCTGGTCACGGATTTTGTAACTGTTCCCCCGCGTTGCGTGCGTTCATCCTTCACGTCTCCGATAATGCCTCGCTTGATGACGACAACGCCGCCTGCAGCCACTTCAAGCGGCTCAGTAGTCCTGCGCCAAGGCCGGCATCCCGGCGATGAGTACCATCCAGACAAAAACGCGGGCTGCCTCGTGCCTCAATCGCCACTTCCCCCACATGTATCCCCCTTCAATGCAACGAAATAGGCCCAGTATCGGCAAATGCCTCAAGCTCTGACAGTGTAGTCGAAGAAGAGTCGCTCGCCCTCCACGCGCGACTGGAAATCCGACCACTCGATCTGCGAACTGTTATCGGCCTTGGCCATCTTCTCAAGATCGGTGTCAGTCTGGAAGACCCGGCCTGACGACTTCTTCAAGAGCTCGTCCTTGATCGCCTTGAAGGGGTGATCCCAACCCTTCTGCGTTTCGGCCCATGCGCGCACCGCCGTGATCATCGCCGTGAACTCGCGGCCGTGATCGCCCTGCGACATCCACGACAGGTTGGCGTAAGTGTCCGTCAGCTTTCCGTTCAGCGTCGCGTTGTGGCTGCAGTGGTGACCCGCCTTGTAGAGCACCGCTCGGCTAAGCAGATCTTTGGCGGTCACGGCTTCCTTGCCATCCTTCCAGCCCGCTTTGGCCCATGACAGCCAGTTGCCGCGCTGCGCGTCGGCCGCGAACAGCAGCACCTTGCCGCCCTTGCCGAGTTCGAATGCGAGTACCAGGCTGGAATTGTTGGTTTGCCCGTTCATGTCGAGCGCGAGTTGCTCGGATGAATAGAGCCATTCGGTATCGATCCGCCGCCAGGCCGGGTTGTCATCGACCTCATACTGCCCGCGGGCCGCAGAACGTTCCGCCACGCCGTTCTCGGCACCGTAGTGCGCCTTGAAGAACCGACCGTGCTGACGGTCGCGCGTCGCCTTCTTGCTCTCGACCACATAGCGGTTCGCGAATGGTGGCCTGCCGCTGCCCCTGGAGGGATCGTCGGCCCTGGCGTCGTCGCGCGCCGCCGCGGCGAAGTAGTTGCCGGCGGACGCACTCGACACCGCGTGTCCGCGAAATTCCTCGTCGCCCAACGGATCGAGCGTTTTGAGCAGATCCGGATCCTTCGGCGGGCCGAGCACAAATACCCTCGTGTCCGCCGTGCCCGGCAGCGTCATGATTTCCTCATGCGGGCGCAGGTAGCGGACGTCGTTGGCGCGGTCCTTGAAGATCTGCATCGACTTCTTGTTCGCCGACCCGCCGCCCGCGGCGGCGCCGAGCATGGCTGTCATCTGCGCCGGCTGGAACATCTGGCCATCATCGCCGCCGAACTCGAACGAGATGAAATCATCCAGTCGCGCGGCCTGCTTGACGTCGCCTGCCGCAGCGAGGCGGTTGCGCGCGCCGATCAGGCCAAGCAGCTTGTCCTTGAATTTCTTGCGCAGGTCGTTGGCGACGTCGTCTTCCGGATCCTCCGTCCAGGCGAACCAGGCGTGGTCGATGCTGAGACCTGCGAAATTCGCCTCTGTAATTCCGTTGACGTGATCCTGATGCTCGTGGGTGATCACCGCGATATGGACACGGCCACCGGTGGCAGCGACGATATGCTGGCCGATTTCCCGTGCCGTGGTGTTGATGAAAGCAGGCGAACCGGGCTTGTAGCCGCAGTCGATCAGCACATAGACCGGCTTCTTCGGATCGGCGGTCGCAAAGGCGACCAGGAAGCAATCGCCATGACCGATCCGGTACATCCGCACCGTGACCGAATTCGCCGGCGGCAGCAGCCGCGCTTCTGTTTCAGTCGCTACCGCCGGCGGTACGGTCGCCGTCGTCTCTGCGTTGGTTTTAGCAGCTTTTTTCCTATTCCCGGACCTCTTCGCCGCGGCAGCCTTCTTCTTCGCGCTCTTTTTGGTTCTCTTCTTGACGCTCTTCGCAGCCTCCTTCTTTGACGCTTTCATCGCCTTCCTGGCCATCGTCATGCCTCCCCATCGCGATGCAGCAGCGCGAACGGTTCCCGCGCCTTCATCACAGCCCGCGCGCGCTCAAACGCATTTCCGGGTTCGAGATGGCCGGTGAGGAACCGTCGTACGCGCTCAAGCTCGCCATTGTCGGCAATGTCTCCCGCCGTTTTGATGACACGCCGCACACTCATGGTCTGCGGATCGATCAACAGCGTGCAGCCCGCCCGGTAACGGAAATCGCCGTCGTCGCGCGGCGGCGCCGTTGCCCTGTCCATCGCCGCCTGCTTGGCCGCGTCGAAATAACCCCGGCGGCGCTGGGTGATTTCGACAACCAGATCGGACACCGTGCTACCGCGCGCCGTTCGGCGCAGTGCTGTGCGCACCGAATGAACCTCGACAGCCAGCGCGCCGGGTGTCGTGGGCGAGCGGAAAATCGTCTGACGATCCCTGATCCTGTCGTCGAGCACGATGCCGACCGCCGGCGCGAGTTTCCTCCCCGGGCCCTTGACCAGCCAGGCCCAGAGCGCGGCCGAGTTCTCATCGACGCCTTCCCAGGTCTTGTAACGGTTGCTGTCGAGATCCCATGGCCGCAGGCGGAATCTCTTGCCTCGCTTTCTCGTATCGGCCAAGCCCTGATAGTCGCCGGCGTCGCGCTCTTCCGCGACGAGGGCGTTCATCTCCGCGCTGTCCATGGAAACTCCGGACTCGTCCATCGCCTCGTCGCCGGTCGGCCACATCAGGCTCTCCACCGACATGCTCCGCATGCCCTTTGGACTGATGCCCCACTGACGGAAGCTTTCGACGAACGCAAGCCGGTAGCCATAGATGTCCTCCGGGTTGACATCATTGTCGGCGGTGACAATCGCACGCAGGTAGTCGCCGAAGGTGATACCTATCGGTGGACAATAGTCGATCGCGCGGATGCACATCTGCAGCACGTAAAATGCACAGCGCGCTGCCTCGTCGGCAAGCCGGTTGGCCAGATCGGGGTGGATATCGCCCTCGCGCAGGACCCCGGTGCCTTCGGTTGCAATCCGGTAGAGGTCAGCGGTGCGCGCCTTGTAAACTTTCATGAATGCGCCGAACACCGCCGCGACCAGGATCGCGCCGCGATCATGCGGCTCGTGGGTCTGGTCGAGTAAATGCACATCCGCCTTGTGCGGAGCCCAAATGCCGGTGGCGGGATCCTTCGCACCTAGCGCGTCGCGCAGTGCGTTGCCGCGGCCTGATGCTGCGCCAAATTGCTGTGCGAGCTGGCCCAGTAGGTTTTCGCCCGCGAGGTTGCCTCGCGTGCGCGCGATCTGGTCGCGCAGCACGCCTGGATAGGCAAAGTGCTGAAACAGCGCGACGATATCGGCAAAGGCTTCGTGGAAGGCCAACACGTCGTGATTGAACGGCTCGTTGAAGCGCGGATGAACACCGTCGAGCAGCGCGTGGGTGGTTTCGTGTGCGATGATGTCGTGCGACGCGCAGGTGAAGACCAGCGTGCCGGGCGTGTTGGAGGCGTTCTTGATGCTGACCGGGAAGTAGCCGAACAACAGCGCCTTCTTTACCGGACTGTAGAACGCGTTGCGGTCGCGTAGCGCATGTGGATAGATGCGCAAGCGCCGCACGAAAGCCCCTTCGGTGCCGCCTTCGCGATGTGATGACCAGAGCGCTACGCGGCCGAGCGCCTGCTCGAAATGACCGATAGTCGCCATGGCCACCGCATAGACCATCTGCTGATGAAACTGCGGATTCGTCTCAGACGGGGCCAAGCCGTTCTGGGCGAGGATCCGCTTGTCGTTCAGATCCACCGGCCGGTAGAACGCGCCGCTGGCCGGATCCGCATCCACAACCTCAATGTATTCGCCGATTGGGCCGGCCTCAAGGTCGCGTTCCCACGGGATACTGATCGTAATCTCTCCGATTCCAGAAGTGTTGAACTGACCGGAAACACTCGGATCGAAAGCGAAGATGCGAAGCTTGCGTGTGGAAGGATTGGCGATTAGATCAGCTTGGGCCATTTTAATATTCCTCGATCGTACCGAGCAAGGCGGAACGTTCTTGGTCACTCGCAAATTCAGACGTAAATGCTTAGGCCGAATCCGAAGCCCGGCCCGAGGTAGCAATCAATTTGGCCGAACAACCTGGCTGGTGCGGTGCAATTAATGCAGCCGGTTTGACCTCAGCAACAATCGAAACTCAAACTGACACGATGGTCTCACAACCAACGCTTGTATGTCAATATTGAGTCTATCAGCACAGATCCAGTTCACAAACTTCACGTGCCTCCGCGAACCCGGCCAGCCACGCGCGTTGTGGCCAACGAACAGAAGACCGGACTAGTGATGATCACAATAGGCTATTCAATGCACAAACGGATTCAGTTCGGTGCACCGCGGATCAAATCGATCCCGTTGCCGATGTCACTAACACCTGGACATCATCATCGGCACCATCGAACGCGAGATGACGGCCTTTTCGTCCCAAGTCCCACGCCGGGTCTGTTGCGCGGTTGCTCGTCCATGCTCGCCGGCGCCGGTCCGCGCGATATCGATACTATCGGACGAGGGGGCGCCTGCATCAATCAGAAGTCATTTGGCAAGGTGCCGCCATTCGCAACAAGGGCGGCCATTATTTTCTTCCTGAGACACGAATTCATGGCCAGCGACCCGCTGGTCGGACAACCGTGCGACAGCGCCATCGCCTTGCGCGCGGCAAAGCTCGAGTCCCTGCCGAGCAGTTTCAGCAGGTCCACAATCGAGTGACGCCAATCCAAATCCTCGCCGGAGGCAATCACCATCTCGTCGAGCTTCGCAATGATATTCACCGGCGTGGTCTGGCCGGTAGAGAACACCGGAAGATCGGAATCCTTCTGCAGATAAACCAGGGTCGTCGGCAACTTGACCTCCCACTCGTCCACGAAGCACGGCGTGGTCGAGTCCAGGGAACACGCTGCCAGGTCATCGCCGTCGTCGTTGACCTGCGCGTCGCTGCGCAGCTCGTCGATGATGGAAACGTAGAGCGGATCGTCGATGCTCGGCGAAACGCCGCCATTCCAGATTTCGGCGGTGTGCAGGAAATGCAGGACCGCTTCTGGATAGGCAGGATGCACGGGAACAACGACCCGGGCAGCGCCCGCTCGCAGGAAGTCCGTGAACATGGGATCGACGTCCGTGAGGGGATAGCGATCGTCCCAGTTGACCTTTCGGCCCCAGAAATATGGGTAGAAGCGATACACCATGTTGTTCCACTCGAAGGCCTGCTCGAAGAACTGGATGACCTGGCCTTCGAAATGGGCGCGCTTGGGAGAAAACTCCGGATAGCCGAAGTCGCCATTGTCCTGCATGGCGTGAAAATCCATATTGTGCTCGACGGCACTGCCGATGACGAGCGTGTCGAAATCGTTCGTCAGTGCACGAAGAGCGGCCTTGCGGAGCTCGTCACGCTCGAGCTTCCGATTGATCAGGGGGTTGCGGCCTTCGATGGCGACGCCCTGCTGGATCCGCGCCGCGGCGACCTGTTCATTGTATGCGGCAAGAGCGCGATCGTAGGCGGTCATGATCGACGCATACGTCTTGAGCTGCCAGGTTCGGATCGCCTCCTCCTTAAGAGAGCAAATGGCGACGACGCCGACGTGGGCGCATCCCGTCCAGCCGATGATGGAGATCGGGACGATGCCTTCGACGTCAGATGCGACGACACTGCCCCAGGATTCACCCCCCACCTTGATATCGACCCAATTTCCGGACCAGCCGCCGGAGGCCGAAACCCCGTAGACATCGTCCACCTCGTAGCCGTTCGGGCAGACCAGCTTCTCGGAGACCTCGGCGATCGTGGCGTTGCCGTTTTCCTTGGTGGACGCGACCTTCACCGCGGCCGAAATCTTGATGGATTCCTCCGGATACGCGGTGGCGTCCTGAACATTGTAGGCGGAGATGAACTGGGGATAGTTGCTGGCATTGAGATCATCGGGTTCAAGCGGCCTGCCGTATATCGTCGGAGCCGGCGGGCGCGGGAGCGTAATTCCGGGCAGCGGGCGATTGGAGGTCACCCAAAGGTAAAAGGCGGCGGGTTCAGGCACAATGAACTCGAGCATCAGGCGCCTGCCATAGTTCACGACCCTCGCGCGATAGTACTTGTCGACCCACCGATAGACGCCCGTGATGTTGCCGGGGCCGAGCGTGTTGTCGAAGCCGTGCTCGTTCTTTTCCTCGAAGCGCTCGAGGGTACGGCGAGTCCGCTCCTCGCGCGCGCGACGCTGAATTTTCGAAACCGACCGCTCGGTGACCTCACGGGCGAACGTGCTTGCAGACTTGCTTGATTCGGATACCGAGTTGCTCAACGCGAAGTCCGCGTGCGCAGACAGCGACACCGGGCCATAGCTTGCGGTCACCGCGACGCCGGCGTCGAAGGTCATGGAAGACTCAACCGACTTCTCCGCCTCCTTGTGCAACTCGAACCGTTCCGTCGACTGCTGATCCTTTTCGGTCTCTTCAAGCTCTTCGGTCTCGATAACGATCGTTTCCTCGGTCTCGCGAAGCCGAGAGTGCACGCGTCCCATCTTCTCGGACTTCAGAACATTCTCGATGTGAGCGACCTCTCCGGCTTCATAACGAAGGAGCTTCTGCTTGACCACCAGCAGATCGCCGATGCCGAGCGGCCGAAGGCCGGCCTTTTCCGGGGTGTTTATCGTCGGTGCAGGCGACTTCTTGAACGGAAGCGAAAAAGGCAGCGCGGCAACCTTCGCCAAGGCCACAAAGTGCTCCTCCTCGGCCACGCGGCCCCGCTCCTTCGCTGGCACCGATTTCAGAAACGCGGTAGCCTGCTCGCGAGCTTCCATTTCCAGGCCGTGGGCGATCTCACCCGCGGTCCGCTCACCCAAGGCTTCCTGACGCGGAGCAAGCAGTTCCCTTGTGCCTGCGCTCAGGTACCGAGCGGCCCCGGCTTCGAAGACCCACGGTTTCGCGGCCGGCTGGATGATCACCTCCTTGGAAACCATCTTTTCCATCTCTGCCAGAATCTGGGTGTTGCCCAGCAACGAGGACGCCGCACCGGCAGCCTTGATCTGGATCGGCGTCAATTCGTTCACAGCGCCCTCAATCTTTATCGGCAGCGACCGCGGACGTTGCTTCCGGACGGTCTTGGCGGCCGTGCGCAATTCGCGCGCCGCCTGCTGGAGCTTGTTGACGTTGTCGAAGGTGGCCAGCCCCTTCGCCTTGAGACCGGCGAGCGTTTCCATGCTTGCGGCGTCCGCACCGGGCCGCGTCGCCGGCGGAACGAGCGTCTTGGGAAAGACAATCCGGAGCGCGTTGATGTCGGTCGCGGTGAGAGGCGGCGCCTTGTCCGGCAGACCCGCGAGATATTCGGCGGCATGCATCGCTCTGACGTTCGCAAAGCCGGCGTCGCGATCGTTTGGCCTGGTGGCGGGGCTCAGAAAATGGGCGAGCGCGCTGTCCCAGATGGCTCCATTGAGCTTGACGGTCTCGGGCAGCGCCAGCCAGTCGGCGAGAGGCCTGCCCAGAACGCCAGCGGCCTTTTGCCTGGCGGCTGCGACCGTGGGTTCCCTTGCGGTCGCAGACACGAAACTCTTGAGCAACGGAATGGGTTCTCCGAGGGGCGGGTCCGACTTCAGATAGGCATCCGACCCCAGGAACCGGACGGCGAGAGCAATCGACTTGCTCTGGATGTCGTCGCCCGAGACCTGGCCGAGGGCTGTCTGAAAATCGGTGTTACTCCTCTTGAAAACCGCAAAGCGGTTCGGCGGGGCCTCGGTCCTCTGTGCCGGGCGCACATTGACGAACTTAAACATCGTATCCGGGGTCATGATGGTCGCTCCTCATCAATTTCGGACGAATTCCTCGAGCCGAAGTCAGCCAGCTTTCGTGGGTCGGTAGTTCTGGCGCGCATTCAGTCGCATGGCGCGCGCAGAGCGGATTTGCAGTTCCGCTTCGTCGCGGCCGATGCGGATCGGTTGATAAGGATCCAGCGGAGGAACGCTCGCGCCCGCGACAGCGTCTTCCCCGCGGAAAATTTTCCAGCCCTTGTCCATCACGACGGCGAACCAGGGCGCGGCGGCGTCGGGCACAAGCACGCGTCGCGTGAGCCGCAGTCTCTGGTTCGGTATCACCACTTTGACGCCGGGCTTGAACGCATAGTTGGGAGGCCTCACCGGAACGCCGGTTCTCTTCGCTGCAAGGGTCAGATTGATGACGCGTTGCGCCTCAGCGTTCGGCAAGCCGGAGGTCCGGAAATTCGCATCCGCGATGGTCCGCCAGTTGAAAGGGCCGACGGCGGTCTTGGCGTAGCGCTTGGTCAGCGAAAATCGGGCGTCCGGGCAATCCAGCTGCTCGCCAGCGACGACGGTGTGGATGACGTTGATCGAAAGCTCGTAGCTTTGGTCGACGAACCGACCCTGCCTGGCTGAGCCGGGATTTTGCAGGAAGAACTCGAGAAGCGCGAGCCAGTCGATCGACGGTTTGGCGCCATCGTCCCATGGCTTGAGCAGGGTGCGGACGATGGAATAATGAACGGCCGTGGCGCACTCCTTGTTCGGTTCATACAGTGGCTCGCCGCCATGATCCTTGGCCATGAGCGAATGGCAGCCAATGCGGTTCATACCGATGTGATCGTAGAGCAGCTCGCGCGACCAGAAAATGAAGGGATCCGCCCACGTCAGGTGGAGTTCGTCTCGGAGCCAGGCAACAGGACTTGTAAGGAAGTCCTTCAGCGTTTTGATCGACTCGTAGAGCGACACCGCACCGCGAACCTTGGTCACGATCACCATGGCGTTGACGAAGCCGGACTGGACCTCCGCAGGAGCACCCGCAATCAACGGCGATTGCCGCGCGAGCTGCTCGACGATTTCCTGCTGCACGCTCGGCGTCTTAAGCCGGCCGATGTTCTTGCCGATCTTGTCGCTCCATGCCTGAGCGACGGCGTTGTCCTTGTCCCTGGTGGCTCGTGCCGGATTGGTCAGAAAGTCTCCAGTGTCGCGAATGAGCTTTTGCACTTGCTCCGACGCGGTTGAGGGCTGCTTGACCACCTGAGCGGCCTTGTCGGCAAGCTCGTTGACGTTTTGCCAGGGATCCGGGACATCGCCTCCCCAGATCTCCTCAGTCAGATGCGCCAGGGAAATGAGGGTATCACGCAGATCGAACGAGCCAGTGATGACCCAAGACTCCCCGGGATGCTCCTTCCAGTTCGGCTTGGGTTGCGTGAGGTGGCGCTTCAGGCGCTTGGCAAAGACCGTCCTTGTGCGCTCGAGGATTTCCTGCGCGATCGGCAGCGGAACCAGATTTTGCAGTTTTCCGGGCAAGACTGGCGGGAGAACCTTCGAAAGATACGCGCCGCCCCTCATCTGCGCCGCCAGCTCGATCCAGTTCGAGTGTGCGAAGAAGTCCTCGACCTGGTGGAGAGCGTGGCCAAGCTTGGCCAAGGCTTTGTGCCAGGGAACGGACGTTTCGAGGGATGCAATGAGGTTGGGAGCAAGCTTGTCGGGGGGCTTGCCGCTCTCCTGCGCCTCCCACAAAGCCTGCCACGACTTCGGATCAATGACGGCGCGAAGTTCGCGGTCGACCTCGGCCAGCAAGCCGCCGGTCATCACGGTATCGTCCCGCAGATAGGAGTAGATGTCCGGCCTGGGTTGTTCACGCGCAGAGCGCGGTGAGCGAGGACCGAGCCAGGCACCGGGCGGCCCGTGCAGTTCGGCCCCGTCCACTTGCGGGCCTGGTTCGAAGATCGGCGGTTCGCCTGGCCGGCGCGGGGGCTTGAGCCGCTCCGCACGGTCGAGGTGCTCGTACGGATAATACTGGGTGAACGAGCCCGGCCGGTCGGGAGCGGGCTGATTTGACTGTGCGCCCGGCGCCGCTCCCAGTGCGCCGAAGATCGCGAGAAAGCCCGCGTAGTCCATCCGCGGCGGCGCTTTCGGAGCATTTGGATGGACGAACTTGAAGTATCCAATGACGAAAAAAATGGAGCGAAAGAACTGGGCGAGATCGGAAGCGCGCTCATTCCCGCCCTCTGCACCGAACAGGCCGTCAATGGCAGTGTGGATGCGCTTCTTCAGGCCATCGAATTGGGAGCCGAGCAGATCGTCCAGTCGGTGGAATTCGCGCTGCACCGGTCCCTGCACCGTGGGCGGCAGGGTGCTGAGAACGGCCGAGGAAAGCTGCTGGAGCAGCCGATCCACCGACTTGTGAAGTTCGGCTACGATGCTGTCGGCGACATCCTTGCCGGTACTTCCGGCCATCGCATAGGCGACTGGATCGATCGTCTGGCTAACGTCGGTGAGCCAGTTGCCCAGCCTCATTGCCTCGAAGCTCTTCAGGTCCTGGCCGCCAAAGAAGCGCCGCAGCAACGGCAACCCGGCCTCTTCGGCGACCTGGGCATGTCCATGCGTATTCATGTCGCCACCCCGTCCGGCGAATGAGGTCGGGCGATTGGCCGGTCGTATCGAGCGAATTTCCTTTCCGCACGAATTGTGCTGGCAAGCCAAATTTCAGGCTGAATGTCGCGCCGGCGAACCATTTTCCGGACTCCCCCGAAGCGCGCTCGGTCGCACAGGCCGACCATGCGGATATCAAGCACGCTACAACTGACGCGGGAGTGCGCATGTGAAGCAATTCACATGCGACAGGTCGTCGCTTCCTTGGCGCTACGCGCGGCCGATCCGAGCGATTCTCGATTGACTCGATCCGGGTCCGACGTAAGGAGTCTTGGTAGGAAGGGTCACCTTCGAACCCTTCCACGGTCTGTGAATAAGCGCCCGAGAGTGCCCCCTCCACCTCAAATTGGATCAATAGCTTAACGTGCCGATCGGCGTCGGGACCGCGCGCCGATTCACATGGATGCCTTGCGCGTACGCGCCTCGGCGCCAGTTTCCCCGTCCTACTGGCCGTGCATTGCGGTTAGACGCGCAACGGGAGATGGGCTTGAGGCGCAATAGGACATCGTCAGAATGAGTTTGTGGTCAGAATTAGGGAAGATGACCGAGATACCCGCTCAAAGGTCGAAGGGCTCGCGAATGAGTACGGGCAGGTGCGTGTATCCCGCTGCTACTGAACCGTAGAATCGATGAAAGCCGTTGTGGAGCGTGAAGCGGTATGGACCGGAGGTGGCGCGGTAGACCTCGACCGGGGGTAGCGCGCACTCAGGAGACAGGAACGCGAAGAGCACCGGGACCAGCTTGAGCTTCTTAAGCATGGGTACCCCGGGATTGCGTTGAGGCGGCTCCACGTGGGCGAGAGGCACGACGTCCACGTCATTCCCGTCCCGCACCGGTACGGGTAGTGGCCTCCCGGACCGGGCTGGAAGCCTTCCATTTCGGCGAAGCGCCACCAATTGTCCCGTACCTCGAACGTGTCTGTATTTGCTGGAAGGTTGAAGCGCATGACTCGGTCCTTGGCCAGCTTATGAGCCGATGAAAAACCGTTTGACCGTATGAGAGATTCGCTGGAAAAGGCTCGGGCTCGGCACCCGCTCAGGCAACTTCTCTGCGACAGGGTCTCTGTTCGCAGGAGAGGCGCCAGTCACCTCGAACCCACAGTGATCCCCCAGTGCGACGATATCGGCAAACAGACATTCGGGGCTGCATTTCCCGTATTGGCTTGGCTCCATGAAGCTGCCGACGAAATGATAGAGCTGCTGGCCGGGGTTCGACCGGCCGAGAGGATCGAGAACTATCGCCAGCATCTGAAGCGTCTGAAGGCTCGCACAGGACATCGAGAAGGCGAAAACGTTTTCGCGAGCCTTCAGCGGGTGGCCCTTGTCCAATCCCTGGATGTAGGTCGGCTCGTCCAGGTAACCCTCCCGTTCCAACTGAACAAGCCCAGCATCGTACTGGCCGATGCATTGCATACACTGATGCCCCACGGTGACTGTATGTGCGCGCCAGTCAGCTGCGGCCAACTCCTCATGGCAGTTCGTGCGAACTGATATTCCACCGTCAATGACAGGAATCAGGTGAGCATAGGCAATCAAATTGAGGACATGCCTTCCCCAAGGGCGGTCGACGCAGGAGAACAGAACATCGCAATCCAGCGCGGCGCGAAAGCCAGCGTCCTCGTAGACGGCCGCCACCACGGGTAGGGCGTGGAATCGTGCTGCCGTTGCGCATTCGCCCAGGTGGCCAGCCAGTGCTTCTGCCTTCAGTGCTCCGACGTTGCCTCGCTTCGCGTGGAGGAGGCGGTCCAGATTTTTGGTCTCGATCCTGTCAAAATCAATCACCGTAACGTCTTCAATCCCGGTACGGGCCATGCTCTCGGCGATGAAGGCGCCCACACTGCCCGCTCCGACGATGCCAACCCGAAGCCGCGCAAGATCGGCCTGCTTCTTCTTGCCCCAAGCTGAGATCGTTCTAATCTGTTCCTCAGTCCCAAGTGGGACCGGCGCCAGAGCTTCCATGAACGTCGAACGAAGCCTTTCCCCAACCACGCGAACGGTGGTGCAGTCCTGCCTCGCGTATTGGCGCGGTGCCGTGCGCTCCCAGAATCTGGCGCTCCAGGCTCCATCGCTTGCGATCGTCAAGCCTACGAAGGGAAACTTTGTGGCGCCGTAGACGGCGGCTGCATGACCCTGCTCGGTGTTGATGTCATCCGGACTCATGCCCTGCCATGCCAGGCCGCCTGGGTGGCTGTGCATGAGCGCGAGACCTGCGCCAGCCTGCGCCGCTTCCGAAAGGGCTCGTGTAAAATAGTGAGATTCGAAGCTGGCATTAACGTGTACATTCCGCTCGCCTTCGCTCGGCAAGATGAGCCGCTCGACCAGAGCGGTCGTCCGCGTCTCCCCCACGCTCGGGTGCCAGAGCGCGAAGCAGAGATCTTCCTGGCGGTCGGCGCGTAACAGGTGACGTCGCGCTAGCACGTCGACCGCCTCGGACATGGCCGCACTTCGAACGGCCCTCGTCATTGCGTGTCCCAGAGTTTCCAGACGTGGCTCATGTAGGTAGCCACGGCCTTCTTTGCGGCGCCCCAGTTCTTGTAAGGGCGAGACCAGTATTGCCATTCACCACCTAGCGCGTTCTGAAAGTCGGCGCTGTCGTGAATGCCGCCCCTCGGATGTTCGCCACCGCCCTGGTTGGGATAAAACCTGGGGGACATGTGGACTCCCCCAGGCGATGTCATCGGGAAGTCCCCCGGCACCACCAGACCCAGCTTTATCTGCTGCCCGGCGAATTTGCCGGTCGGAATTTCGTAGTCGAGGTAAACATGCTCGGGCTTGCCGGGTGCAATCGCGGGATTGAAACCGAGCGATTTCAGACCCGCGATGAAGCAGGGCACCCCGGTTCTCGCAGTCCCATCGGAAACTGGAGCGGGGCCGACCGAGATCACCTGGAAGCTCGCGTGATCGTGCAATCTGAACGGGACGTCGCCCTTGCCTTGAAAGTTGGCCTGGTGGTGGGGATCGGTCTCGATGAGATAGTGCGTCGCGACATCCAGACCCGAGAACTCCTTGATGATCTCGTTCGGAGTCCACTTGCGTTGCTCTGTCTCGTACTCCTCGCCGTCCACCGAGAAATGGATGATTTTCGGATGGCGGTGGGCCTCTTCAAGCTCCTCCTCGGCGGCTTCGAGCTTGTGCTCGGCCGCGTCCAGGTCCTTCATGCCGTGCTGGATCTCATCCTTGGCCTTGTCGATGTCGGCCTTGGCCTCCTCGATATCATGCAGAGCTTTGACTTCATCGTGCCCGCAGGCCTCATGGCCCTTGGGCCCCGCCTCAATGGGCTCCTGATGGCCTTCCTGGTTCGCTTCAGTCATCTTGCCGTCTCCGTTATCAATCAGTCAGCGGATATGCTGATTGGCGTATTTTACGCCAAACGCCACCCGAGTCAACAAGGCGACAAGTCGTTGATTTCAGGAGAAAAGATTGCCGAAAGCTAATTCCTGGCCGAGAATTCCAAGAATCTTCAGGCGCACGGTGGCCGCCTCGCGTGAAACGGCAAAGCCATTCACAACCGCGTTGATCAGTGCCACGCCATTCTCGCTGGTCGGAGACGAGGGTCCGTAAATATTGCGCTGCTGCTGTATGTCGCCGACGACTTGCTGAAGGTAAGTCCGCGGCATAAGGGCCGCGCCTGATACATAGCCGGCCTGCCATTCCATCCAGTCAGTCCTGCTCGCGGAAATCATGGTGTCCCGCTTGCAATAGATGGCATTGGGCTTCCGATTGCCATCCACCGGCAGCTGGCGCTGCTCCAGCGCGAACAGGTAGGCATGCAGGATCACATGCCCATATTCGTGGGTAAGGGTCGTGCGCAGCCGGTTCTCGAACCTGTGAACATCATTGGAAATGGAGACCTTAGGCTTTCCTGCACGGGCAAATTCCGTGACGCCCTCTACGCCGCTGCCGTAAATCGTCAAGTCCGCGTACTGGTCGAGATCCGCAACGTCACGCTCGATCAGGGTGGTAATGTCGTCGGTCGAGATAGGAAACTCGACCTTGCCGTGCTTGCTCCGCAGATGGTCCGCCACGAGCTTTTCAAACATGGAATCAAGTTCGGTAGGCTCGTAGTGTGGCCTTTCCCGAAAACCATGCATGGTGTCGCGAACGTACCTCAAGAGCTATCCTTTCAAGTGCCTCCGAAACGCAACGAATGCCTGGTTGACCTGATCAGGAGTAGATTTTCTTATCAGCTTCCTGTCTTGCTCGGGGAGCATTCCAATCAATCCATACAAAGCCAGCGGATCTATTTTCAGAACCTTTGCAAACTCGCTTACCAGATGATCCGATGACGGACTCCTTCGATCGTGCTCAATGTCATTCAGATACTGAGGAGTGATAGCTTCCCCGTCTTCCTTAACAATCTTCGCCGCCAGCTCCTTTTGGCTCATGGCCCTCTGCTTGCGTGCTGAAGCGATTGCGCGTCCGAAGGACGACATATCTAGACTCATATTCCTCTGGCCTCTTGAATTTTGTAGCAGCATATCAGCTAATTAGCTGATTGTCACCCGTGAAACAGCACGGGGAGCGACAGATGGAGTGACATTTTTGGTATGCCGAAGTGGCCCAGCGCGCCTGCGCGTGGAGCCCTTCGGATTCCGACACGCAAAGTGATCGGGACGGCGCGTGTCTCAGCAAAGTGCCCCGCATCGTTTCCGATGCGGGACAGGTAGCTCTGCACGTTGCGGGTCGGCCAGCGGTCAGGACGGCCGGGCGACCAAAGATCAGGCTTCGCCGGAAACAGTCATTGAGCCTGCGGATATTGTCGGCGTTGGTGTCGTGCATGTGAGTTCTCCCGTTGCTGTCCGGCTGCGCCATCCGGGCCGGTCGGGAGAATTCGAGGCCGGCAGAACTGAGCGGCCAGGCAAGGAGGCTCCGCCCGAGGGTCCCTCCGGGAGACGGGTGGATGCCTTGCCGGGCGCGCTGCTGGCCTATTCACCCGAACCTACCGGCCGGGTGGTGGGGCTGACTAACGGGAGCTGCAAGACGCCACTGCCGATCGCTGTCGCTGGCAGTGCCAAACAGCTCCGCCAATCTGCGGCGGGGAACTTCACTGAGCTAGGCTGTTGATATCGTTGCGTAAGCATGATTTTGGAAGCTTCCTCGGGCACGAGAAGGATGGTGTTGAGAGTTGATCCGCTCGTAGCTCAGCTGCCGATTAAAAAAGCGGCGAGTTGCGCCCTAACTGGCTGTCAACCGAATCTGGTTGAGGTAGGGTGATTCGAGAAACTCATACCAGCATGAAGCAGATGAATCACAGCTCGATCCGCGTCCGGGGCAAGACACTTCCCCTGCTGCGCGTGGAAAGCCTCGCGGGCGGTCGACTACAAGCCCGCGCCTGGTCTGAAACCGTGCCGGAGCGTCGGCGACAGGCCGCGGCATGGTCGTTTATTGCGCGGGCGATTGGCGCCTATGTCTCAGCGAAGGGCGCAGTCCTTGGTCGCCAACTCTCGGTGTCGCCGCTGCACATTGCGCTGTCGTACGAGCTGGAACCGGAAGCTTGTCAGCTGTCGGACGTTATCGGCGGGCTTGCCGGTAATTTGTCGATCGGCGAGGCCAGCTATCAATTGAGTACGACCTATACGGCCCTCCTACCGCAGTCCCTCCGGGGGGCGCTCGGTATCTATTACACGCCCCCTGCGCTTACCGAACGCTTGCTCGATATGGCGGAGGAAGGCGGTATCGATTGGAAGTCCGCGACTGTGCTCGATCCGGCATGCGGCGGCGGGGCGTTTCTGTTGCCGGTGGCCTTGCGTCTCCAGGCTGCTCTACCCGATGTAGCCCCCCAACAGATGCTGCAACACATGGCAAAGCAGCTGCGTGGATTTGAGATCGATCCCTTCGCGGCCTGGATGACGCAGGCGTGGCTTGAGATCGCGTTTGCTGACGTGGTGAAGGCTGCAGGTCAGCCCTTCCCGGCCGTGGTCACAGTTTGCGATAGCCTGCAGCAGACGCCAGCAGATAAGGGCTTCGACCTGGTGGTTGGAAATCCGCCCTACGGTCGCGTCACACTCACGCGCGAACAGCGCGATCTCTACAAGCGGAGCCTCTACGGCCACGCCAACCTGTACGGCGTATTCACCGATCTGGCGCTGCGCTGGACCAAGGTTGGCGGTGTGATCGCGTACGTCACCCCGACCAGCTTCTTGTCGGGTGAATACTTCAAGTCCTTGCGCGAAGTCCTCGCCAAACAGGCGCCTCCCCTAGCGATGGACTTTATCAGTTCGCGCCGTGGCGTGTTCGAGGACGTTCTTCAAGAAGCCGCGCTGGCGACCTATCGGCGCGGGGTACGCAAGCGCACTGTTGCGGTCCACTATCTCGATATCGCGGCTGAAACTGAGGCTCGCATTACACAGGTGGGAAGCTTCAAACTCCCCAAGAACAAGCTCGCGCCCTGGATCGCACCGCGGGCGCCTGAGCAACAAGCGCTTACAGCACAACTGGTGCAAATGGATTCACGCCTCTCCGATTGGGGCTACACCGTCGCCACTGGCCCATTGGTATGGAATCGTTTCAAAGATCAGCTTGTCTCGTCCCCAGGACGGCACCGCTATCCGCTAATCTGGGCCGAAGCGATAACACCTGATGGCAAATTCATTTTTCGCGCCGAACGACGGAATCACGCGCCTTACTTTGAAGCTATGCCTGGGGACGACTGGCTGCAGGTCGACCAGCCGTGCGTTCTGTTGCAACGAACCACGGCCAAGGAGCAATCTCGCAGGCTTATCGCTGCCGAGATGCCGGCGCAGTTTATCGAGAAGCATGGCCGCGTCGTCGTTGAAAACCACCTCAACATGGTTCGGTCCATAGAGAAGCGCCCGAAGCTGCCGGCGGCGTTGGTCGCAGCGGTGCTGAACAGCGATGTGGTCGACCGCGCGTTCCGCTGCATTAGTGGCAGCGTTGCTGTGTCTGCATTTGAACTCGAAGCATTACCCCTACCCTCCTTTGCCCAAATGAAGCGCCTTGCGCCGATGCTGGCAAAAAACGACGGCGGCTTAGCTTTCGCGGCCGCCCTGACAAAAATCTATATGAAAGCAACAGTGTGACTTTGAACCAAACGATTTTATCCCGCGCTCAGATTCAACAGCGGCTGCAGGTTATTTTCCCCGAAGGCACCCCTCACCGCGGATACTGTGTTCGCGAACTGGCTGCGAGCACGGTTTTTGCCGCACTCTACGTTGGCGCCATCGAAGGGAGTTCAATCTTCTTCGGCCCGAAGTTCGTCTATGTGATGACCGAAGAACAGGCGAAGCGTACCGACAAAACGAGCCGGCTCGAATACGCAGCGAATGTCCGCAAAGCCAACTTTCAGGTGGCGGGCAAGCGCTGGTACAGGGACAACACCCGAGAAAGCATCCGCGACGAGACTTTGCGCGAAGCATTTGTGGTGCTTGGTGCCGTGATCGAAAAGGCCGACGTGCCAACTACATCTAGCCTCCCCCGCTATGCCCTTACAAAGGGCTTTGCTGATCTATTTGATCCTACGCTCACCGGCGCTGCCTTGGACGCTGCAATTACCGACTGGCAAACCAAGACCTTGAACAAAGGCGCCCTGGCTCGGATATCTCTTGTCAAAAGGGGCGCCATTGCCGGCACTGTCGACATCCTGGTCAGCTTTCCGAACGGCGAAACGCGCCGGATGAAGCCCGGGCCAAGTTCGGAGATCACGAAGGCGGTTATTGAGGTATTTGCCAATCGGTTTTTAGCCGAGCCCGCTGTGCTGTTCGTAAGCGAGAGCGGTACCAAGGTTGTTGCCCGTGACGATGAACTCGCCAAATCCGTCGGGCTGCAGATCAAGGCCGATAAAAATCTGCCAGACACTATCTTGGCTGACCTCGGCCCCGAGCATCCGCTGCTGGTGTTTATCGAGGTGGTTGCCACGGATGGACCTATTAACACGCGTCGTAAAGAAGCCCTGGAGCTTCTGGTGAAGGAGGCGGGCTTTCCATTGAAGCACGTCGCCTTCGTGACCGCCTATCTCGATCGAAGCGGTGCACCGTTCAAGAAAACCGTCGATAGCCTGGCGTGGGGTAGTTATGCTTGGTTCATGACTGAGCCGGACGGCCTGTTCTCTATTTCAAACACAACGAAGCGCATCACAAATGGGTAGGACACTCACGACGCAAGACATCAGCTGGTTCCTCGATCTCAATGACAAAGGGCAGCTCGACCTGAATCCGCCATATCAGCGCCGGAGCGTTTGGTCGCCGCGGGATAAACGATTTTTTGTCGATACAATTTTGAATAACTATCCTGCCCCCCCGGTGTTTCTGCACAAGACT
Organism: Bradyrhizobium sp. LA2.1; assembly: GCF_040547725.1. Classification (NCBI taxonomy): domain Bacteria; kingdom Pseudomonadati; phylum Pseudomonadota; class Alphaproteobacteria; order Hyphomicrobiales; family Nitrobacteraceae; genus Bradyrhizobium; species Bradyrhizobium sp. LA2.1. Next base: position 19,536 of record NZ_JBEPQI010000051.1, read on the forward strand.
CTCGATGAGAACGGCAAGCCTACGTACCATGTGGTAGACGGCAAGCAACGCCTCCAAACGATCATTGAGTTTACGAAAAACGCGGTCCGCATACCCGATGATTTCGCCGAAATAGACCTGCAGAAAAGGCGCTGGAAGGACCTTGAACGCGGCACTCGCGAAAGGTTCTGGAACTACGTCCTCATTGCAGAAATGCTGCCTGACGTTACCGACGCATCGATAAGAAACACCTTCGAGCGCATCAACCGTAATTCTCGAAAATTGATGCCTCAGGAATTGCGCCACGCAAAGTACGAGGGCTGGTTCATCAGCACCGCTGAGGCGGAATCCGAAAAAAAAGAATGGAAGGACTTGGGTGTCGTTACGACGTCCCGCTCCAAGCGAATGGGTGACGTTCAATTCATCTCAGAATTGATGGGCATCACCATAAACTCTCGGATCAGCGGCTTTGACCAGGATGCTCTTGATGAAATCTATGCAGCCTTCGAGGATCTGGTCGATCAACCGACCTTCGTAGAAGACGATTTCAACCGCAATTTTGAAGGCACCAAGGAATACATTCAGGCGATGCTGGCCGCGGACAAATCGTTAGCAACGAGCCTGCGGGTGCAGAGCCATTTCTATTCGCTTTGGGCCTATCTTACGCTTGAAGCTGCTCGACGGCCCGACGCTGCTACTTTTGCCCCCCTCTACAGGGCCTTCATGTCAGAGGTAACAGCGGAGTTAGAGAATAGCCCGAGGGAGACGCCCGGGAATCCCGCAGAGGCTAATCGCCGCGCCGAGATCGTGAGCTACGCCACTAACACGCGTGGCGCCAGCACTGATCTTACGCCGCGCAAGGCTCGTCACGATGCGCTGGTTGCCGTGATGCACCCGGCCGAGGCATCTGCCGATGAAAGTCAATAAGCAGATTCGCGACCTATATGATGAGGGCAAGCCTCGGTTTGATCGACTGGCCTTGGAAGTCAGCGGCACGCTGAAGTCCAAGGTTGAAGAACGTTCTTGGTTCTTTATCGCCCGCGTCAAGGAGCTGCCTAGCTTTGCCCTCAAGCTTGAGACTGGCCGGGTTGAAAATCCTCGTGCTCTCGAAGACTTCTACGCCTGCACCATTGTTGTGCCGACGATGAAAAACATCGAGGATGCGGAGAGACTCGTTCTTGAGCATTTCGACCAGGTTGCCCGCCGCCCACCAGTGGATACTAAAACGCATAAATCACCATCAGAGTTCACGTTTGACGATCTCCGTCTGTACGTGAAGCGCCGACCGCAGACGAGCGGCAAAGACGAAGACCTGACCGGCGCAGTATTTGAGGTTCAGATCAAGACTGTCCTACAATACGCTTGGAGCATTGCAACCCACGACCTGATTTACAAAACCGATACCGTGAGCTGGCCAAAAGAACGTATCGCATTTCAGGTCAAGGCGATGCTGGAGCATGCAGAGATTGCGATTTCCGAGGCCGAGCGAATTTCGGACGCCCATGGCGTCGCAAAAATGGATCAGCGTACGGAAGACGTCCTGTCGATTATTGATCGGGCCAAGCGTTTCTGGCAGCGTGACGCGTTACCGGAGGACCTGAAGCGGCTAGCTGAGAACATTCTGTCATTGCTTGGAATGGCCAGAGTGCAGGTGAGCGAACTCGACAAGTTGCTCGCACAAGAAAAAGCGCGAGTAGGCCTCATTCCGCGTGATCTTTCGCCTTATGCGTTTGTTCTCCAGGCGCTCGCCCAACATACAACCGTTCGCTTCCAGGAGAAATTTGAGCGGTCAAAGCGGGTTAGGCTGCTGATTCATGATGGGATGGATATCCCCGATTGGATGAAGCAGCCGCACGACAGGATCATCAACATCGACAGCGTAAAAGTTGCTATCTAAGGCGCTGTCGGCTGTCGGCCTTCGTCCGAACTACCGTGGCAACAAAGTCATTAAATTTCAATCAATGCCCACGCGACGCACGGGCGCCGGCCGCTTTAAGAAGTAACGCGCCGGGCGTTTGGAGACCTTTATGAACCGGGATTTCTCGAAATACCCATCAGTCATAATGGCTGAATACAGGGTCGAGGCGGGAGTTTTTCCGTTTTTCCGGCCTTCGATCTCAGTTCTTGTTCGTAACTCTTGCTGAGCGATTTTCGAAATCTCGAACGGCGATAGAGGTCGCTTTTCTTCCTCTAAGACACGCTCTGACAGACCTAAGAACGTGAGACCACCCATGAGACCCGCCTGAAATTCATCCCTGTTATCTTGAATAACAACAACAGCTGTCAACCGGGATCAGCAAAGGCATTGGTTGAAGCTGAATCGTCTGATTCAGAGGCTCGAAAGCAGCTCGTGCGTCTCGGGATCGTGCTCACATTGCAATAAGTTCTCGATGTCTGCTCTGTTAAGCAGTCCCGCGTCCTCAAGCAGTGCAATGGCGTTGTACCGCACTCCATCATCAAAATGGCTTCGCGCCAAGGTTTTCAAGATACTCGCGACGCGATCGGGAAAGATTGATTGACCACTGATCAGGACGGCCGTCCATTCCTCAAACGGCAGCTGGTTTTCCAGAAACGGTGCGGCGTCGCCCGTGCGAACCGCCTCTATCAGTTGGCCGGATAATTCCCGATATGCACGATCCAAAATGAACTTCTGCTCGACAAACGGAATCCAGCGCAGACCCTTCGCCTCGGTCACAATTATCTTTAGGAATTCGATACCTTCGGCGGCCAAGTGATTCTCAGCCGCCAGCGAAAACCCAGACGTCGACACCATTACGGCAGGCAAACCGCCAACGTCCTGCACCAGGGCAATTGTCGAGCCAGCTTTAACGGCGTCGATTGGCCGCTTGTACCGTTTGGCTTCTGCGATAAGGATTGGCTCCGCCTGACTTACCTCAAAAACGCTGATGTCGATCTGACGTCGCACTTTGGTCTTTTGCCCTGGCAATCTGGTGTTGTGCTTCACCAGGTATAGCGGCGGTGGCCAGTATGTCCGAAAGCGTTCTGCAACGGCCTTTTCGTATTCAGTCGGTGTCATGGGGTTTCCGCTTTCACTTCGCTTGTGGGCTTTAAGCCAGAATCGGGCATGGCAAAACCGAGTACTGGCAACAATGCCCACGACGGTGCGTGAACGCCACTGCCAATCGCCAATGCTGGCCGTGCCGAAACTCCAGGGCCGTAATGCGACCTGTGGTGCAATCGTAAAATCGTGAATGCGACTTCACGATCTACTCGGTTCTATCGATACCCTTCTTCCGCTTCCGCGCCCATTTCGAGATCATGGCTATGTCGGCTTGGCCTCGGGACGAATAGGTTTCAATTCGGACTGTGCCGGCACACCCAATGCGCCACATTCTCGCACAAGCGAGCACCCGCCAAACAGCGTGGGCTGAATGTCCAGCTTGTAAACCGCGCCGTGTTGCGGATGTTGTCGATGTGGGTGAGCATGATTGCGGTCATGCGGTTTCCTCCTCTTCTTTTTCAATTTGCAGGGCGCGCGATACGGTCGAGGCGTGACAGCCAAGCAGTGCTGCCAATCTCCCGCAGGCCGCGCCCTTCACCTTGCAGATCCCGCGCGTGCGCGATCTGCTGCTGGCTGAGCTTGAACTTGAGAGCCGGCCTCGCAAATTTGAACAGGACGCTAAGTGGAGTTTCTGCCTGACGGCGGGCACGATAAGCCCGCGAATCAGGAGAGACGATGAACAGACGACCGCGCCGGAACCACATAGCGGCCTTCAAGGCGAAGGTGGCGCTTGCCGCCGTCAAGGGTGACCGGACGATAGCCCAACTGGCCGAGCACTTTGATGTTCACCCCAATCAGATTACGGCCTGGAAGGCCCAGCTCGAAGGCGGGGCATCTGGCGTATTCGGCCCGGGCAGCGCTGCGTCGGCGGCGCCCGCGATCGACGTGAAGTCGCTGCACGCCAAGATCGGAGAGCTGACGCTGGAGAACGATTTTTTAGAAGGAGCGCTCACCAAGGCGGGATTGCTGAGCGCAAAGCGATGATCGACCGTGAGCACGATCTGTCGATCACCAAGCAGGCTGAGGTTCTGCGGATCAGCCGGGGCAGCGTCTATTACCTGCCGCGCCCAGTGCCGGACGCCGATCTCGCGATCATGCGGCGTCTCGACTGGCTACATCTGGAGTATCCCTTCGCCGGTTCGCGTATGCTGCGTGGCCTGCTGGCTTTGCAAGGGTGCAAGGTCGGCCGCCGGCATGTGAAGACGCTCATGCGGCGGATGGGGATAGAAGCGCTCTATCGCCGCCCCCGCACCACCAAGCCTGAGCCCGGCCACAAGATCTATCCGTATCTGCTGCGCGGCATGGAGATCACGCGGCCGAACCAAGTCTGGGCGATGGACATCACCTACATTCCGATGGCGCGCGGCTTCGTCTATCTCGCCGTCGTACTCGATTGGGCGACCCGCCGGGTTCTGTCGTGGCGTCTGTCGATCACGATGGAGGCGGCCTTCTGCGTCGAGACACTGGAGGACGCCCTCGCTCGTCACGGCAAGCCAGAAATCTTCAATACGGACCAGGGCTCGCAGTTCACCGGCGCGGCCTTCACCGGCCTGCTCGCTGGCAACGGCATCGCCATCAGCATGGACGGCAAGGGAGCCTGGCGCGACAACGTCTTCGTCGAGCGGCTGTGGCGCAGCGTCAAATACGAGGAGGTGTACCTGCGAGCCTACGAAACCGTCGGCGAGGCCCGCGCCTCGATCGGCCGATATCTCGACTTCTACAACCGCGCATCAGAACACCCATCTGTCTATGTTGTTGAAGAGAAGAGACTTTGCTGATTGGGATGCGATCCCGTGGGGTATCTTGGGTTCTGTCGCGCTCGTTCGGCGATAGATTGAGCGGCAGTTGTTATCAGCGAGGCGCGGGCGAAGATCCACGGGCCGTCCGATAGCGGATGGAAGGCTTCGATTTCGCCGGCTTCAGCGGCCAGCCGGAGCGTCTTGGGCGCGATCTTCAGGAGCTTTGCGGCGTTGCTAAGGTTGAGCCAGGGTTCGATCCCGTCATCGGCGGGCTTGAACACCGGGAGGTGGTAGCTCGAGCGCATTGATGTGACGCGCTCGCGGGTCCAGCGATTGCCGTTGCCCGTCTTGAGGCCGTTTCGGTTGAGGAGGCCGGCAATCAGATCGTCGCTGGCGATCAGCACCAGTTGACGCACGGCTTGGATAATATCGGCGGAAGTGCTGTTGCGCTGTCCGCGCCGGCGCTTGGGCAAGCGCAACTCGCTGTGAGCGCCACCCACCCAGTGGACGATGAGAACGATCTCGGACGCCGCGTCGTCTATATCGGCCACGACCTCATGGACGAGGGTGCGTACAATGCGCTTCTTGAGACGAGCATCCGTCGTCGGCGCATCCCAGACCGTTTTGAGGTTCGAGGCCAGTACGCCGAGCGAAGCTGGATCAGGAATGGGTGCGGGCGTCGCCGCATCATGCATGGCGATCTTGCCCTCGACCTCCGCCGCGTGAGCGAGTGCCCTGTTCCAGCGCGCTTCCAGCTCACTCGCCACCAACCGGTTCGCGGGGTCAGCGGCATCGTATTGCCGGAAAGCCCGGTCGGCGGCATAGCGCGCCGCTTCCAGATCGCGACTGAGCGCATCGCGCACCTGATCCCGCCGTTCCCTGGCTCCTTCGGCGGCAGCGGTTGCAGCGGCGATAGCGCCCGGACCGACGACGCCAAGCAGTGCTTCCTCGATTGCATCATCGACACGCAATCCGCCGAAGGCGATGCAGTGAGGACCGCCATTGTCCATCCGGGCGCGGCTGCAGCTGTAGCGTGGGATATGGTGCTTCATGCCGGAGTACCGGAGAGTGAGCTTGCGGCCGCAGCGCTTGCACCGGATCAGACCGGCCAGCAGCGCGTCACCATGCTTGGGTGCGCCGTGATGCCGACCGGTGGGAACGTTGCTGCTGACCATGGTGCGGATCGCCTCGAACCTCTCCCAGCTCACATACCCGTCGTGGGTGTTGGGCTTCAGCGCCAGCCATTCGTTCCGCGTCTTGCGGCGGATCTTCACGCTCACGCCCCCGGCGCTGTATCCCGCCGCCACAGCCGTCTTACCATAGGCATAGGCGCCGCCGTAGACCGGGTTCTCAATGATCCGGTGGATGGCGGAGTAACTCGGTCGCCGCCAGGCTGTGTCGCCGTTGGACTGCTTCACTGGTAGATCGAGATTGTACTCGTGGAGCCAGCAGAGCGCCTGTCGCGCGCTGCCCAGTTCCTCGACCTTGTCGAACACCAGCTTGATCGCTTCCTGGACACGCCGATCCGGATCTTTCTCATAACGGTCGCCGGCCTTCACGAAGCCGACGGGCGCCGCCACAACCAACTCGCCCCGGCGCGCCTTCTCGTAGCGGGCCGAGAGCGAGCGTTGGCGCAACAAATCCAGTTCGTACTCGTTGAGGCTGCCCTTGAGCCCGAGCAGCAGGCGGTCGTTGCCGTGCCTTGGCGCATAGATAGTCTCCTGATCGACCAGAACGGTATCGACCACGCGGCACATCTCGATGAGTTGCTGCCAATCCCGGCTGTTGCGGGCGAAGCGCGAGACCTCGCGGGCGCAAACCGCACCAACCTTACCGAGGCAAACCTCCGCTACCATTCGCTCGAAACCGGCGCGTTGCACGCCGCCGGCGGCTGAACGACCGAGATCATCATCGATCACTTCGATCTCTGACCACCCGAGTGCCGTCAGCCGGTCCCGCATGGCGTATTGCAATGCGCTGCTCTCGCGATTGTGCAACACCTGATGTGCTGAGGATTGGCGCACGTAAAGAATCGCCTTACGCTCCAGATGATGAGGCCTGACCTTGTCAGAGATCATGATCGACCCCCTTCGCGGGCGGCGTCGCTGTCATCGCAGCGTGGTCGAGGATCAACTGCGTCATCAGGCTTGTGAGGGCCGCCCGGGCTTCCGCCGGCAACTCCGGCCATGCTGGCGCGCCGATGGCGCCGTTCGGCAGGCCGCTCCCGAACAGATCCATCTGTTGCTGCGGCCGCGGTTGGCGATTGTGTCGGTATCTGCTCCCTGGCATTGCCGTCTGCCGTGACATGGGTCTCTCCCCGATTCTGGTCGTGAGAGGCTCTGGATGCGCTAGAAAGCAGGGCAGCTGATGGCGTTCGATCCATCAACACCAGATCGAGAAGCGCAGAAAGCGCTGCAAGTGCGGTTATGCTGACAAATGGCCGAGCTGCCAAAAGCTCCGCCTCAGGGCATGCCGTCCGGTCGAACATCCATGCTGGAACCTCCAGCCAACGATCTGCTTGCGATCCATCCAGCGTGCAGCGGAAGGCGACATCGCCAGCCTTGTCGACGGCCCCATGAACGCAAACTCGGCAACCAAACCAAGGATGATATCGATAAAGAACCACGCGAAGAGCGGTCCTGTGGGCGTTCTCAAACCTCGTTGTACAATGGTCACCGACCGCACCAAAGCCTTGACGACGCCACACCGGATCAAGCCTACTTCAACCAGCCGCCAGGCCGCTTGGCGGCCTAACCCAGGCAGACGCTCCACTTATCGACGCGGAGATTCTGTTCAGACAAACGGGACCGGCTCTCCTGTCAAGGGATACTCGCTGACGATTCCCATTACCGACACTTCGCGCGCCCCCGAATCGACGGTCATCGACGAGACATACAAGATTGCGATTACCCGCCTCGGGGATCGCATTCGTGTCGGCGGAATGGCCGAAATCTCGGGTTACACCAATGACCTCGTCGAGGCACGCCGGCTAACGCTGGAGTATTCCGTGATGGATCTGTTTCCCGGTGGAGATCCCAAAAACGCGTCCTTCTGGTCAGGGCTACGACCGATGACGCCGGATGGAACGCCAATTATCGGCGGGACCAGAATTAGTAATCTATTCTTGAACACAGGACGTGGCACTCTCGGTTGGACGATGAGTTGCGGCTCCGCACGGGTCATAGCGGACCTTGTCTCTGGTCGAAGGCCTGACATTGAAGCTGCGGATTTCGGACTAGGGCCTGTTTGGATTCATCTTGAATTTATCACGGCGGCGGTGAGGTGGATCATTGCTTCGAAGCTGAGGTCAGTCTTGTCGGCGCGCATGGCG
>NZ_JBEPQI010000052.1:0-26755 GCF_040547725.1 Bradyrhizobium sp. LA2.1
ACCGCCGCTGCCTGAACGGGTCAGATGCCGCCCTCGATACGAAGGCCATCCGTCAAAAGCGCGGGCGTCACCGTGCGGAGAAAATCGCGCTTACGGTCCAGCTCCGTTACAGAGCCTTCCTCCCTACTACGAGCGACTCCGCCCCTGTGTCCCGCATCGGTACTCTCGTCCTCGCGGAGTCCATCCGCTTGAGCTTCTCCCTTGGCATCGGGACGACAGGTTCCTGAGTTCCTTACCAAAGCCTGGATCAAGGTCACGCCGCCTCCATGCCGGACGCCGATTGAGCAGTAGACAGGCTCCCCTCAATCTTTATTCGCGGGACAGAAGTCTGGGTCCCGGTTTCGACGTCGTTTGATACGTTTCGACACGTCATCAGCGGTTTACTTCCGTTCGTCTCCTTGAACCTCACCTGACGGAGTCTTGCTCCGCCTTTTCCATCGACGTTCACCACAATGGCTCTTAACCAATGCAGCTCGTGGCGGTTTGAAGTCTGCTCCTGCAAGCCGACTTCGAGGGGCCTACCCCCATCTTCAGCGAAGCACCGCACTCGTCCGAAACCCGAACGATCACGTTCACAGCACACAACTTCTTCGTATTTGACCGTGCGCCAGAGCCGCTCGACAAACACGTTGTCGCGCCAGGCGCCCTTGCCGTCCATGCTGATGGCGATCTTCGCGTCCAGCAGCACATCGGTGAACTCGAGGCTGGTGAACTGGCTGCCCTGGTCCGTGTTGAAAATCTCGGGCCTGCCGTGCTTCGCCAACGCCTCCTGGACCGCTTCGACGCAGAAGGCGGCCTCCATTGTGATCGAGACGCGATGGGCCAGGACCCGTCGGCTGAACACATCGACGACCGCCGCGAGATAGACGAAGCCACGCCGCATCGGAATGTAGGTGATGTCCATTGCCCACGCCTGGTCGGGCCGCTCGATCTTCAATCCGCGCAACAGGTACGGGTAGATCTTGTTGACCCGGTGCCGGCTTGCTCGTGTTCGGGCGACGATAGACCGCCTCGATCCCCATGCGCTTCATCAGCGTCGCGATGTGGCGGCGACCGGCGTATATCCGTGGAAATCTGCGGAAGCACAGAGCGTCGGTCAGGGGGGAATGAAAGGCTGGGGAGTCGATTGATAACATTTTGGAATGGTCAAAGAAGCTTTCGCCCTGGAAAGAGGATGCCCTAAGGCGCCTCGCGCTCAGCAATGAGCTTACCGAGGTCGGTGTCGGTGAATTGCTGGCGATGGTCAACTCCGCAAGGTCTATTGGATAGGCGGCAGCATGCGAACGCATTCATCAATGACATACTCGGGGATGCTCTCGAACTTATGCGGATTGAGCTGCATCACGTACTCATTCTCGATGTGGTACGACTCGTTGATAAATTTCCGGATCACATCATCGTCGTGTTCGATGTTGAAAATCCGGAACAGCTGGATTTTCTCGTAACCGACGTCCGTGGCCGCGAATTTGGCGCGGATGGCGTTCACGTCGTTCACCTCGGCCACCAGCGCATCGTAGTTGAACCCCGGTAGGTGCTCTTTTCGGATGCTTTCCTCTGCCGCCTGCTTCTCTTCCGGGGTCATGTTCCGGTTTTCAGTTGCCGTCTGTAGCATGGGAACGACGCGGCCTTTGAATAGTCTTGCCAAGGCCGTTGGGCCCGTATTTGATGTTAAGCGTACCTTTCAGCACGCTGATTTCGGCACGATCCACGCTGTTACAGTTACTGATGACAACAGTTAGTTGGGTCATGCCAACGTGCTCCGGTTCCAGGGAGGCGGGACTATGAACCAAAAGCTCCGACTTGCGCGCAGCAGGTCAACTCAATCCCAAAGAAAACTCAAAATTATCGGCGGAGTTGGCGGGTCCGGGACGCCTTCGGCAGTTTAGCTGGCGCCGCGCTGTAACCGAAGACAAAGGAGATCGACTTGAACTTACGGGCTTCACAGCTCGCAGCGGCTACGACGCCGAGCTCGGCCGAACCGCCTATTGCGAGCGGTTTTCCGCGTAGGTCCGGAATATCCTGTTGCCCGACAGAGCGCATAGCGCTTGCAGGCCCGAAAGCGACGCGCCGATCAGGATGGGTGATGTGCCGCGCTCAGTCCGGAAATTGCCCTTGGTGGTGCGCAGTCTTGTCGAAGGCGCTGGGCATCACATCGAACGAGTGTTTTTAGGTGCTATCGAGAAATTCATCCGCTGCCCGATGACGTCAGCATCTAATCGGGCATTTTTCCTTATCGGGCCGTCAGCAGACGACAGGCGAGCTCGCGCCCGCCCCAGCGCATCGAGAAGGTGTCGGAGACCTCGAACCAGCTGCCGTCGTTGCCGATGCCATGATTGGCACCCATACAGGAGCACTGGCATTCGTGCCCCTGTGCTTCCTGGCACGCCCGCGCGCAGATCTCCTGTTCGCGGTAAGGCTGGATGATATAGACTTTGCCGTAGCGCTGCAGTGCCCGATCGACGAAGTCGTTGAACCAGGATTTCGGCAGCTCCCAATAGGCCTCTGTCCCGATCCACTGAGGCGGCGTTCGTCGCCCGTTCTGTAGCCATTGCCTGTTGTCGGCAGCAAATGGCAACCGCGCCCGGAGCCGTTCGCCACGCCCAGTTCGGCGCAACACAACAGGAATCTGCTTCTGCTTCCAGACGTAGCTGAGGTCGAGCCGCGCCATAGGAACCTACCTCGAATCACGAGCGATCGCCCGAATTGCCGGCATCATACTCGATGCCACTCTTCGATCGTCCGCGCAAAGAGCGGCGTGGCGGGGCTTCTTGTCCACGCGGCGACCGGAATTTTCGCAACCTCAGCGTCGATAAAACAGCACGCGACCGGTGGGGACCAGCTGAAGAAGGTAGTCGAAATCCGCAACATTGGCGGTGAGAACCGTGAACCCGGCCTTTTGGGCTTGCAAGAATAGAACGCAGTCCTGAAGCGCGCGGAGCTTATCGTCCTTCTGATAGCCTTGCAGCCGGCAGAGCATGCCCGAGAGGAGCGCGGCGCGGCCAGCGATGTCCGCATCCGGTGCAAAGATGCGGTGAAGCGGCATGCTGGCGATCAAGGCGCCCATCTGCTTGATGGCCACGGGCGTGCCGGGATGCCTGGGATCCAACACGCCGACCGTATGCATCAATTCCTGGATGGCGACAGTTGAATGGTTGGGGTGCCGGAGCTCCAATAGGTCAGCGACGACACGCGGCGCGCGTCCCTGCAGGCCATCGATGTAGACGCAGGTATCAAGCAGAAGCTCCTGTCCAGCCTCAGGTTGATCGCCAAGGAACGGGAGTTCGCGGTCAGAGCGCCTCGCCAAGGTCGCGCCGCGATCGAACCGCGCCCAGCGAAGCGCAGCCGCGAAGTCAAATTCCGCCACCTCAGAAGCCGAGCTTGAGGTCGGGGTCTACCGACCCCATCGTCTCCTGGAACGTCTCGCTGAACTTGTCGTCGAGCGCGAGGCTGGCGAGCGCAAACTCGATGAGATCCGTGTCGGTCGCGATACCAGTCTGCTGCTTCGCCCGCTGGATCAGCTCCGGGCTGGTGCGCCCTGCGATCCGCGCCCTCTTCTCTCCGAGCAGTCCCGAATGTTCTGCCGCAGTCATGATAGCGGTCACGCGCGAGACCGCACCAACCCCGGCCTTACGGATCTTGGTATCTGGGCCGACCATGGATCGCTTGCCGCGGAATGTGGACTTCTTTGTGCTGACTTTCGGCATCAAGGGCTCTCGTGCAACAAATTTCGCATTTGTTTAACATAACGACTCCGGCGTATCCATTCAAGTCGCAAGGGTGGAATCGTCGCAGATCTTCCCTCAGACGACAGCTGCGTCCATAGCAAGCGGATCTTCCGCTCACTCGTCGCCTTCGATCGCACCTGCCGCGATGTCCTCAATGTCATATTCGTCCGGCGACCCGACGGGATCGGGAAACTCCCCGGCCAGCAGCTTGTCCTTGCTGAGCAGGCCCGCGTCCTCGAGCATTTCCATATCGGGCAGGTCGCGCAGCGTGTCGAAGCCAAATTGCGACAGGAAGCCCTTGGTGGTGACGTAGGTGTAGGGCGCACCGGGTTGAGGCGCCCGGGGGCCGGACGCGATGAAGCCGAGACCGCGCAGGTGAGCAATCAGATCGCGGCTGACCTCCTTGCCGAAGAACTGGGAGAGCTCGCCGCGGGTGATCGGCTGGTAGTAGGCAATGCACATCAGGATCAGGCTCTCGGCTTGCGAGAGCGGGCGCACCTGGTCGCCCAAGCCGGTCGCGGTCCGGATTGCCTCGGAGAATACCTTGCGGGTGCGGTGCTGCCAGCCGCCGGCCACCGAGACGAGCTCGTAGGGCCGGCCGCGCAGCTCCTCGCGGATGTCGTCGATCAGAAGGTCGATGCTGCAATCGCGGCCGACAACGCGGACGAGCGCTTCGCGCGTCACCGGCGCGGGCGCGGCGAAGATCACGGCCTCGACCCGGCCCATCCATTCGCGCCAGCGCAGATCGGGCGGCAGGTCTGCCAGTTCAGTGTCGAGATCCGCTTTGGCTCGTGCGCGCCGTCCCATCTCAGAGCCCGTAGAGTCGGAAGCTCGGCCGTCCGGTGAGCTCGCGCGCCACCCCGAGCGACACCAGCCGCTCGAACAGCCGTCGCGTCGAGCGATCGCTCGCCATCTTGCCAGCTCCAGCTGACTGGGCGTCTTCCATCATCAGGATCGCCACCATCCTGTCGGCATCCTTGCCGCGCAGCTTCGGCGCGACGGCGAGCAGGCGTGCCGCGCGCCGTGCGAGATCGTTGTAGAGGTCGATCGCGGCCACGGCCGCCGCCGTATAGGCCGCACAGAGCGCGCTCATGAAGACCGTCTCGCCCTCGAAGTGCTGCGGCGCTTTGCGCAGCGCGCCGCGCGACAGATAGGCCGCGATCAGCGGCACCGGCGCCGGCCAGCGCAGCTGGTGGGCGAGGACTGCATCGGCGAGCCACAGCGGCACCACCTCTTCGTCCGGCAGGAGACGGCGACTTGCCGCGATGATCTCGGCGGCGGCCAGCACCGGCATGGGGTGCTCCTGCTTCGCATGGCGACCGGCGAGCTCGACGATCTGGTCCGGCAGCGGGTTGAGGGGATGGCCGAGTGCGATCGCCGTGGCAAAGATCCACTCCTCCACGTCGCTGGTGGCGCGTTCGCCGAGCTTGCGCCAGGCGGCGAGAAGGCGCCCGCCCGGACCCGGGTCGTCGTCCTCGTAGCGCAAGTACCAGTGGTCGCGCAGCGCCGCTTCGTCCTCAGTCCGCCCGCCCTGGCGCGCCAGCCGAGCGGCGCAAGTCAGCGCGAGACGCTGACGCCACAGAGTGCCGAGCGGGTGCTCGTCGCAGGCAATCGGATGCAGCGCCGCGAGCGCCGCGCCGGCATAAAACACCGCTTCCGCGGCGATGTCGGGCGGGGCGCGACGCCGCAGCCAGCCAGGGGCCGGGGCGAAGGTCGGCGGGGGTTCGAACATGATTCACTCTCGTGCGGGCACGCGGAAGGTTAAATCACGGCGGCGCTTTATCCCATAAAAATCCGCCCAAACCGCCGTGCCTGTCGGTGGATAACAACGAGCGATAATGTTGCCTTATCGAAAATCGCGCTCCGGAAGCCTTCGCACCGTTGGAAGGCCTGCCTCCTGCGTCGATTTTTCTGGGCGGAGACGTGCGCAGATGGCGGCCAAAACCGCGGCGCCCTTGACGGAATCGCAGCGGGAGTCTTTATAGCTAGACAGTCTAGCTAGGAACCTCGCCCCATGGAATGGCAGTTACAGGACGCCAAGAACCAATTCTCCAAGCTCGTCCAGAAGGCCCGGCTCGAGGGGCCGCAGATCGTCACCCTGCGCGGCGAGCGGGCCGCCGTGGTGCTGTCGGCCGCCGACTACGATGCCTTGCGCGCCGGTCGGCCGAGTCTCGTCGACGACCTGCTGGCCGGGCCGGCCTGGGACGACGACTTCGCTGATGCCGTCGCCAGCCGCGCGAAGACGCCCAGCCGAGACGTCGCGCTCTGATGTACCTCGTCGACATCAATGTGATTTCCGAAGCTCGCCGCGGTTCGCCGCAGGCGACGTCCTGGCTGCGCTCAGTCGATCCTACCAGCGTTCATCTCAGCACGCTGACGCTGGGCGAGATTATGCGCGGCATCGCCCTCAAGCAGAGGTCCGATCCGAAGGCGGCCGGCCACTTGGCCGAGTGGCTGCGCAAGCTGCGCCACGACCATGCCGACCGGATTCTGCCGGTCACCGACCAGGTTTCGGTCGAGTGGGGCCGCCTCGCGGCGATCCGGCCGCGCGGCGACATCGACGGCCTGATCGCGGCCACGGCGATCGTGCACGACCTCATCCTCGTCACCCGCAACGAGCGAGATTTCGACGATACAGGCGCATCCGTCATCAATCCCTGGGAGGTCGACACATGACGCCGCCGTCCGACCGCGCAGCCGCCGCTGCCGTCACGGAAGCCCTGCCGACCACGTTCCCTGCGGCTGCGTCGACGCCAGAACCACCGGCTGGCGAGCCCCCCTCCCCTGCCCTGCCGGCGCATCTTGAGCGGCTCGCCGATCGCGCCCGCGGCTATGTCGAGGCGGCGAGCTCGGCCAACACGCGCCGCGCCTATGCCTCCGACTGGAAGCATTTTTCCGCGTGGTGCCGGCGCCAGGGCCTCGAGGTCTTGCCGCCGTCGGCGCAAACCGTCGGGCTCTACATCACCGCCTGCGCCTCCGGCGCGGCGACCGCCGATCGCAAGGCCAATTCGGTCGCAACGATCGAGCGCCGGCTCTCGGCGCTCGCCTGGACTTATGCCCAGCGCGGGACGCCGCTCGACCGCGCGGATCGGCATATCGCGACCGTGCTTGCCGGCATCCGCAACACCCATGCCGCCCCGCCCCGGCAGAAGGAAGCGGTGCTGCCCGAGGATGTCATCGCCATGCTCGAGACGCTCGATCGCGGCAGCCTGCGGGGCTTGCGCGATCGCGCCATGCTGCTGATCGGCTTTGCCGGCGGCCTGCGTCGCTCGGAGATCGTCGGGCTGGATTGTGGCCGTGACCAGACCGAGGATTCTTCCGGCTGGGTCGAGATCCTCGACCAGGGCCTGATTGTCACCCTGCGCGGCAAGACCGGCTGGCGCGAGATCGAGATCGGCCGCGGCTCGTCGGACTCGACCTGTCCGGTCGTCGCGCTGCAGATCTGGCTGAAACTGGCGCGGATCGGTCACGGCCCCCTGTTCCGCCGGGTGTGCGGTCAAGGCAAGGACGTCGGGCCCGATCGCCTGACCGACCAGCAGGTCGCAAGGCTGGTCAAGCGGGCGGCGCTCGCGGCCGGCGTGCGCGCCGATCTGCCGGAAGGCGAGCGGGAGACGAAGTTCGCCGGGCATTCACTGCGCGCCGGCCTCGCCTCCTCGGCCGAGGTCGACGAGCGCTACGTCCAGAAGCAGCTCGGCCACGCGTCCGCCGAGATGACCCGCAAATACCAACGCCGGCGCGACCGTTTTCGGGTCAATCTCACCAAAGCCGCGGGGCTCTGAAGCCAAAAGCGCCCCCTCCCCGCGCGAGCTTGAGTGGTGTGGCGCCAAGACGCCTCAGCCGTCCGGTGCGATCAGGTTTAACGACGGAAGATAGGTGCGGTAGCGGCCGACGTCGCGGGTCAGCAGCGGCAGACCGGCAACGGCGGCATGGGCGCCAATGAAGAAGTCGGGGAGCACGCCGGTCCGCGATCCGCCCGCTTTGCGATACTGCGCAAACACCTTGCCGGCCAGAAACAGCCCCTCGCGGGGGATCGGTGCGATGTCGAGGCCGGCTTCGTCAATGAAGGCCTCCAGATCCTCGATGCGGTCGTACCGGACCGCAAGCTCGGCATAGACGATATCGTTGATCAAGAGCGGTCCCTTGAGGCTCGCCGCCTCAAGCTGGGCCACCGACCAACCCGCCCAATTCGGATCATCGGTGACCAGGTCGAGCAGAACGTTGGTGTCGACGAGCGTCACCCTTCGCCACGGATCAGCGCCATGATCGCGTCGGTATCAAGCCCTTTGCCGGCATGGCCACGCAGTTTGGCAAAGCGGCTCGCCGGCTGTTTCTTGTCAGCGCGCGCCAGTACCACGCTGCCGTCGGCCGCACGCCGGAAATCGACCTTGCTGCCCGGCACGATGCCGAGAAGGTCGCGGACCGACTTCGGGATGGTCACCTGTCCCTTGGCTGTGACTGTCGTGGTCATGGGCACCCCGATTGTAATACCATATCTTCCAAAAGTATTACCGCCAGCGGGTCTTTTCAAGGCCGCATCGATCGAAATTGCCGCGATCGCAGGACATGCTGGTCGTGGCTTTGAGATTGTTGAGACACCCGCGAAATCTAACTGGGACATTGAATAAAAACGCCGCCTGCTCGAAATACCTTGCAGGCGGCGTTTATCCAGCCCCGGGAGGGTGATGCAAAATCCCGGCTCTCGTTAGTCTGCACAACCTATGCCAAGGTTCTGTGTCTCGGGGTGGCACGTTTGCGGGTTGGGGTAGAATCGAAAGGAGGCCGCCCACCAAGGCGGCCGTTCTCTGACGCCGCGCCCTCGCCGCTTACGAATTCAAGCTCTGTCGACGCGACAATTCCGGCGAAGCGCTCATGTTGCTAATCACCTCGCCCATCGCCAATCGGAGCTCGTCCTGGGCGTCAGTCAGTCCGACGTGGCCGGTATAGGCCGCGAGCGCTGCGAATTTCAGCGCGGCCAACATGGCGGCTTCGCTGCCCAACTCCCGCGAGACGTGCTTGGCCGGATGCGTTTCCAGCACGGAAAAAGCTGACTGGGTGTGGTTCGGCCGAGCTCCTCGATCAGATCGTCGAACGCGGCAAGCTCAAGATCATCTTCCGAGCGGCTCGGCCGCGGCACTGGCGGGACGTTTCGGACGGCCAGGGTCACCTCGCCGACCACCTCGTCCACCAAGCCAACGATCTCATCGGCCCGCGCGTCGAGCTCGTCCCACGGGATGCAGCGCGTCCCGAGACCTTCCTGGGCACGATGCTCCGTCGGCGTTCGCGCCGCGATGCGGGCGTTGATCGTGAGACCCGAGCGATCATCGCCAAAGATCGTCATGATCCGCTCGCGAGCCGGACGGTCGCTGAGGCCGCGCAACTCCTCGGCCCGTTCGAGCGCCGCCGCGATCGCGCCGCCGACGGATGTGGAATATCCGGTCAAATCGCCCTCTCCCATCTTTCGTTAACCCTAAAACTTGGTAACCGAGTCGTCCGCAAAAGACGGAGCCACCACCCGCCTCGTTTCGGGTTATTTCGGCCGCTTCGCGAGCACGGCCCGCAATTCGGCGCTCGGCTGTAACCCGCCGGTCTCGCCCGGCTTCCCTGGCTCAGACCGGCCAGGGCCGTGGGTAGGCGGTGCCGTTGGCGGTTTGGCTCCATCGAGCTTGGCGCGCAGCAAGGCCATGATCATCGGCCACACGGAGAATTTCCCGTCCTTGGCGCGGTCGGTCAGGCTGCGCAGATAGCCGCCGGCGCTGCTGATCTGGTCCGCCTTCTGGTGGATTGCGGCGAGCGTGATTGCGGCCTGCTGGTCGCCGAGGATCTCCCTGGCCTCGCGCCAGGCGCTGGGACTGATCCCCAGCGTTGACCGGGCAAGCTCGGCGGCGGCCAGCAAATCTCGCCAATGGCGGATTTCGCCGCCTTTGATCAGCCAGCGCATGTTGGGGCAGGCATCCAGCACGATCCCCAAGGGGAGCTCACGCTTCGGCAGGCTCCGCAAGTTGTGGTGAGCCGCGGCGTTGCCGCCCGCTTCATCTTCCCTCGCCAAGCCGCTTTCAGATTCAGATGGAAGATCTGGGTTTGAATTCTGTATGTGGCAACCGGAATGGGACTCATTGGCGTCCGGATTCTGTGTTTTGGCGAATGTTTCCAACAGCTCACGGACCTCGCGCCAGAGCGTTTCCATCTCCCCGCCGAGGCTCTCCAGGAGCCGCCGCGGCGCGGTCCGGGGAATCCGCCCAGCGATCTCCTGGTAGGCCTGCTGAAACCGCCTCCAATTCCCCGGCACGCCCTCCTCGACCCCGGCTTCGATCATCTTCACGATGTCCCGGCGCAGGATGGTGAGACGTTCCTTGGCTACGCGGAACGCCTTCTTCTCGGCCTGCACGGCGGCCGCGAGCGATTTGTACTCCTCGGCGCGGGTCACGATAGGAGCCAGGTCGAAGCCGTAGGCCTGCTCGATCTCGCCGCCCTGCCCCTTGCGCGCAAAGCGCTTGCCGTTCGGGCTATCCCTGCGAATGATCAGACCACAGTCGACCAGGACGGCGAGATGCCGGCGCAGCGTCGTCGGCGGCATCCCGTTGGCGCGCGCCATCAACTGCTCGTTGGACGGCCAGACGATCAACTCGCTGGTGGCCTCGAGGGCGATCTCGGGATGGAACGACAACAGCGCATGCAGGATCGTCAGCGCTCGGTCGGTCGCGCCGAGAACCTGGCGCGCCTCCTTGATGTGCTGGAAGACGTGCCACTTGTGAACGATGGCCGTCTCTGGCTTTGCTTTTGCGGCCAACTGGCTTGAAATCATGCCAAGCGTCATCGGCCGCCGCCCAAAGGGCGTCGTTGATAAGTGCGTCATGGTTGTCCTTCAGCTTTTAGGCAAAGCGAAAGCGCTCACCAAAACGGCGTCCAACGCCTCGAAGAGGCTCTTGACTGTGATTCGCGGAAGTGAGATTCTCGTTGTCGCCAAACGAACGAGGAAGGCTTCCGGGACACTGTTTCGGGGGCCTTTCTTTTTACCGCATGCTACCTCTGTGTTTGTTGCGCTATCGTCCGGCTTCGGCCGAGGCCTCTGCCCTTCCCGCCGCCCGCCCAAACCTTGTCAGCTGACAAGGTCCGGCCGCGCGCCGAAAATCACTCTGTGCCGTCGCGGGCAAAAAACCTTTCCACCAGACCCGGCAGCTCTTCCTCGAAGAAGGCACCGAATTCCGACGCGTGCTTGTCGGAGACCGTGAGTTTGATGTCGCGCTTTAAGAATGTCGCCTTGCCCAGCACCTTGCCCGCGGGGCTACGCAGCTCCAGCTCGTTATGAGATCGCGCCGGCGGCTTCCTAACCGCGGCAAAGACAAGCTTGAATCGCTCATCGGAGGGCAGCGTCGAAACCTTGTCAGCTGACAAGGTTTTTCGTACCCGGTCGAGCGCCGCTGGGTCTTCTCCCACGGAAGTCGAGAGCGCGACCCAGCGGGGCCGACCAGCCTTCGGCGCTCGGCCAATCGCCTCAATCACCTCGATCGGAATCACTCGGCACACTGCCCGGAGACGGGCAAGCTCTGGATCATCGACCGAAAGAGCCGCCCGGATATCGCGCGGCTTGATATCGGCCTGATCCATGCGCCACGCGAAAAGCGCGCGCTC
This sequence comes from Bradyrhizobium sp. LA2.1, assembly GCF_040547725.1. Lineage (NCBI taxonomy): Bacteria > Pseudomonadati > Pseudomonadota > Alphaproteobacteria > Hyphomicrobiales > Nitrobacteraceae > Bradyrhizobium > Bradyrhizobium sp. LA2.1. Next base: position 11,355 of record NZ_JBEPQI010000052.1, read on the forward strand.
TATCCAGCTCAGATCCTCGCGTGCCGCGTTCTCGATGCCCTGTGCCACGACAAGCTCGCTGTCCGACAGCTCGACAACTGTGGCTTTGATCTTGATGCCGAGATCCAAAGCCGCCCGCCAGCGGCGATGACCGTAGACGACCTGGTACCGGCCGCTGACCTCTGGATGCCGCCGGACCTGGATCGGCACCTTCTGGCCTTCCTCGGCGATAAGCTTCTTGAGCGCTTCGAAACTGACCTGGCTATCGTCGGGCAGCCGGTCTGGGAAAGGCGACGGGTCGATAGAAGACGGATCGAGCTCTGAGCCGCCGCCGGCGTCGACAAGCGCTTGGAGCCGGTCACGCTCTTCGCGCAACTCTGCCAACGAACGCTGTGTTGCTCCAATAACGCCGGCTCCGACACGGGGCGTCGATTGTATCGGCGTCTCCGCGCGTGCCGCCTTTGGAGGCGAGGGGTCAGCGGTCGTCGCCTCTGGTTCGGAGAAAGAGCCGAAGTTGGCGAGAATCGATCGACCTGACGGACGTTTGTTGGTCATGCGCGCCCCCAGGCTTGAGTGATCAGTGCGAGGATCTGATCGTTAACCGCATCAATGGATTCCCGCGCGCGCTTGGCGGTTGCAGCTGAGATATTGCCCGGCTCCAGTTCATAGAGCGTGCGCTTCGCCAGACCGGCGGTCTCGATGGCCGAGCTCGCGATCGCTGTCGCAGTCAGTACATCTTCGGAGAACAGGTGCCGGAGCATGGTCACGACCCCGACCTGCGATTGGTCGAATGGATCGTGCCGCGTCACGACATAACGCAGGAAGTCATGTTTCATCGTCGCGCCGGCGTCGCGAATGACCGATATGAGGTCGCCCATCATCAGCAAGAACTGGCTCATTGACATGACGTCGAGCATCGCAGGATGGACGGTCACAAGAAGCCCGGTCGCCGCGTAGATGGCGCCGAGCGTCAAGAAGCCGAGCGACGGTGGGGTGTCCAGGATGACGACATCGTAAGCGTCTTCGACGTCCGCCAATACGAGACGCAACCGCTCGAAAAAGATGCTTTCGGAGCCCGGCTGCCGCCTCGACAAATACCGCGGCGTCTCGTGCTCATACTCCATGACCTCGATGTTTCCAGGAATGAGGTCGATGCCCGTGAAATATGTTGGCCGGATGATGTCCGCGATTGATCGGCGTTCATCGTCGTAGCGCAGCGCCGCGTAGATGGTCTCGTTCTGCTTGACGTCGATTTCGGGCTGCGCGCCGAACATCGCCGACAGCGAGGCTTGCGGATCGAGATCGATCGCCAAAACGCGATAGCCATAGAGAGCCAGGTAGTGGGCAAGGTGCGCGCTCGTCGTCGTTTTGGCACTGCCGCCCTTGAAATTCGCTACCGCCAGAACCTGCAGATGTTCGCCGGCCCGACGATGGGGCAAGAACCTCAAGGCGTCCGCGGGACGCTGAGACGCAAACAGCTCGCGAAGCTCATTGATCTGGGCGAGCGTGTAGGCGCGATGTTTGTTTTCCAGCCGGGCAGGGACAGGGCCTTTCCCTTCGTTCGACATCAACTTGAGCGTCGACTCCGGAACCGACGTCAGTTTCGAGACCTCATGCGTCATGAAATACCGCAGGCTTTTCTGAGCGTCCGGGGGATACATCTGCTGACGCCTGGCCTGCAAATGTTCCGAAAGCATCCCCGCATGCCGTATAATTTTATCGGCGGGATCTTCGAATTGAATCTTGGTCTGAGCCTGCGTAGCCATTGCCGATTCATTCCTTGGTTGTCGGCCAACAGGCGGTTTGTCGCCCTTTGCCCGCTAAAACTAGGTCACGATTCTCGGCTTTCGTCCAGTCCTTTAAGGTTAACAGACACTTAACGGCACCTTCGCATTGCAGGGCTCGGACCGCTGATTCGTCGGAATTCGCTCAATCTTATCGTGGGCTTAGCTTACGCGGCCAAAACGGGACGATCAGGTTTCGTTCCCCCGCTAATCTTACAGTCCGAGGAGTGCCTTTTGCCGCCGGATTTCGATCTCTGACAGACCAGAATCGAAGCCCAGTCGCGACTCACCGCGACGCTCTGCTTCGTTGGCCCCCGTTAATTCACCAGAGCGTACGAGCCGCCGCACCATGCTGACTTGCCTCCGTTCACGTGAACGCGACGGAGGATTCGACCAATGCGGGCAATTGCGATCAACGCCAACGAGCATGGTGGATTGGGGTCTCTGCTCGATGAGATGCATCAGCTGCGCGCCCGGGTGTTCGCCGGCCGGCTCGGCTGGCAGGTGAGGATCGAGCAGGGCCGCGAGCGCGATGAATATGACGCCCTCGACCCGACCTACGTCCTAGCCCTGACGGAGTGCGGCGACGTTGCCGGCTGCGCGCGCCTGCTTCCGACGACCGGCCCAACAATGCTGTCGTGGACCTTCCCGCAACTGGTCCCGGGCGGTCGGCTACGGGGCAAGCCCACCACGGTCGAGAGCTCGCGCTTTTGCGTCGACACAAGAGGCGAGGGCAGGGGAGGCCGGTTCCTGCATGAGGCGACGCTGACGATGTTCGCTGGGATCATCGAGTGGTCGATGTCGAACGGCTTCGACGAGATCGTCACCGCAACGGATGTGCGGTTCGAGCGCATTCTGCAACGGGCAGGCTGGCCGATGACGCGCCTCGGCGGTGTGGAGCTCATCGGCGAGACGCTGAGTGTCGCCGGCAGCCTGCCGGCCGACCAGGCCAGCTTCGAACGGGTCTGCCCGGCTGGCTATCGGTCGGGCCTGCTGCGCCTTCAGCGCGTCGCTGCGTGAGCGATGGCGACCGATTGCCATGGCTGAACTTCGTTCGCATCCGCGGCTTGTCCGGAAACTCCAGGACGCGCTTGGCGACCATATCTGCGCCGCGCTCGATGATCCCGCCGTTGTCGAAGTGATGCTCAATCCTGACGGCCGGCTGTTCATCGAACGACTCGGCCACGGAATGACGGCCGCCGGGGACATGCCGGCCGCGACCGCCGAGATCATTATCGGCAGCGTCGCGCATGCGCTGCAATCGGAGGCCGATGACGAGCGTCCGATCATTTCTGGCGAACTGCCGATCGGCGGTCATCGCTTCGAAGGTTTGCTACCACCCATCGTCGGTGCCCCCACATTCACGATCCGGAAGCGGGCTTCGCGTCTCTTCGATCTTGATGACTACGTAACGCAGGGCGTGATGACCGCCGACCAGCTTGTGGTCATCCGCGACGCCATCGCCTCGCGCCTGAACATCGTCGTGTCCGGCGGCACGGGCTCGGGTAAGACCACACTCGCCAACGCCGTGATCGCGGCGATCGTCGCGCACGCGCCTGAGCACCGCCTTGTCATTCTCGAAGACACGGCCGAGATCCAGTGCGCCGCCGAAAACGCCGTCTCACTTCACACCAGCGACACAGTCGACATGGCGCGGCTGCTCAAGAGCACCATGCGGCTGCGCCCCGATCGCATCATCGTCGGCGAGGTCCGCGACGGCGCGGCACTCACGCTGCTCAAGGCGTGGAACACCGGCCATCCGGGGGGCATCACCACCATCCACGCCAACAGCGCGCTTTCCGCGCTGCGCCGTCTCGAGCAGCTCACGGCCGAAGCCAGTCAACAGCCCATGCGCGAGGTCATCGGGGAGGCGGTCGACCTGATCGTCTCGATCGAGCGGACGGATCGCGGCCGCCAGGTCCGCGACGTGCTCCATGTCGAGAGCTTCTCGGCGGGCCAATACCAAACCCAACCCTACGCCCGAACGGAGGAGCGCCATGTCGCGTAACCGCATGATGATTGCAGGTGCCAGCGGCCTGCTGCTCGCACTCGTGATACTTGAACCTGCCTTCGCATCGACCAGCGGCGGCGGCAATCTCCCTTGGGAAAGCCCGCTTCAGCAGATCCAGCAATCGATCACCGGCCCGGTGGCCGGGTTCATCGCACTTGCGGCCGTGGCGGTTGCCGGCGGCATGCTGATCTTCGGCGGCGAGCTCAACGATTTCGCGCGACGCCTCATGTACGTCGTGCTCGTCGCCGGCATCCTTCTCGGCGCCACGCAGATCGTCGCCTTGTTCGGTTCGAGCGGCGCCTCGATCGGCGATGTCGCACGCACGCCGCCGCGCGCGAACAGGGCAGGGGACCTCGGCCATGGCTGACGTCGGCGCCAATCTCAGACGCAACCGCATTCATCGCGCGCTGTCGCGACCGAACCTGCTGTTCGGCGCCGATCGCGAGCTCGTCCTGCTGACCGGCCTTGCCGCGGTCATCCTGATCTTCGTCGTGCTCACCTGGTACGCGGCAATCCTTGGCGCCGGGATCTGGATCGTTGTCGTGGCGGCGCTGCGGATGATGGCGAAGGCGGACCCGATGATGCGGCGAGTCTATGCCCGCCACATCTCCTATTCCGCGTACTACCGGGCGACCTCGACGCCCTGGCGCCGCTACTAAGGTCCGCTTCAATGGTCGCGCTGCGCTCTTTCCGTCATTCCGGCCCGTCTTTCGCCGATCTCGTGCCCTATGCCGGCCTCGTCGCGAACGGAATCGTTCTGCTGAAGGACGGCTCGCTGATGGCGGGCTGGTATTTTGCCGGACCGGACTCGGAGAGCTCGACGGACGCCGAACGCAACGAGGTCTCGCGTCAGATCAACACGATCCTGGCGCGCCTCGGCTCTGGCTGGATGATCCAAGTCGAGGCGGTGCGGGTACCGACCACGGACTATCCGGCGCGGCAGGATTGCTACTTTCCCGATCCGGTGACGCGTGCGATCGATGACGAACGCCGGAGCCGCTTCGAGCAGGAGAGCGGGCACTTCGAGAGCCGGCACGCGATCATCCTGACCTGGCGGCCACCCGAGCGCCGTCGCGCAGGTCTCGCACGCTACATCTACTCCGATGTCGAAAGCCGCTCGGCCTCCTATGCCGACACCGCGATCGAGAGCTTCCGCACCTCGGTCCGCGAGGTCGAGCAATATCTTGCCAGCGTCCTGTCCATCCGGCGCATGGAAACCCGCGAGGTCGAAGAGCGCGAGGGCACGCGCATGGCGCGCTACGATGAACTGTTCCAGTTCATCCGCTTCTGCATCACCGGCGAGAACCATCCGATCCGCTTGCCGGACATTCCGATGTATCTCGATTGGCTCGCGACCGGGGAGCTGCAGCATGGTCTGTCGCCGATGGTCGAGAACCGCTTTCTCGGCGTGGTGGCGATCGACGGCTTTCCGGCCGAGAGCTGGCCGGGAATCCTAAATTCCCTTGATCTGATGCCGCTGACCTATCGCTGGTCCTCGCGCTTCATGTTTCTCGACGACCAGGACGCGCGGCAAAAGCTCGAGCGCACCCGCAAGAAGTGGCAGCAGAAAGTCCGCCCCTTCATCGACCAGTTATTTCAGACACAAAGCCGCTCGATCGACCAGGACGCGGCCGCCATGGTGGCGGAGACAGAGGATGCGATCGCAGAAGCGTCCTCGCAGCTCGTCGCCTATGGCTACTACACGCCGGTCATTGTCCTGTTCGACGACAGCAGTGCGCGCCTGCAGGAGAAGACCGAGGCGGTCCGCCGCCTAATCCAGGCCGAAGGTTTTGGCGCGCGCATCGAAACGCTGAACGCGACCGAGGCCTTCCTCGGCTCGCTGCCCGGCAATTGGTACGCCAACATCCGTGAGCCGCTCATCACCACGCGCAACCTTGCGGACCTCATCCCGCTCAACTCGGTCTGGTCCGGCAATCCGACCGCACCGTGCCCGTTCTATCCGCACGCGTCGCCGCCGCTGATGCAGGTCGCGTCCGGCTCCACCCCCTTCCGGCTGAACCTGCATGTCGACGACGTCGGCCATGCGCTGGTGTTCGGGCCGACAGGCTCCGGCAAGTCGACGCTGCTGGCGCTCATCGCGGCCCAATTTCGCCGCTACGCCGGCGCGCAGATTTTCGCCTTCGACAAAGGCCGCTCGATGCTGCCGCTGACGCTGGCCGCCGGCGGCGATCATTACGAAATTGGCGGCGATGACGCGGACGGCGCGGCAACGCTCGCCTTCTGCCCGCTGTCGGATTTGTCGACGGATACCGATCGCGCCTGGGCGTCGGAATGGATCGAAACTCTCGTCGCCGTCCAAGGCGTGACGATCACACCAGATCATCGCAACGCCATCTCGCGGCAGATCGGCCTGATGGCCGAGGCGCGCGGGCGATCGCTGTCGGACTTCGTGTCGGGCGTGCAGATGCGCGAGATCAAGGACGCCCTGCATCACTACACGGTCGACGGTCCAATGGGCCAGTTGCTCGATGCCGAGAGGGACGGCCTGCAACTCGGATCGTTCCAGACCTTCGAGATCGAGCAGCTGATGAATATGGGCGAGCGCAACCTCGTCCCGGTCCTCACCTATCTGTTCCGGCGGATCGAGAAGCGCCTGACCGGCGCGCCGAGCCTGATCATCCTCGACGAGGCCTGGCTGATGCTCGGTCATCCGGTCTTCCGCGACAAGATTCGCGAGTGGCTGAAGGTGCTGCGCAAGGCCAATTGCGCCGTGTTGCTCGCCACACAGTCGATCTCGGACGCCGAGCGCTCCGGCATTATCGATGTGCTGAAGGAGAGCTGCCCGACGAAGATCTGCTTGCCGAACGGCGCTGCGCGCGAGCCCGGCACGCGCGAGTTCTATGAGCGCATCGGCTTCAACGAGCGGCAGATCGAGATCGTCGCAACCGCAGTCCCCAAGCGCGAATACTACGTGGCCTCACCCGAAGGCCGCCGTCTCTTCAACATGGCGCTCGGCCCCGTCGCGCTCTCCTTCGTCGGCGCATCCGGCAAGGACGACCTGAAGCGCATCCTGGCGCTGAAGAAGGCCGGGGCTGACTGGCCCGTTCACTGGCTCAAGGAAAGGGGGATCGGCCATGCCGAGACGCTTCTCGCCGATTTGTAAGGCGCTCATCGTGGCTACGAGTATCGGATCGCTCGCGGCTGCCCCGGCGATCGCGGGCGCCGCGGCCGGCGGCTCGACCGAGTTCACGCAGATTCTCAATAACGGACAGTTGGTCCAGCTCGCCGGCCAATCCGCACAACAGATTAACAACCAGATTCAGCAGATCTCGCAGCTCGCCCAGCAGATCCAGAACCAGCTCAGGATCTATCAGAACATGCTGCAGAACACGGCGCAGTTGCCGGCGCATGTCTGGGGGCAGGCCGAGAGCGACCTGAGGCAGTTGCAGAACATCGTCAATCAGGGCCAGGGCATGGCTTTCTCGATGGGCAACATCGACGATGTGCTCAAGCAGCGCTTCCAGAGCTATGCGCAGTTCAAGTCCAATCTGCCTAATGGCGCGAGCTTCGCCTCCACCTATCAGACCTGGTCGGCGACGAACCGCGACACGGTTTCGAGCACATTGCAGGCCGCAGGTCTTACCTCGCAGCAATTTGCAACCGAGAACTCGACGATGGCGCAACTCCAGACAGCCTCCGAGAGCGCCGACGGGCAGATGAAGGCCCTGCAGGTCGGCCATGAGATCGCCGCGCAGCAAGTCGCCCAGATGCAGAAGCTGCGGGGTCTCGTCGCGCAGCAGACCACGATGATGGCGACCTGGTTCCAATCGTCCGAGGCCAACAAGGACCTCTCGCAGGCGCGTCGCGAGCAGTTCTTCAACGCGACCACGCCGGCGACCTCTGGCGGCCAGACCATGGAGCCGCGCTGGTGAGACGGTCCGCGATCATCATCGTCGTTACCGCGCTCGGCGCCTGCGCCGCAGGAGCGTGGTGGCTCTTGTTCGCTACCCAAGGCTCCGGCTCGTCGCAAGGCGCAACGCAGCGTGGAAGCGACTTTTTCAAGCCGCCGCAGGACTACAAGACATCCGGCGGTCAGCCGATGAAACCACGCTGGTAGGGGAAGGGGGCAGGGGGTGCAGAAACTCAAACCGGGGCTCGTTCTGATCGTCGCGGTCGGACTCATCGCCGTTGCGCATCCCGCATTGGCGCAGCAGGACGGAAGTGTTCTCACGACATTGGAAAATTCGGTGACGACGGCCGCCAAGGGCTGGCAGACAACCGTCATGCAAGCGGCGAAGTCACTGTTCTGGATCCTCGCGGGGATCGAGTTCGGCATCGCTGCCGTCTGGCTCGCCATTCAAACTGCGACACTTGACGCGTGGTTTGCCGAGCTGGTGCGCCGGATCATGTTCATCGGCTTCTTCGCCTTCGTGCTCGACCAGGGGTTCAGTTTCGCGAAGGCGGTCGTCGACAGCCTCTATCAGATCGGCGCGGGCAGCGGCTCGGCCTCGCCGGCGGATGTGTTCAACGCCGGTCTCAAGGTCGCCTCCGCGATGTCGCAGAACGCGCAGTTCGGCCTGTTCCAGGACAATGCGCTCGCAATCGCCTCGGTGTTCGCGATGGTGATCGTGGTGATCTCCTTTTCGCTGGTCGCGGCGATCTTCGTCGCGGTGATGGTCGAGATGTATGTCGGTCTGCTCGCCGGTATGATCATGCTGGGTCTCGGCGGCTCGTCCTTCACCAAGGACTTCGCCATCCGCTATCTCGTCTACGCGTTCTCGGTCGGCATGAAGCTGATGGCGCTGGTGATGATCGCCAAGATCGGCTCCGACGCCTTGTTGAACCTCGCCAACCAGACCGGCACCGGCAAAGACGCCTTCGTCGGGACACTGGCGATCGGCGGCATCTCCGTCGTCGTCTTCATCATCTCGATCTACGTGCCGAACATCGTGCAAGGTGTCGTGCAGGGCGTTTCCGTCGGCAGCGGCATGGAAGTGGTGAAGCATGCGGGACAGGCCGCGAGCTTCGCCGCCGGCGGCGCCGCACTCGCCGTGGGAGGCGCGAGGGCAGGGGCCGCGGGCTTCAGCGCGGCCCGGGCCGGTGGCGCCTCATTTGGCGCGGCCGCCCTTAAGGCCATGACGGAAGGCGTCGGAGCGGCAGGCGGCGCGCTTGCATCCGCCGCGCGCGATCAGGCTATCCGCGCGCCAGGCTCGTTCGGCACGTCGACGCTGGGTCTTGCCAACGCCAAGCTCGATCAACGCCAGCCTCGAAACGGATCGGGCGGAAAGAGCTGAGCCTTTTCGCCCGCAACATCATGATTGGAGACCAGACCCCAATGGCCGCGCATAGTCCGCCCGACAATCCCTATCTCGCTGCGCGCCAGGAATGGAACGAGCGGTACGGCTCCTATGTGAGGGCAGCCGCGGCGTGGCGCATGGTCGGCATCATCGCCATGGTGATGGCCGTGATTGGCTTCGCATACGCGCTGTTCCAGAGCACACAGGTCAAGCTCGTGCCCTATATCGTCGAGGTCGACAAACTCGGCACGGCCATGAGCGCAGGCTATCCGCAGCAGATCGAATACGCGGATCCGCGCGTGGTGCGCGCGACGCTTGGAAGCTTCGTCTCGAGCTTCCGATCAGTGACGCCCGATGCGGTCGTGCAGAAGCAATATATCGATCGGACCTACGCGCTGCTGCGAACCTCCGATCCTGCGACGCAGAAGATCAATGACTGGTTCCGGAGCACTTCTCCGTTCGAGAAGGCGAAGACGACGACGATCGCGGTCGAGGTCAACAACATCGTGGCTCTTTCCAACCAGTCCTATCAGATCGACTGGACCGAATTCGAACGCGACCGGAAGGGAAAGGAAACCGGCGAGCACCGCTTTCGCGGCATCGCCACTGTCACGCTGACACCACCCCAGGACGAGCAGACCATCCGGCTCAATCCGATCGGCCTTTACCTGCGTGATTTCGACTGGACGGCGCAACTATGAAAGGGGCGGGGACACCGATGCACCCAAACACAATCGGACTCAGGATTGGCACTCTTTTTGTGGCTTGCGCCTTTGGCTTGCTGCTGGCCGATGTCGGCGCGCATGCGCAGGCGATGAACGCCAAGGAACGGAAAGGCACGAACATCTCGAGCCAGTGGCGTGGATCGACTGGACTGGTGACGCGCGGAGCGGACGGCAAGGTCATCTTCCTGTTCGGCGAGGTGCAGCCATCCGTCGTCTGCTCGCCGCTCGAGGTGTGCGACATCGAGCTCCAGGCAGGCGAAGTGGTGCGCGACGTGCTGGTTGGCGACACCGTGCGCTGGAAGGTGGAGCCGGCGACATCGGGCACGGTCGGTGGCCAGGCCATCCACCTGATCGTCAAGCCCGCGGAGCCGGGGCTCATCACCTCGATGGTGGTGACGACCTCACGACGGACCTATCACATCCAGCTCAAGTCGAACGCTACCCAATATATGGCGCGCGTCGGTTTTGAATATCCCGAGGATGTCGGGAGCAGGCTCGCCGATGTCAACGCCCGGCTCGGCGCTGAGCTGATCGCCGGTGCCGGCGTTCCGGTCGAGCAGTTGAACTTCGGCTACAGCGTGAGCGGCAGCGCCTCGTGGCGGCCGACACGCGTCTACAGCGACGGCGTCAAGACCTACATCCAGTTTCCGTCGTCACTGTCCGGTCAGGATGCACCCGTCCTGTTCGTCGTGTCGGGCGGCCAGAACCGCATCGTCAACTACCGGCTGAAGGACAACATGATGGTGGTCGATTATCAGATCGACACCGCCATTCTGGTGTCCGGCGTCGGCTTTTGGAACCAGGACAAGGTGACGATTCGGAGGGGAGGCTGATCATGCGGCAGGTCTCCTCGATGCCTCGGCTCGTCCTTCTCTCCCTGCTCAGCCTGCCGCTCGCCGGCTGCGCGTCGTTCGGCGGCAGCGCCCTGGTGGCGAGCTCGGCGCCGGCCGATCTGTCCGGTCCCGCGGTTTCTGCGATCGCCGGCGACATGGTGACGAAATTCGCCGAGCAGGTCGGGCCTGGTTCAGGCACGATCATCCTGAAGCCCGACGGCACGCCCTTCGGCCAGGCGCTGGAGACCTCGCTCAAGAGCTGGGGATATGCGGTTGCGACCGATCAGAAGACCAAAGGCGAGAAGACCATTCCGCTCGCCTATGTGATCGAGTCCTACAACGGTCAGGTCCTGGCGCGCTTGTCGACCGCCAGCGTCGAACTCGGCCGCGCTTATAGCGCAACCGCCGCTGGAGCATCGCCGACCAGCCCGCTCTCCATCATGCAGCGCGGGTAGGGAGGACTATCATGGCGCAATCGCTGAAGCTCGGCGGCGCTCCGGAGGGAGCGGAGGCGAGGGGAATCCGGCGCCTCAATCGCTTGCCGATCATCGTCGCCATCGTGCTGGTGTTCGTGTTCTTTGCCGTGATCTTCTACGGCCTGACGTCGCGCGGACTGTACTTTCGGCGCGCCGCCGGCATCGATACTGCTTCATCCAATCCGGCCTCAACCTATGCCGATCAGCTGAAGAAAGGCGTCTCCAACGGCATCATCGGAGATCAGACCGAAGCCCAAACATTCCAGCCGGCCCCGCCGCAGCCCGATGCAAAGCCGGCAAGCAATCCCTTTGCCGGCCGACAACAGACCGAGTCGCGGTCCGGCTCGCAGCTCGAACCCGAGGCGCAATGGCGGGCGCGGCTCGAGCGCGAGGCACATGAGCAATATCTGCGGGAGCGACAGCGCCAGCGAATGGCGCGCGTGCAGGCGAGCGACGCCGCCCATGACTCTCCGCTCGCCATTAATCTCGGCAAGCTCCAGACAGTCTCTGCGACGGCGACAAGCAACACAGCGCCGGCGAACACGGCGACAATGCCTGTCGCTCCGGGAGGGGCGTCCGATCTCTATTCGGCGGCGTTGCGTGCCGGCTTCGGCATGCAGAACATCGATCAGAACCGACAGGCGGCGAAAGAGGATTTCTTCAACGCGGACCTCAAGAAGCTCGGCTACCTGCCCAACAAGGTGGTCGCGCCGACATCCGCCTTCGAACTGAAACGCGGGTCAGTCATTCCAGCGACGTTGATCACCGGCATCAATTCCGACCTCCCCGGACGCATCACGGCCCAAGTCAACCAGAACGTCTACGACAGCGCCACCGGCCATCACCTGTTGATCCCGCAGGGCGCCAAACTCCTCGGCCGCTACGATTCCAAGATTTCATTCGGGCAAAGCCGCGTCCTCGTTGTCTGGACTGACATCATCTTCCCGAACGGCTCGACCTTGCAGATTGGAGGGATGGCAGGCACCGACGCGGAAGGCTATGGCGGCTTCAATGATCAAGTCGACAATCATTATTTCCAGGTGTTCGGCTCGGCGATCCTGATTGCCGCGATCGGCGCCGGCATCGACATTTCGATGCCCGCAAGTTCACCTTACGGGTATCAGCAAACGCCGACGGATGCCGCGCGCAACAGTTTTGCCGAGTCGTTCGGCCGCGTCGCCGAACAGACGATCAGCAAGAACATGAACGTCCAGCCCACACTCGAGATTCGACCGGGCTATATGTTCAACGTCCTCGTCGACCAGGACATGGTGTTTCCGGGGCTTAGAGGATGAAGTGCTTCGGTTCGGTTACGATAGAGTCTCTGGCAGTTGCCGCGTTGTGCTCGAAGCAAACGTTCCAGTTGGCTTATGGAGATTGCTGCTCGTTATCGCAATTGTCGCGCGCCGCGAAGAGGCGAGGCGGTACAGCACCGTTGCGCGAAATTCCGAGGAGCCCCGCGCCCGATCCCGCCGAGCTCAAGTCCGGTCATATACCAGCATTTTGATCAGCCAGATGCGTTCAGATGGATAGGAGGTCGGTTGCCATATATCGATGCCGCTCGTGTGAAGCTTTATTTTGAGCAAACCGGGTAGGGTCATCCGATCATTTTCATGCACGAACTCGAGGCAGACAGCCGCGAATGGGAAACCCAGGTTCGCTATTTCTCTCGTGCTGCTGCATCACCTTCAATGCCCGCGGATATCCGCCCAGCGACGTTCCTAAAGAGCCTGCTCTATATGGTTGGCAGCTCGCCGTGGATGATATCGACGCTCTCATGCGTGGCCTCGTCGGTGGTACTCCTTCGCGAGTGAATAAGGATCGCATCGACTCCAGCGTCGGCGCAAGCGTGAGCACGCAGGAGTGCCTCGTCCATTCCATGGCCGCTGATCAGCGCTTCGATCCGAGCCACAACGACCAAGTCTTCCGCGACTGTATCCTTCACAGCGTGCAAGCGGCCGGAGAATGCATCAATATCGGCGTGAGGAGATGCCTGTTGCTCGAGTTCATCTTTGGAAAACAACTATCCTCGAGCGCGACGCCCGCAGCGCCACGCTGGCGGAGCGTACGAGCCAGGAGGCGCGCCTTATTGAAATTCCCAAATCCGCCATCTCCGTCGACGAGCACCGGCAGTTCGGTAGTGTCCACGATGCGCTCGACCACATCCACCAATTGGCTCCACGAAGCCTCGTTTGCATCGCGGTAGCCGAGGAGCATGCAATCGAGAGACCCGACGCCCAGAGAGCTTTGAACCCTGCGCGCTTGGCGATCGCGCCGGAGAGCCCATCATGCGCTTCCATTAGAAAGGAGATATTGCGGCTGCAGCAGATCTGAGCACGCAGCATTTCTGCGAGCGACTGGGCAGCGCGTCGATCAGGACCGTTGATGAGACCAGATTGTGGTTGGTCTTGCATGCCGAACCTTTGCAGCGACATCTGACGAGCACGACGTTTATAACTGACGGTGACGTGTTCTTGCCATGCAGATCAATTGCTAGCTTTGGTAGGTGACTTAGGCGAGAGCGCCTCTAAGTCTACGCAGCTGAAGTACTACTCGCTTCCATTGGCTTAATGGACGTTACCGGTTTCGCACAACCATCAGAAGCATCTCATCGTGCTATGGTCCTTCAGCTCATACGCAGGCCGGCTTTGCCGTACCTGACTGCAGCGGTATCGTCAGCGCGCTCCCGCTTGCCTATTTTGGTCGAGCATGCTGCAGGTCAGCTCTGCGGTAAGACCGCATGTCCGCCTCCGCCAGTGAGGTGGCTTGCCCTACACAGCGAGCTTGGCTAGGGTGGCGCCCCCTTTGATGCTTTTTGTACCTCGCTTCTGGGAGGTGATGATGCTGAAGGAAGGTGTAGGCGAGCGTGGTCATCAGCGCGTGACGTCGTCGGCCGCGATCGCTACCGACAACGCCTATTGGGGCGCCGTGCGTGGGCTGTATTCCGTGACGCCGGATATAGTCAACCTGGAGAACGGCTATTGGGGCATCATGGCCGAGCCGGTGCGGCGTGAGTTCATCCGCCAACTCGACATGGTCAACTACCAGAATTCCTACTATGCGCGGGAGCGTTTCGGGCGGGATTTTGAGTCCGTGCGCGGGAAGGTGGCGGTGGCCGTTGGCGCGGCGCCGGAGGAGATCGCGTTGACGCGTGGTGCGACCGAGGCGCTGCAGCTCCTCATCGGCGGCTACAACAAGCTGAAGCCCGGCGACGCCGTCGTCTACACCGATCTCGACTACGATTCGATGTAGTATGCGATGAGCGGGCTCAAGACGCGGCGCGGCGTTGACGTCGTCAAGTTCAACGTGCCGGAGCCAGCAACACGGCAGGCTGTGCTGGACGCCTACGCCCGGGAACTCGATGCCAACCCGAATACGAGGCTCCTGCTCCTCACCCACGTCAGCCATCGAACGGGCCTTGTCATGCCCGTCGCCGAGATCGTGCGCATGGCGAAGGCCAAGGGGATCGACACCATCGTCGACGCGGCGCAGTCGTGGGGGCAGCTCGATTTCAAGGTGGGGGAGCTGGAGGCCGATTTCGTCGGCTTCAACCTGCACAAGTGGATCGGCGCGCCTCTCGGGGTAGGCTTTCTCTACATCAGGAAGGATCGCCTCGGCGCCATCGACCGCGACATGGGCGACGAGGACTTCCCGGAGACCGACATCCGCTCGCGGGTGCACACCGGCACGGTCAATTTCGCCACCCTGCTGACGGTGCCTACCGCGGTCGCGCTCCACCAGGAAATCGGCGCAGCCGTGAAGCAGGCACGCCTGCGCTATCTGCGCGACTACTGGGTGAGCCGTGTCCGGGCGTTTAAGGATATCGAGATACTGACGCCGGACGAAACTGGCCTCTACGGTGCCATCACGTCCTTCCGCCTCGCCGGTAAGACGAGCAAGGCCGACAACGACGCCGTCGTGGCGAAGCTCAGGGATGGCTACAAGGTGCTCACCGTGCGCAGGCCGGGTGTCGCCAAGGGGCAATGCATCCGCATAACGCCGGCGCTCTATACCGAGGAGGCGGATCTCGACCGCTTGGTCGAGGCGCTCGCCGTCGTTACTGGCACGAAGGCTAGCTGAGGCTGCCGCGTCATGGCCGGGAGATGGGAGTATCGAAGCACGGCCTGGACCATCTGGCGACACTCCAGCCACCTTGTGGCTACTGAGGTTGATGAACGCGTCCTCACGGCATCGATATGCCACAGTGGTGTCGTTGTTGACCATCCTTGGAAGGAGGTCTCTAGTACCCGGAATCAGAGCTGAGTGATACGGCGGCCTTTGAAGGGGCGTTGACGAACCTTTTTCTTGGTCCAGACGAAGGGCTCGGCTTTGTCA
>NZ_JBEPQI010000053.1:0-20927 GCF_040547725.1 Bradyrhizobium sp. LA2.1
TCGCCCACTGGGCGTCAGTCAAAACGAATCGGTCCATCTCAAGCTTGAATCACAATCAAGCTCGAATGAGAATCCTGAATCCAAACAGGCCCTAGAGCGTTACGAATAGTTCTACGCCTAAGTGTCCGACCGAAAAATAAGTTGAGTGATATCAGCGAGTTCTGATTCCATCGGTGTTGCGAAGCATCAAAGGATCGAGACTGTGGACTGATATCACCCGGGCACAGTTTGCCCGAGAGGAGCTGCATTTGCCAAGCGACTTGACGGATGCGGAATGGGGCGTGCTGGAGAGGTTGCTTCCTGTGCGGGCCAAGCGCGGGCGGCGCCCGAAATGGAGCTATCGCGACATCGTCGAGGCAGTGCTCTATCTGCTGCGCGGCGGATTGCCGTGGCGCATGCTGCCGCCCACTCTGTTTCCACCAATGACCACGGTGCAGTACTATTTCTACCAGTGGCGCGACAACGGATTGTGGCAATCGATCACCACGCACTCCTGATGCTGGCGCGCGAGGCGATCGGCCGGGAGGCCTCGCCCACGGCCGGCGTGATCGACAGCCAATCGGTCAAGACTACGGAAAGTGGCGGCCCTCGCGGCTACGACGCGTGAAAGAAGATCAAGGGTCGAAAGCGCCACATCGTCACCGACACCCAAGGGCTCCTGGTCGGAGCGATCGTTTCAGGATCGCGACGGCGCGCCAGATGTCCTGTGCAGCATTCGCTACCGCTTCCCCTGGCTGCGCCATATCTTCGCCGATGGCGGCTGATGCCGGCGAAAAGCTCAAGGCGGTGCTGGAAAGATCGGCCGGTGGACTGTCGAGATCATCAAGCGCTCCGATGCCGCACAGGGCTTCGAGGTGCTTCCGCGCCGCTGGGTGGTCGAACGAACCTTCGCCTGGCTCGGCCGCAACCGCAGATTGGCCAAGGACTTCGAGCGAACCATCGAAAGCGCAGCTGCCTGGCTCTTCCTCGCCTCTGTCCAACTCATGACAAGGCGCATCGCAGCGATAAAAACAGCAATGCAATTTTGGGTCAGGCTCTAAGGAACGAGTTGACTGAACTTGGACGATGAGACTCGCACGCGAAGGGTGTGTGGCTTCCACAAAGGCATCATCCTCGTACGGACCAATATGCCAGGCAGGAAGGATCGCAAGCGCTAGCAGGACTGCGAAAGTGACTGTCCCCATCGGGGCCATAGGAACAGTGAACGGGCGGACGAGGCGGCGCGAAGCAGTGCAAGCTCCCTTCAAGAGAAATCTTGGTCACGAGCAAGCTGTCATAGGTTTCGACGTAATTTCGAGATCTACGCTGGGCGATCGTCGTATCCCAGCACCGAAGCCTCCGCCAAGCGGCAGAGACCCTCGGAGTTAAGCAGTCAGCGCTGAGGCGCCACCTGCGCAATTTCGAACATAAGTTGGGCGGTGCTATCTTCGAGCGCTCTGCCCAATCGCATATAATGGCTAACCCGTCCAACGACGACGTAAACTCACCGGTTGCGATCTTTAGGAAAGGTCTTGGGCGTCACAGGCCGAACGAAGAATTCGGACAAATGAACGTCCAGCGCCTCGGCGATGCGCTCGAGCAGATCAATTGTCGGGTTTTTCGATTGCCGCTCAAGACTGGCCAAATAGGAGCGGTCAACGCCGGCCTGATAAGCCAATTTCTCTTGCGAAATGCCGCGGCTAATCCGAATCCGACGCACATTCCAAGCCACAAGTGCACGAGTTTCCATGTGCAAAGCATGCCATGAGCTCGGGCGTCAAATCACTGGCTATAACCCGCCTATTAGACTTGATCGTTGGGAACTGCCAACAGGTAGAATGTGGCCTCGCCCGAAATGGCGGTCAGATTTTCCGCCTACTTATTAGCCCCAGCGCGCCGTGCGCCTACGTCGGTTCGAAGATACGGTTCTGGAACATCTAGCAACTCACGCACATGGGGGTCGTTGAAAAAGCTCCAATTGGCTGATTCCGTTCTCGTCGGCGATTCGCGATCGGCGGAGCAAACGAGATGCTGGGGCGCAAGGAGCGGGATCAGTTGGAGCTCTTCATCACGGGCTCGCTGAAACAGCTCGTCCCAGATGAGCACGTGCTGGCGCGGTCGATCGTGTGCTCGACCTGTCTTGGCTAAGGGAAGAGGTCTCCGACTGCGCGAACGACGGTCGGCCAGGCATCGATCCGGAAGCCGCGGTACGGCTGATGCTCGCGGGTCTGCTCACCGGGATCGTACACGATCGCAAGCTGATCCGTGAGGCTCAGGTCAACATCGCCATTCGCTGGTTTGCTGGTTATGGCCTGCACGAGCAGCTACCGCACCATTCAAGCCTGACGCGCATCCGCCAGCGCTGGGGCGAAGAGCGATTCCGTAGGATCTTCAAACGCACGGTCGAGGCCTGCCTGAAGGCCAAGATCGCAACAGCAGAAGTGGTTCACATCGATGCGTCGCTGATCCGCGCCAACGTGAGTTGGAACAGCCTCACCGAGCAGCATGTGATGGATATGCTGAGCGAAAATCAAGGCGAAGATGAAAGTGAGGATGAGAGAAGGGCCGCAAAGCGGGAAGTACAAAAGGTCTGCACGACTGATCCCCGATGCGACAATGGCCACCAATGCCCGAAACCGGCGGCTGGAGCCCGCTTACAAGCAGCACACTGCCGTCGATGACAAGGTCGCATTGCCTCACCTTAATTGTTACCGGATGCTAAGCCGTTGCCTCACGTAAATTGCTCCCTTGGATCGGGAACGACCGGGGGCGAAGGTGGGGCGGCTAACCATGGTGACGCGCAAGGAACTGACGGCGGCGGCAGGCGCGCGCTATCGGACGTCGAGTCGCGCCAATCCGGCCAGGCGACACGCCCGGGAAATCGACCCGAAATGGTGAATCACGGTCAAACCCGCGCGCAAGTTCGGCTCATCATATAACGCAATCGGCGCGACAGGCTCGAAACCGGAAAACCTCGTCCATGCAAACTCGGGATTTATTCATCACAACCGGCTTCTGCAGTCTGTGGATCGTCCGATTGTATGTCACTCGACCGATGCACAGTTCGCTGTTCCCTCGACAAGATTCTCCGAATGATTGCAGGGCAAAGCAAGCAAGCTCCCGGCCCGATGGACAGCAGTTCGGCAAGCGAATGCCCTGGGCAGGGTCGCGCAGGATCGGGCCACCACCGCGGATATTCCCGATTTTACCCATTTAGATTGAAACTTTGCTTCCCATTGATTTGGAAGAAAATTCTACTACCAGTTGTTTTTTTGATCAATCCCAACTGCGGTTTGGCATGGTAGCACCGAATCATACGAGCTAGAGGGGTTGCGCTTCGACCGTGCCAATGGAATTTCGAGATCTACGCTGGGCTATCGTCGCATCCCAGCACCGAAGCCTCCGCCAAGCGGCAGAGACCCTCAGGGTTAAGCAGTCAACGCTGAGTCGCCGCCTGCGCAATCTCGAACATAAGTTGGGCGGTGCCATCTTCGAGCGCACTAAAGCCGGTACGCGACCGACCATCGAAGGTCAGGAATTCCTCGATGCTGCCCGGCGCATCGTGAATGATACTGAGGCGATGACCGGCCGCCTCAAGAGCCGCTGGCGCGGCGAGAGCGGTCTATTGAACATCGGGATCCACGCCTCATTCTCCGCCGGCAATCTACGGGCCACCCTTCTCGAGCACCAGCGGCGCTTCCCTGATGTCAAACCGCATTTCGTCGACGGATCGAGCGACGATTTGATGTCCGATCTCGCCAGCTCCGCCATTGATATCGCGTTCGTGGCCGAGCCCAATCCGAGGTGGAGCGACAAGTCATTATTGGTGTGGAGCGAACGTGTCGTCGTCGCCCTTCCCGAACACCATCCGCTGACAGCCCGCAATGTAGTTCACTGGGGCGAACTGCGGCATGAAGCCCTACTATTGTCACAGCACGGCCCTGGACCGGAATTCCACAAACTGCTCATCAGCAAGTTGGGAACTTCCGATCCATGTCCGGTACTTCGTCATGATGTGTCGCTCGATCGGCTCCTCACCCTGGTCGGCGCCGGCTGGGGAATGCTGTTGGCCTTGGAAGGTGCGACCGGCGCGACCTATCCGGGTGTCACCTTCCGCGAGGTGCATGACGCCGAGGGTCCGACCCGGCTGAGCTTCCGCGCTTACTGGCGGCAGGCCAACGGCAATCCATCGCTACGTCCGTTCCTTGACCTGCTTCGCGAGCGCTATCCGGATCTCTCGGCTGATCCAGGTGCGGGCTGAGCCGCATTTCGTCGGGCCTTCGCAAAAGCGCGGTCGGTTGCCATGAATCGCTCTATCATCGGCGCAATCAGTTTGCCGGGCTCGGTCGGCGTCGTCGTGCCTCCACTACGCGTTAGGATCTCAGCATAGCTTTTGAGATCCCTGAAGACCGCCGCCGGGAGCTCGACGGTGAGCTTGACTGGTTTGTCGTCTTCGAGTGGCCCAAGCTTGAGCTTTGTCACGGTGTTGCTCCCTTCCGGTACGGCGCCAGCACGAGATCATATGCCGCTTTCCGGACTATGCGGATTTGCGGGGGTGAGAGACGCCAATCATAGGGTTTTGACGCGCCAAATGTCGGCATAGTCCTGTCTCCTATAGCTGGTTGAGGAACGTCAGCAGCTGACCGTTGGGCCGGAACTTCCCCGGTTTGCTGTCAAAGGGGATCGTTCTGGCGAGGATCTTCTCCTTCAGCGCCAGATCCGCATCGAGATAGATTTGGGTTGTTTCAATGGATTCATGCCCCAGCCATAACGCGATCACGGATTGCTCCACCCCGGCATGCAACAGGTCCATTGCTGTCGTGTGTCGCAGGCAATGGAATGTGATGTGCTTCTTCTTCAGCGAGGCACAGACTTCGCTGGCGGTGGCCAGATGCTTTCTCAGAAGGCGCTCTACCGCGTCCGCACTCAATCGTCCGCCGCGGATGCTCGGGAAGACGATACTGCTGTCGTGGGCGGCGCTGGTTTCATCGAGCCATGCTTCAAGAACTGCAGCGACAGGTTTGGAAAGCGGAATGGCGCGTTGCTTTCGCCCCTTGCCGAGGACCTCGACATGAGCGCCTGTGCCGAATGCTACGTCCTGGCGTTTCAGGCTGGTCACTTCGGACAGGCGCAAGCCTGTTTGCAAGGTTGTCAGCAAGAGTGCGTGATCCCGGCGACCGCTCCAGATGCTCTTCTCCGGAGCATTCAGAAGTGCGTCGACCTCCGGGCGCGTCATGAAGTCGATCAGCCTGCGGTCAAAACGTTTAGCCGGCATGGCGAGGATGCGCTGGATTTGAGCACTATGGGTCGGCATCTCGTAGGCAGCGAAGCGGAAGAACGACCGAATGGCGGTGAGACGAAGATTGCGAGTTCGCGCGGTAACACCACGCGTCTTCTCAAGTTCGTTCAAAAACACGGAGATGAACGGGGCATCGATCATTTCGAATGCCAGGCGATCCGGAGACATGTGCAACCGTTTCTGCGCAAACCGCAGCAGAAGCCTGAACGTGTCCCGATAGGAGCTGATCGTATGCGCGCTGACGCGCTTCTGTTGCATCAGCCGCTGCGTGAAGAACTTTTGCAGGAGCGCCGGGAAGGTCGGGAGCGCGGGTTTCATACGGAGGCCTCCCAATAATGCTCGAGCCGCGTCACCGCCTGCTTCATGAGAGAGGGGTTCTGGTGCAAACACCAGTACGTATAATTGAGATGGGTGTGTCCCAGATAAGTGGACAGCGCCGGCAGGCGGCGCTCGGGGTCTGCGCCCGCACAATAGCATTGCCGCAAGACATCGACAGCCATGGTGTGCCGCAGATCGTGCAAACGTGGCCCGGTCTTATCGGAGATGCCGCGCAACCCGAGTTTCCGCGACAGCCGGCGGAACGACAGTTCCAAAACCGAATGCGTAATGCGACGGCCGAGCGGCGAGATGAAGAATGGCCGGGCGCTGCGTCCAGCCAGCAACGCATTGCGCTGTTCCAGATACTGCTTGAGGACAGCGCTGGTCGTCGCATGCACCGGAACCAGGCGGGACTTTCCGAACTTCGTGTTGCGTATGGTCAGGACTCCGTGGTCGAGATCGACGTCCTCCAGATCAAGGTTCAATGCTTCGCCGACACGCATCCCGGTGACGCTCAGAAGGCCGAAGATCGCATAGCGCGACCAGCGCGAGATCGGCTTGGCTCCCCGCCGTCGTTGCAGGCTGGCGGCGAGAAGGCGGGCAATCTCTTCCTGGAGGAAGATATGAGGCTGGAAGGCGCTCCGCCGGCGCGGCAGCAGATCCGTCGGAGGTATTTCGGTGCGCGGGTCTGTCAGGATGCGGTGGCGCGCAAAACTGCGCACGGCGCGCAACCTTCCGGCATGGTAGTTCGGGTCGTTCGATGCCGGCTGCTGTGCCCATTGCGCTGCCAGCTTTGCCGTGATGTACGCGGCATGACGCCGTTCCATGAACGCCGCAAAATCCCGAAGGTAAAGTTCATCCTTCTTCAGCCTGAAGCCAAGGGACCGGCGCAATTCCAAATAATCGGCAACACCCTCGCGCAAATTGTTCATGGCGTCGCTCCCGGCCATGGCAGGGCGACTTCGCGCAAGGCTTCCAGATCGACCTTCGCGTACTGCCGCGTTGCATCCGGGCTGCGATGCCGCAGCACCTGGCCAATATCCGTCAGCGATGCCCCCTGGCGCAGCATGTTGACGGCAAGCGCATGACGAAGCTGATGCGCTCCAGTAGAACCGAGTTCGATACCGGCGCGCCTAATTGCACGCGCGACGATCTGGCATATGTCGCTGTGCGAGCTCAAACCATCAAAGGGGGCGCGGGAACGCAAAAACACCCGGCGGCAGCTCGATTCCGGGCGTCCGTGCTCAAGATAGGCCGCAATCGCCTGTCCCACGTCATGGGGCAAGGGCAGCGGCCGTTCCACACGGCCCTTGCCATGCACGCTCAGACAGCCTTCGCTCCAATCAATATCGCTCAGTTCGAGCCGGACGACCTCTCCTGCACGCAGCCCAATCCGGGCCAGCAACAACAGGATGGCTCGATTGCGCAACCCGGCCGCCGTTCGCCACTTCTTGCTCGCGTTCAGAAGAACCCGAACACAGTCGGCCGGCATCGCTCTCGGAATCGACGCCATCGACCATCCGGCGACAGAGGGTACTGCCGCGGCAAGATCGGTGTGGATGTAGTCGCGGTACCGTACGAAGCGGAAGAACGACCGCAGTGCCGTGACTACGTGTTTTGCCGAAGCGAATGTGCGGTCTTGCGGCGCGTTTCGCCGGATATATTCCGCAATCTGGCTGGCATGCACAGAGGCGAGACGCGGGTCGTCCCCGCCGGATATGTTTGTCAGAAAGTGCCTTACATAGCCGGCATAATTCTCGATGGTCGCCGGCGCCAGGCCGCGGTCTTCGTGCAGGTAAGATCTGTATTCCTGCAACACCAGATCAACAGCCGACGTCTCGGCCGAAGCCGTGGCCGCGCATTCGATAATGCCTTTTTCCCGAAGCCAGCATGTCACGCCGGACAGAGCGATCCGGTCGCCACCCTTGAGACGGCGGCGTCGGGAGCGATGGCGCAAGAATGCTTCTTCATGCGCGGTCGTAATCCCGTCGACCGAGATACCTTCCCAGCTCAGCCATCGACTGAACTCGGTGATGAGAAATGTCTTCTTCCAATAAGAAACCTGCGAGTACCGCTGATCCGCAAGATACTCGGCGTAGAGCTCAAAGTAAGGAGCCAGCGGTCCCTCGACCACAAGCCGAGAGCGTCGCTTTCGACATGCTCTGTTCATCGGAAACACGACCTCGGCCGGTTTCTGCTCGAACGAACTATGCCGACTGACTTCTTCGGAAATGTGAGGGAAAGGAAGCAAATGCACAGGAAACTCGGCATTATCCACAGCGCGGCATATGACCTGGTATTCCGCTAGCGGAATACGAGATCGCGCGTGACGATGACGCGAACCGGGAAACCTGGCCGGATAGTCAGCGTCGGTTGGATGTTGAGCTGGCGCTGCACGATCTGCTGGCCGGTCTGGCTGATGCTGTTGGATGCGCCGCTGCGGATCGCTTGAACGAGATTGTTCTCGTTCTGGCTCGTACCCGCCTCGGCTCCGACGCTGAGCATGGTCGAGAGGACCGCGGCCTTGAACAGCATGCCCCAATGGTTGTCGACCTCATCCTCGAGCCCGGCATAACCTCCGGTATCGGCGCCGGGCTGGCGCTCCAGCATGATCGAGTTGCCGTCCGGCATGATGATGCGGGTCCAGACCAGGAGAATACGGCTCTGACCAAACGCAACCGAGCTGTCGTACTGGCCGATCAGCTTGGCCCCCTGGGGGATCAGAAGATATTTTCCGGAGGGGCTATCGTACACCGCCTCGGTGACCTGAGCGGTGATCTGGCCTGGCAGATCGGACCTGATGCCCGTGATGAGTGCAGCCGGCATTACGGTGCCCGCCTGCACGACATAGGGCGAGACCTTGGCCTCGAGCCGGTCCGGACTGACCGTGCGCTTGTCGGTGGAAGCGTTGAGGAAGGCTTCCTTGCGGTCCTGCATGTTCTGGGTGGATCCCGCATCGACGGGTGGTGTCGTGGCCGGCGGCGTCGTGGCTCCGTTCGAGGTATTCGGGATGACTTGGCCGATGCTCTGTGGTTGCTGAACAGTCTGGGCGAACAGACGGCTGACGCGCGCCGCCTCGATCTCCTCGGCTCGGTGCTGCGCCTCCGGATCGGACGTCATTCCCGGGACCATGGTATTCGCTGCAGCGCCTGCGTTGAGGATCGGCTTGCCGAGATCGCCGGGCAACGGCGGCCCGAGCGGCGGCGCTTGACGCGGCAGACCGGTGTAGTCCTTCGGCAACCCGGCTAGGCCCTCGGCCGAAGGTCGGTTCTGAGTGCTGAGCAGCTCTTGGCCGGTCTGCGACTTGTTGCCGGTCTGGAGGGCATAGCCGAGCGCGCCCGCGACTGCGAGGGCAGACACCGCGCCGAGGCCGATAAGCACCTTGCGCGAGAGGCGTGTGACACGCGGCCGCTCGCCTCGGAGCCGAAGGTCGGGCGGCGCGACGGGCGGGATGTCGCTCTGACGTTCGTCTTCGTTGCCTATCGCCATGAGCGCGGCCTTCCGTCGGTGCGGACGATGCGCACGCGCCGTTCGCTATCCTTGTCGCCAAGACGCAATTCGGCGGCGGCGAACAGGCGGTCGACGATGTCGTAATTGCGGTTCGCGCGGTAGTTCACCAGTTCGGAGCCGCCGGCCGGACCGATGACGAACAGCGGCGGCATTTCGCCCTGGACGATGCCGCTGGGGAATTCGATGTAGACTTTGTTTCCGTCGTCAAAGGCGCGCAGCGGACGCCAGGCCGCATCGTCGCCCTCGATCGCGTAGCGGAAGTTGATCGCGGCGAGATCGACGCCGGCCGCAATGGGAGCTGCGGTTTCAGCCGCCGCATTCTGCCGCCGAAGTGCGATCAGCTGGTCCTCGGGATACTGCCAGGAGACCGAGGCCATGTAGGTCTTCTCCGTCGAGCGCAGCTCGAGGAGATAGGTCCTCCGATCGGTGTTGATCACGAGATTGGTGACCAATTCCGGTCGCGTCGGCTTGACCAGGATGTGGATCTTCTTGGTCGCGCCCGCACCGCTCTCGGTATCGCCGATGATCCAGCGCACGGTGTCGCCGGCGGCGACCGGACCGGAGCCGACGAGTTGCTCGCCCTCTTGGAGTCCGACATCGGTGATCTGACCCGGCGCCGTATAGACTTGGTAGAGGGCTCCGCCCGAGAACGGATAGACCTGTACCGCGTTGATGAAGCCATTGCGGACCGGCTGCACCCGTGCCGCGGCGTTGGCCTGTTTGACGCGAACCTTCGGATCGGCGGCTTCGGGCGTGCGCTTGCTCCCAGCGAGCGGTTTTAGCTGCCCAGGGAGCGGCAGGGGCTGGGGCAATTCCACGATCTTGACGGGCGGCGGCGGATCAGTGGTGAGCGCTGCCGGCTCCGCAGTGTCATAGTTGATGTCGGGCGGGATGAAATTGTGCGCGCAGCCGCCAAGCACCGAGGCGACCATCAGCAAAGCCGCAAAGGCGGGTTTACGGAAAGACGTATCGCCGTCTTTCCAATTTTGGTGAACGATGGAAAAGCGCCAAGCCGGACCGCCGGCTTTCGAGAAATTCGGCGGGATCATTGTCCCAGCTCCTTCGACCAGTTGATAGCGTTGACGTAGATGCCGAGTGGATTCTTGCGCAGCCGATCGGCGTCGGTGGGCGGCGCAATTGCGATGGTGAGGATCGCGGTCCAACGTGTGGTGCCGGCGAGCGCTCCGTCTTGATAGCGGTGCTCGACCCAAGCGACGCGAAAACTGTCGGGCGAGGTGCGGATGACGCTGGAGACGTCGATCGCGATCTGCTGCTTGCCGAGATTGGCGAAGGGGTCATTGGCGCGGGCGTAGTCGTTCAGTACCGCGGCGCCCGCCGTGGTCGTGAAATCATAAGCCTGCAGCCAGTTGTGCCGCACGATGATTGGATCGGCCGGAAGCGAGCGAACGATCTGGATGAAGTGGGCGAGATACCAGGCAATCTGCGGGTCGTTCGGCCTGTAGTCCGCGGTGGCTGGCGCCACGGCCTCGGCCTCGCCGAGCTTGTCGACCTGCACCACCCAGGGAACGACAGTGCCGTGCGTCGATTGCCAGACGAGCCCACCAGCGAGGCCGCAAGAAAGGATCAGCGAACCGAACGCCATCAGCCGCCAGTTCTTGGCCTGCACGCGGGCAGAGCCGATGCGTTCATCCCAAACCTGGGCCGCGCGCTGGTAGGGGGTTTCGGGTTCGGGCGTGCGGCCATAGCGAACCGACGATCGCCGGAAGACTGACATTTCTTATTCTCCTCCCGAGAGGTCGACGGAGTGGCCGCCACCATGGCTGTCGCCGGATTTGAGGCCTTGCGCGGCGGTCTGGGCGCCGTGAATGACGGTCTGATTGCGCTTGACGCGCTGGGCCCAGGCGGGCGGACCGCTTTCGCTCGCTGCTTGAGACTCGGCTCCATCGGGTGCAGCCTCGCTACTCCCGATCGTCCCCATCGTCGAGGAGCCACCGGTGTTGGCGACGCCGGCACGGGCACCGGAGGTGAAGCTCTCCCTCATTGCCCCTGCCGCTTGGGAAGCGGCGCGTCTGACGGGAGCTGCCGCGTGACTTGCCGCCGCGCGGCCTGCGCCACCGAGACCTGACGCGACGCCGCCAGCGCCGGACCGACCGGCCGATGCGAGGCTGTAGGCGGAGGACACACCGCCCGCCACCGCCGCACCACCACGCGCGGCGGCCGCAGCACCGGAGCCAGCCGCCATCGCTCCCCTTCCGGCGAGCCCAAGCGCAGCTCCACCCGCCATAGCCGTGCCGGCGACGGCGAGGCCCGTGCCGACGGCAGCGCCGGCGCCAAGCTGCGGGGCGCCCGAGACAAGACCGGTCGCGATGCCCGGACCGAAGATGCCGAGGCCGAGCATGGCGAGTGCCGCCAGCACAACAGAGAGCGCTTGCTCGATGGTCGGCTGCCCGCCGGCATAGGCAGTTGTGAACTGGGAGAACAGCCCGGTGCCGATGCCGACGATGACAGCAAGCACCATGACCTTCACGCCGGAGGCAACGACGTTGCCCAACACCTTTTCCGCGAGGAAGGCGGTCTTGTTGAAAAGCGCGAAGGGGATAAGGATGAAACCGGCAAGCGTCGTCAGCTTGAACTCGAGCAGCGTTACGAACAGCTGCACCGCCAGAATGAAGAAGGCGATCAGCACCAGGAGCCAGGACACCATCAGCACGGCTATCTGGACGAAATTGGCAAAGAAGCTGGTGAAGCCCATCATCTGGCTTGCGGAGTCTAGCAACGGTTGCCCGGCATCGAGGCCGACCTGCGCAAGCCGGCCGGGCCGCAGGAAGTCCGCGGTCGAGATCGATGAGCCGCCGGCCTTCAGTCCGAGGCTAGCGAAGCTATTGAAGATGATGCCTGAGAGCTTGGTGAAGTTGGTGATGATGAAGGCAAAGAAGCCGATGTAGAGGGTCTTCTTCACCAGCCGCTGGAGGATGTCCTCGTCTGCACCCCAGGCCCAGAATAGGCCGGCCAATGTGATGTCGATGACGATCAACGTCGACGACAAATACGTAACGTCGCCTTTGATCAGGCCGAAACCCGAATCGATGTAGGTCGTGAAAGTATTGAGAAAGGTGTCGATGACGCCGACGTTGTTCACGACTTCTCTCCCTTTGGAGCACCCGTCCTCGGCTGTGTGGCCGGCGCGGCCTGCGGCAGAAGTGGCCGCGCCGGCCCGCCGAAGAAGCGCGCGCGGTTCTCCTCCCAGACCGCATGGCAGTGCGGATCTTCGGCATCCTGGGGACCGAGCGCGCGGCAGCGGCGCAGCTCGGCCGACAGATCATCGGGAACGGCGACAAAGGGGGAGTCGGATATGGGCCGCTCCGCCGGACGCCGATGGATGACGTGCAGAGTGGCGAGGAACATCGCGAACACAATGAGCATCGCGCCTGCGCGAAGGACATCCGAGCGCTCCATGATCGACGCCTCAGTTGCCGCTGAACATGGTGACGTTGCCGGGCTGATAACCGCTGCGTGTCGAGAAGATCTTGTATTGTTGCTGGCCCTGCGATTCGGTCGCCGTCACGCGCGCTTGCTCCAACGCATCCGCCCGTCCCTTCGCGGCGAGCACCGCGACGAGATCGGATAGCTGCTGGGAATGCAGGGCCAGGAGCTGATTGCCGGCCTGAGCGGCCTGCAGGGCGCCGCTTGCCGACTGGCTGGCGGAAACCAGCGAGCTCATTGCGCTGGAGTTGGTCGAGATATTGCCGACGACGCCGGCTTGCACCTTCAGCGAGTCCTCGAAGGAGCCTACCGAGTTCTGCCAACGACTTTGGGCCGCGGCAAACATGGTCGCATTGGAGGGCGTGGCCGCCCCCGTGCCGTAGGTGCTGGAATATGTCGTCTGGATGCGCTCGACGTTGAAGGCGATGTTCTGGGCCTGGCTCAGCAGTGACTGAGTCCGTGCGACCTGTGACTGAAGCTGGGTCAGCGTCGACAACGGCAGATTGGCGAGGTTCTTTCCCTGGTTCACCAGGCTCTGGGCCTGATTGGTCAGCATCTGGATCTGATTGTTGATCTGCTGCAGCTCGCGCGCCGCGGTCAGCACGTTCTGGCTGAAGTTGGTGGGGTCGTAGACGATCCACTGCGCAAAGGCCGGCACCGTCAAAAGCGGAGTTGGTACGGCAAGCAAGAGAGCGGTCGCGGCGACCAAGCTTACGCGCCGCGTTTTACGAGCGGTCATGATTGCACCTCCAGGTTTGTCAGGTCGGGGATGAGATCGGCGGCCCAGAGCAGCTCGTGATCAGCGAGCCAGGCGGGCGTGAAGTCGTCGCGGCCGTGCTCGGCGAGCAGCCGTTCGATGGCGGCATGGTCGGCCTTGGAAGACGCGGCGCAGAAGGCGAGCGCGACCGGCCCGAGACCCAGCTCGAAGAGCCGATTGCCGCGGCGAGACTGGCAGTAATAGTCCCGCTTCGGCGTCGCTCGCGCGATGATCTCGATCTGGCGGTCGTTCAAACCGAACCGCTGGTAGATGGCGGTGATCTGGGGTTCGATCGCGCGCTCATTCGGCAGGAAGATGCGCGTCGGGCAGCTCTCGACGATTGCGGGTGCGATGTTGCTGCTGTCGATGTCGGAGAGCGATTGGGTTGCGAACACGACAGAAGCGTTCTTCTTCCGTAGCGTCTTCAACCACTCCCTGAGCTGTTGCGCGAAGGCTGGATCGCCAAGGACGAGCCACCCCTCATCGATGATGAGGAGGGTCGGCCGGCCGTCGAGCCGTCCCTCGATGCGATGGAACAGGTAGGTGAGGACGGCAGGCGCAGCTCCAGCGCCAATCAAGCCCTCGGTCTCGAACGCCTGCACCGAGGCAAAGCCGAGCTGCTCGGCTTCCGCGTCGAGCAGGCGGCCGGAAGCGCCGCCGACGCAATAAGGTTGCAGCGCCTGCTTGAGCGCGGTCGATTGCAATAGAACCGTCAGGCCGGTGATCGTGCGTTCCTCGACCGGGGAGGACGCCAGCGAGGTCAACGCCGACCAGACGTGCTCCTTCACGGTCGGATCGATGGTGACGCCTTCCTTGGCGAGGATTGCGGTTACCCATTCGGCAGCCCAGGCCCGCTCCGTCGCGTCACCGATGCGTGCGAGCGGTTGAAGAGAGACGGAGTCCTCCGCGCTGTTCGACAGACTTCCGCCGAGGTCGTGCCAGTCGCCGCCCATGGCAAGTGCCGCCGTGCGGATCGAACCGCCGAAATCGAAGGCGAAGATCTGGCTCTTCCGGTAGCGCCGGAACTGGATCGCCATCAGCGCGAGCAGCACGGACTTGCCGGCACCGGTCGGGCCGACGATCAGAGTGTGACCGACATCGCCGACATGCAGGGAGAAGCGGAACGGCGTCGAGCCTTCGGTCCTGCCGAAGAACAGCGGGGCGCTGCGGAAATGCTCATCGCGGTCTGGCCCCGCCCAGACCGCCGAAAGCGGAATCATGTGGGCCAGGTTCAATGTCGAGAGCGGCGGCTGGCGGACGTTGGCGTAGGCGTGCCCCGGCAGAGA
This sequence comes from Bradyrhizobium sp. LA2.1, assembly GCF_040547725.1. Taxonomy (NCBI): domain Bacteria; kingdom Pseudomonadati; phylum Pseudomonadota; class Alphaproteobacteria; order Hyphomicrobiales; family Nitrobacteraceae; genus Bradyrhizobium; species Bradyrhizobium sp. LA2.1. The sequence continues at coordinate 14,594 of NZ_JBEPQI010000053.1, forward strand.
GCCGAGCCAGGCTTCGAGTGCGTTCACCTCTTCCGGCATGCAGGTGAAGTCGCGACCCTGAACGACCTTCTCGACGAGCCGAAGCTTCTCAGCGGCGAGACCGGTGTCCTCGTCCCAGACAGTGACAGTGGCGGTGATGTAGGCCTGGCCGACATCGTCGGTGCCCAGTTCCTGCAAGGCGAGATCGGCATCGGCGGCCTTATTCGCCGCATCGCTATCGACCAGTGTTGAGGCCTCGTTGGTCATCACCTCCTTGACGATGGCGGCGATCGACTTGCGCTTGGCGAACCACTGGCGGCGGATCCTGGTCAAGAGCTTCACCGCCTCGGTCTTGTCGAGCAGGATCGCACGCGTCGACCAGCGGTAGGGGAAGGCAAGCCGGTTCAGCTCGTCGAGGATTCCGGGATGGGTCGCGCTCGGAAAGCCGACCACGGTGAGCGTGCGAAGATGATGGCGGCCGAGACGCGGCTCGAGGCCGCCAGCGAGCGGCTCATCCGCGAGCAACGCGTCGAGATGCATCGGCGTCTCGGGAACGCGTACGCGCTGTTGCCGGGTTGAGATGGTCGAATGCAGGTAAGTCAGCGTCTCGCCGTCATCGAGCCATGCCACTTCGGGCATGAACCCTTCGACCAATTGCAGGACGCGGTTGGTGCGGTCGACGAAGCCACGCAGCAGCTCACAAGGATCGACGCCGCTGTGCGCACGGCCCTCATAGAACCAGCCCTCGATGCGCGAGGCGTCCTCGGCCGGCGGGAGCCAGACGAAAGTCAGAAAGTAGCGGCTCTCGAAATGCGCACCTGCCTCCTCGAAAGCGTCCCGTCGCTCCAGATCGACCAGCGCTGATGCGGCGTCAGGAAAGGTGTTGTGCGGATACGTCTGGGCGGCGATACGCTGGGCCTCGACGAAGATCGCCCAGCCTGAGCCGAGACGGCGCAGCGCGTTGTTCAGGCGGGCCGTCACGCCGACGAGCTCGGCAGGTGTCGCGCTGTCGAGATCCGGACCGCGGAAGCGCGCCGAGCGCTGGAACGCGCCGTCCTTGTTAAGGACGACGCCCTTCTCGACCAAAGCGGCCCAAGGCAGGAAGTCGGCGAGACTGTGCGGCCGGTTGCGATATTCGGCGAGGTTCAGCATGGAAGGCTCACTGGCCGAGATAGGATGGATAGCGAAGGTGACGTCGAACGACGTCCACGAACTGCGGATCACGCTTAGCCGCCCAGACCGCCGCCGCATGGCCCACGGCCCAAATCAGCGCTCCGGGGATCCAGAGGTGGAGGCCGAGCGCGATGGCGGCCGCCAACGTGCCGTTGGCGATCGCAACGGTGCGGGGCGCGCCGCCCATCAGGATCGGATCTGTGAGCGCGCGATGGACCGGCGCGAAAAAACCCGCCACTTCCGGATCGACGATGGCGGCCATTACACCAAGGCTCCGCCGGAGAAGCTGAAGAAGCTCAGGAAAAAGCTCGATGCGGCGAACGCGATCGACAGTCCGAAGACGATCTGGATCAGCCGGCGGAAGCCACCCGACGTATCGCCGAACGCGAGCGTCAAACCGGTCACGGTAATGATGATGACCGACATGATCTTGGCGACCGGACCTTGCACCGACTCCAGGATCTGATTGAGCGGCGTCTCCCACGGCATCGAGGAGCCAGAGGCGTAGGCTGGGGGAGCGACAGCGATGGAGATGAAGGCAATCGACCCGAGGTCGGCGAAGCGGCGGCGAACGTGACGGATCGTGGGAGGGAACTGGATCATGATGGGTCCTTAGGATGTGAGGATTGGCCGGCCGCCTCGGCGGACCGGACGCGGTAATCGCCGGTGGCGGGATCGAGGCCGGCAACGAGAGCGAGTTCGGCGAGGCGGCGTTCGCTGCCGCGGCCGCGCAGCACCGCAACGAGATCGATGGTCTCGGCGATCAGCGCCTTGGGAACGGTGAGGACGGCTTCCTGGATGAGCTGTTCCAGGCGGCGGAGTGCGCCCAGCGCGGAGCCCGCGTGAATCGTGCCGATCCCACCGGGGTGGCCCGTGCCCCAAGCTTTGAGGAGCTCCAAGGCTTCGCTGCCCCGCACCTCGCCGATCGGGATGCGATCGGGACGTAAACGCAAGGAGGACCGAACCAGATCGGACAGGGACGCGACGCCGTCCTTGGTGCGCAGCGCGACCAGATTCGGAGCGCGGCATTGCAGCTCACGCGTATCCTCGATCAAGACCACGCGATCGGTGGTGCCGGCGATCTCAGCCAGCAGTGCGTTTGTCAGGGTGGTCTTGCCGGTCGAGGTGCCGCCGGCGACCAGAATGTTCTGGCGGGCGGCGACTGCTTCGCGGAGCAGGCCCGCCTGCCCGGTCGTCATCATGCCGGCCGCCGCATAATCATCCAGAGTGAAGACAGCGACAGCGGGCTTGCGGATCGCAAAGGCCGGCGCCGCAACGACGGGCGGCAGAAGTCCCTCGAACCTCTCCCCCGTCTCGGGAAGCTCAGCCGAGACGCGCGGCTTCTCGGCGTGCACCTCGGCGCCGACATGATGCGCGACGAGGCGCACGATCCGCTCGCCATCGAGCGCGGACATCGTACGTCCGCTATCCTCAAGGCCGCCCGACAGCCGGTCGATCCAGAGCCGGCCATCGGGGTTGAGCATCACCTCGACGATCGAGGGGTCCTCAAGGAAGGTGGCTATCGCGGGACCAAGCGCGGTGCGAAGCATGCGCGCGCCACGCGAGAACGCTTCCGAATGAAGTGAAGTGCCTGCCACGATCGTCCCCCGTCGACAGCCAATCGCGGCAAGCGATTGGCCAACGGGGATGGATACAAAAGGCAGGAGCTGGCGCAGTTCAACAAGTATTCAGCCGTCGTAGGACTCCAGCGTAGAGCAGAGAAAAAATACTTACTGTACAGAAGGCGCACCGATCAAGGTCTGACGCCAAATCTGCAGTACGGGTGTCAGCAAAGGGTGATTTCAACGGCCAACTCGGGCGGGGTCCTGCAAATAATTCAGGCGAGTTCTCCGTGTGAAATGCTCAGAAACAGCGATGCGGTGTTTATTGCACCCCCTTCCTCAAGTGTTGAAAACATTGATTCTCGGAATCGGTGCGACACGGGCGACCTGTTCGCAAGACCGCGGTAGCCATTTCATCGGTCTCGAGATCGGCCGATCGTTGGTGAGGCGCACCGGGCACCACTTGCTCGGCAGGCAGAATGCGATCGGGCGACGAATCCGATGATGCGACACGCCAAGTTTTGCCGCGGCTTCCGAGATGGTCAGCCATTCGCTGTTCTTCTCCCCGCGTACCGTGCTCACACGGCCCGCTGTCCAGGTCTTCCCTTGCCTGTCGGCATACCCATCCGATTAGGGAGGTGGCGATTTCCTGGTCCGACCCTCGAGTCGCCATGGCCCGCATCGCGGCAAGCGCTTCCTCGGATGTGCAGCATCCGTGCTCGCCTGACCGCGGCTTGCGGATGCGAAGTTGTGAATGCTGACCACCGCGCCAATGGATCGTCCAGAGTGACTTCGCACGTTGTCTCGTCAACATCGCCGATGATACCAGTGATGAGGGCATGCAAGAGCTGCTGACGGGCGCGCGTGGCCCGGAGCATTCCGGGCGGCATTGAGACCCCTCAGCAAGCCGGACGAAATCCGGGGACTACGCTCTGATTTGCAGCCCGGACCTCGGTCAATCGGTCTGGCGCGACTCGACAGCACGAGCATGCTAAGGGCGGCGCTACAGTCAGTCGGAGGATAGTGGATCAAGACCTCCGCTCGCGCTTCCACCAGGCCGACTTGGAGTTTAGGCACGCCTCGGTGAGCCGCCGAAGCACAGGTGTTTCGGGGCGTCTTTTTTGGCAAAGCTGCATCGGCCGTCTTGATGGTAACCGGCATGAGGCCTCCACCTCGTCATCGCGCAGTTTGCTTGGGATACAGCCTGGCATGATCTGATGGGTGGAGGTGGAGCGATGGTAAATGCCATGCTTGATGCCAGGCAGGAAGGTGACTCATATCGTCGCGTCGAGCTGATCACCGGGGAGCGCCGGCGGCGACCCTGGACGAGCGAGGAGAAGGCCCGGATCGCGGCGGAGAGCTTTGAGGAGGGCGCGAACATCTCCGAGGTGGCGCGGCGCAATGGCGTTGCCCGCGGGCTGCTCACGTCGTGGCGACGCCAGGTTGCGGCGGCGGCCGGCAAGGCGACGGTTACGTCGCCGCGATCGTGGCCGGACCAGTGTCGATGAGCCCGCTCGACTGGATCTGCCCACTGCTCGCCAGCTCGCCATCGATGCCGATGCTTTCAACCACGGCGGCACCCCGGAGTTCGCCGCGATCTCCGCCGTCGCGCTGCGCCATAACGAGATCAGCCAGATCCTTTCGACCACACCTGGCCAGTTCCCCCCGATGCACCGGCGCAAAATCAATGGCGACGTCGATCCGCGTCCCTGGTGCCAAGGTTCTTATGGCGCGATGCGGCTTAGGCTGTCGGCGTGGGCGCCGTTGGTGGACACCAGCAATATCAATCACGCCTGCTTCTGCCCATTCTGCTGCACTGTCGCGACGATCAGGAGCAGCCGTTGCTCGGGCCACCACAAAGCAGCCGCGAGACCTGGCGCGCTTACGCCGATATTCCGCCGGCCGTCGAGGCCATCCGCCAGTACTGGATGCCGATCCGCTACGCGTGCGCCCGCTGATCACCGCAAACGTGGGACCTCATACCGGGTACTCTTGATGCCGTCTGTCGCACGTTCTGCATGATCGCATGGTCGCGCTCCTCTCAACTAATCGGCGAGGCCATTGTGCGAGGTCTGATCCTATCGCCGTCAGGTCCCGTGCTCGGGGGACGACTAGATGGCGTTACAAGGAATGGGCCACCGACGCATACGATAGGCTAGAGACAGATAGCAACCGTCCAACCGCATGATGACGCGGTCCGATATCAATGTTTGCAATATCTTCGCGTCCACCCCCTCGAGTCGATCTCCAACCAGACATCTCATGAAGGCAGCTGCGTACGCCGAACTCAACGTCGTTACGGTGACATTGCCGTTTCGCGCGTCTCGAATACTGATGAATCCCGGGCCTGCGCGCCAATAAAGTAGCCCATACCGAAACTGTTCTCTCCACGCACTCAAATCACAATCAGTACCCCTAATATCGGTTGGCGGCGACAGATGATGGAAGCTCGTCAATTCGCTTCCATTCACACCATGGAGACGCCACTCTACCGGTATGGAAGATGACGTCAGATCTCGCACCAACCTCAGGCGCCTTATCTCCAGTTCGGTTGCCGCACCAAGGTCGATAGGACGATCTATGATAACTCTCCCCATGCCAGCACGGCACTGATCGCCTATCTTGGATACCGTGCTCACCCCCTCCAGTCCGATCTCCGACTCCACGTAAGTCCAGCCACCGATGTACCGCGAAGCGAGGCGCGATGCCAAAGCGTCTGTATTAACCGTTACGCGCACAGCCTTGCCCTCGTATCTGACGAGATGGACCGATTTGGGCTCACGTCGATCGGAAGCCCTACAAGAAGACCTTCGTCTTCAAATATCCAGCCGGCTTCCAAGAACCGCTTTAATGTCAACTCCACGTCGGTAACGCTACATCCCGCATTCCGAGCGACGATGCCGCAAACACCGTCGCGACTGATGACCGATCTGAGTGCCCGAAACAGTTGGAGTTCTGCAGGCGTGCGTAGCGCGGTTCGCCTCGGGTCTCCGAATAGTCGCATATCGACAATTTGCACGCCGTCGTCCGTTTTGTTGAAGACGAGCTGCGCTCCATTGTTGTAAGCCTCGATCCACTTATCAATCTCGGCTTGCAAACGTCCCACCATCGCATCGCTTATGCCTTGCGGAGCAGACTCGAAGAAAAACGCGATTTGCGCCAACTGCTGCGGTTCGAGTCTGTAAATCAAGGGATAAGCGGCATGTGGGCGCTTAGTCGAGACCCCCAGCTTGGGATCATTGAAGAATGGACTGAAGCGTTGAATGGACACGCGCGTCGCCCCTGCTCGGGGAGGCTGGAGATGATACAAATGCGGCAACTGAGGAATTATCTTCTCATAATCGTCGTCCGTTTCCCCCGGAATCCCCACTAGGTAGTTCCACGAAACCGTTAAGCTTGAGGCTTCCAAATCTCTGAGCGCCTGAGCGTTACGCGCACCAGTGATACCCTTCCGCATCAATCTCAACACGTTGCTCGAAAGGTTCTCGATACCCGGTTGGACATGCCTGATACCAGCGGCATACATTAGCATTACAGTTGTCTTTTTGATTTGACATGAGCGCGTTGAGCGGCAGCCTGATGAGCTCTGCGCCAGAAAGACCATGCGATGATGCGTGCGG
>NZ_JBEPQI010000054.1:0-20715 GCF_040547725.1 Bradyrhizobium sp. LA2.1
CCTTTGACCCGTTGCCAATTCATCATTCCTGTCGCTGCCATTTGTGACGAGATCGGGGCTCCAACAGAAGCGTTGCTGACCAAGTTTCGCCTTCCGGCCTCTTTAGAGGAAAAGCCTGAGCACTATATCCCAATCCTGCTAGCCATCCGTTTCGCGGAAGCCGCACAGCGGTCGCAAGGCATCACAGACATTGGTTTTCAAGCTGCCCGCCAACTGCATTTCGGCCACCTGAGCGAGAAGATGCGCGCCATCATCCGCTTCTCCCCGACGCTGTTCATTGCCTTGCAGCAATTGTGCAAATGGGCGTCGATTGAAGACACGACCGTGAGTGTTTGGCTGGAGCGCGACGGCAATCACGTGAGAATTTGCAGCAAGCTCGCGGACACGGCCGGGGTGCCCCACCTTGAGCATTCGCAGTGGCTTCAGAACGTTTACGTGATGCATATCGTAAGGCAATTTTCCGGCCCCCACTGGGTTCCGTCGACGATGGCCTTCGAGGCCCGCTACGAACCGAGCCTTGAGACTCGATCGTTCTGGCAAAATACCCGCTTTATATCGGATCAGAATTCCTCGTGGATCGATATTCCCGTTTCATTCCTGGATCTCCCCAATCTGGCAGTCGAGACGCCGGCGCCTCCACATAACGACGACGTTGGGCCGTCCGGCCACGAAATCGTCTCAGCAGTCAAGTTGATGCTGCCATCCTACCTGGACGATAGAATTCCAACTATCGCAGAAATCGCAGAGATGGCTGGCATCAGCATCAGAAGCTTGCAGCGCAAACTTTCAAGCGCGGGCGTTTCATATTCTGACCTCCTTGACGGGGCCCGCTTTGAAAATGCCGCTAAACTTCTTCGCGACACGAATGCCAAGATTATCGATGTCGCATTTTCCTCAGGCTACTCCGACCCTGCGCATTTCACTCGTGCTTTCCGACGCTTTTCCGGAGTTACGCCGAGAAAGTTTCGGAGCAAATGGAAACTGCAATAGGCGTCGGTCCAGTAGAATCGTTGGTTGCGGAGGCTCGCAACACCCGATTCTTGCGATTGGTCGAAAGATCCGTTCCGAAGCTGGCGGCATAGCTTTCGCAACAGTCAAGCCCTCACTTAGATCGGCGGGACGAAGATCTTCTCCGGGAATGCCTTTTCGACCACATCCAGGAAAGCGCGGACCTTGGCGCCGATGAGACGGCGTGAGCTTTGGAGCGCCCAGATTTCAACCGACGGGCCGGTGTGGGTTCCCCAATAGGCAAGTCGGCCCGCCTCAATATCGTCAGCGACAAGAAGCTTTGGCAGCACGGCCGCGCCCGCACCCGCCAGGATGGCATCGCGAACCATCAAGAGGGATGAGAGGCGAAGGACCGGCTCCGGCTTGAGGATGATATCTCCTCCCGTTCCCGAATCCATCCGAGGTTGCGATTTGAGTGCAACTGAATTTTGAGTGGCGCGCCACTCAGAATAACACCACGAACTCTTATTTGGATGCCGATTTGTACCCAGTACCGAACCGGCGTGGCATCTCTATGATGCAACACCACGCGAGCATCAGGAAACTCGCCAGCTACACCTGCGCTAGCTGATCAGCTTGTGCGCCGTCGTGATCCGCTTCGCAACTTGGACCGGCGCATTGGCTGGACGCTCGATATCACGCACGAAGGCTTCGACCGCCGCCTCCAGTGTGGTGGCATCGGCAAAATCCTTATGTCGCTTAGCTTCCCGAAGAATAATGGCGATGTTGGTGTCTGGGTCGAACAATTGATCCTTGGTAAACCCGTTGCCTAGACCTCCATGGATATTGCACTGGAACAGACCGAAGCTCTGCTCCCCGCCACCAGCAACTGCTTGGGGATTGAGATTGGACTCGGCAATGGCATTGGCGACGGCAGCCACCTGATGATTCCTGCCATATCCGGCGTCACTAAATCGGGCGACGATCAAATCGCCGAATGGCCGAAACTTCTGCGGTATCCGCAATGCCGAGTAGTTGAGGTTTGACGCAGGTGCATTGCCCGGCCCTTGCGGCAGTTGGATCTGGTCACCGGGATCCTTCTCTTTCGGAGCGGGAGGGAGTTGATCCGGAGCGTTTACTTTGATCAGGTCGAACGCCTTTTGCAGTGCTGCCTCCAAGGCAGCTTTGGTCAACTCGATCAGTTGGCCAAGATTCGCAGGCTGGGTCGACCCCAACACTAGCTTCTGTAGCTTGTCGAAAATGGTGATGACAAGAGCTCTGCTCAGCCCGGCGTTGAAGACGTCAGGCGCCGTTGCTTTGTCGGCGGCTGTCGCATTTTTGATCGCGACCGCCACCGCAGCAGAGCCGGTGAGATAAGCATGGAAGACGTCAAGGAGCGTTACGGTTGTCTGGCCGCCCCCCTGCGGCAGTGCCGCACGTATCGCTCTGCCGTCCTCGCGCATCCGGTATGCGGCACAATAGGCTTGAGCAGATGGCCGGTCGCGCAAATCAAAGATGTCCGAGAACGGCTTACCCTTGGTCTTGAATTCCTGCCACGTCGCTGTCGTGACCTGCAGTGGTCCGATCCCGTCGGACGGAGGCGGCGCCGGCCCTGCATTCGTCATCCCCGACTCGACGAAGGCCAGCGCAAGTACATAGTCCGCGAAGACGAAATTTGGCGAAGTTCCGGGATCCTCGTTGAATGAACTTTCGGCCAGCAATGCGGACCGAACGAACCCTTCCTCGTCGAGTGAGGGACGGGGTGGGTCAGGCACCTCGATCCCACTGGATCGCTTGAGCCATCCTTGCACGGCAGAATCCGAGAGCTGGACCTTGACCCAGTCGTTCGGCGGGGTCCCAAACGTCTCTCCCGTCTCGAAGAACTCGGTACCGGTGAAAAAGGGAATGGTATCGACGGTATCGGGCTTGTCCGGGAAGACGAAGACGCGCGACATGGAGGTGAGTTTAAAACCCATACCGAGTTCCTCACTGAGTTGGCTTGGGAAAATTGTCCAGCGCACTGAAAAGATCGGGCGTGTACTGCCCCGACGCTTCGGCCAAATCGTCGCCTTTCAGCGTCAACTTCGATTTGAGGGTTTGCTGCAGCCCAGAAATAACGTTCCTTATCTGGCTTTCGGAGGCGCCGCTGGTGGGAAGTTCACGGTTCTTCGCTAGGCCCTTGTTCAAGGTCGTCACGATGTCAGGATTTTTGATTCCATCAGGAAGCCGGGACTCGAAGTAATTGCGAGCCTGGGTGCTATCGCATTTCTGGGCGTCTTCGAGCAGCGTGATCTCCGCATCCGACAACTTCCCTGTGACCTTGGTTTGGGGACGACCCAACATATCGCGCTGGGTCATCTGGAAAATCTTGATCCCGGCCGACATTCTGGGCGCATTCGTCGAGTCCTTATCCGTCAGGCAAAGCTTGCGCGCCAGGCCGGCTACAAGAATGGCGGTGTGCTTCTTGGGATCATAGTTCACAATGATCGCCTTGAACGCTTCAACAGTCGGTCCGCCCGGCGGCCTGGGAGGCGGCGTGCCGATGTCGGTTGCAGGTTTGAAGGCCCCGATCGTCGCCGGATTGACCAACGGGCCCTTATTGTCGAGCCCCACGGCCCCCACCTGCTGGAATACCGTCACCGTCGTGTTGATGTCGGTTTCGATTGTGAACGGCGTGCAAATGGTCAGATAGAGTCTGAGTGCATGGACCGCCGTCGGACGGTCTGTGATGACAATCCTCTTCAGATCAAGCCGAAATTCATCCCGACGGCGAAGCACGAGTGTCTGCACGGTCGTCTTGTCGATCTCAAGGAGCAGCCGCGAGTTGACATTGGTAAACGTATTCGACGCCAGACCAAACGCGAGCCCTGCGAGCGTGATGGGATTTGGTCCGACGCCGCTCACGCGCATGATTGCCTGGCTCGCAACCGTGATATCGCCGATCTCCTTCAAGATGGCGTTGTTGGTGCGTCGCCGGTCATCGAGCCATGCCAGATAAGCGTCGCAGCGACGATCAACGTCGTTCAATCCGGCCTGGACGATCAGGTTCCATGCTCCGGTAGTCGGAGCGAAGTTGGCACACCCGACCTCCGGACTTGAGAGGACCGGCAGCGCTTGTCGGCAAAGCTCGGTAAGATAAAAGTCCTGAAGCTGCGTCGCGTCGGCGATGTCAGTCGAATAGAGATCCGTCCCTATCCCGTAGCGAAAGTAGCGCGAGTCGGTCGTGTCGCAAGCCGCCGCCGTCAGCGCCAATGCCAGGCACACGGCGGCTGTGCCAATGCGATCCAATTCGATGCACCACCTGTTTTTCGCGCGCGGAGGATGAGGTTTCATTGTGTGATCGATCTTGCGCACGGCTTGCCTCTCACTGTTCAGGCGTCGACGGCTCGACCTCCAAATGCACCGGCTCTTCGTCAGCGTCTGACGCCACGTTCAGATTGGAGGCGACAATTGCGAAGGCGCGCTGCACATCGTCGACCACGTCGCGCCGGCGCGTATTGATGTTGCGGATCAGAACCCGCCAATGGGCGTCTCCGCTTACATCGGCGGATTCCCGCCAGAAGCGCAGAATGAAAACCTGATCCAGCAGCGGTCGTGGTGAGTTCATGGACCGACGCTCGCATGACCCGAACCCGGGACAATTGCGCGGTCATGCCGGGATGCTGGCCTTCTAATCACGAGCGGCTTGCAGGAAACACTTCCTGCCGATGGAGCCCGGATCACGGCATAATCACGATGCGGCAAAGCCGGGCCCTGCCCGGTCACGGTTTATCGAGTCTCTAGCGATGTCAGGCAGCAGCGTCAGGGACCGGCGGCGCTCAATTTGTAAAGCGCCGCCTCTCGTCGCGGCCCATCAGCCGCACACACAAATGCTGAGCGTTTTCAGCGTTGTGAAGATTTCTGATCTCTTCGATAATGGCGCGTGTCGCCGGCAGCGGAAAAATTCCAAGCTCTTTCCGGATCACGCCAATCCAATGGTCGTAATACCTGATGGCGTCGCTCCGTCTCTCATCGAGCGCGAGCAGGGTCAGGAGGTGCCGAACAAGCTCCTCACGATAGGGATCGAAGCGCAACGCATGACGGGCGAGCAGGATCGCATCATGATACTGACCACAGAGCCCCAGATGACGAACGGCAGTCATCGACGACTGGATAAAAAGCGAGTGCAACCGCTCGCGCTCCTCCAGAATCCATTCAGCATCTTCGCCGTCCAGGAATGGCCCTTCGTACCGGTACAGAACGGCGAGAAGCCGTTGCATCCCGGAAGGCTCCATGTGCGTTTCTGCGCGACCAAGAGCCCCCTGCGCGGCCTCAAGAAGTGCCCAGGTATCGACATCCAGCCACGGAGACCTTTCCAGAATCGTCTCGGACCCAACCGTCCTCAGTCCATCACCCTCCTTATGTTCGGGAGCGGATGACAACAGCTTCCGCAGCCGCCAGATCGCGGAATTCACGGCTCGGCGTCCTCTCTCGAGCTCCAGCTCCGGCCAAAACAGATCGATGAGTCTCTCGCGACGATGAGGGCGGTCCGGAAAAGTGAATAGAAAGCCGGCCAATCTTCGACCTGCCGGACCGAGATCCAACCAGATCTGCTCGTTGCCACGGGTCACCCGACCGGCTCCCAATAAGCTCACGGTCAACACCGCCGCCCTCCACGCTATACACAACAGAGTATCAGCCATGGCCGTTCAGCCATCGCGGCTTGAAATTGCAAACTCAGTCTCAAATTTGTGGTCACTCAAAGATCCGCATGAAATCCTTGAGTTATTGCCCGCAGGGCCGCCGTCCCGACTGAGATCAAATTATGACAACGAAGCCTTTGGTTGTTCAATACCAATTTACATCCCAAGCGAACAATCGCGTTGCGTGTGTCTTTTCAACGACACAGCACTGTGGGGAAACCCCGAAACGAACACGCAAAAGCAGGGTCCTTGCCGGCAATTCAGTGCACCGGCGGCGAACAACGCGGCTAGTCTTTGTAGTTCGCCGATAGTGCGCGAACCATCACCGAGAAACTATAGGCCGGATAGGCTCAAATCCGGGAGGCGTAACACGCGATCCTTGAGATAGTCGCCAAAAGCGCGAAAGGCGCCCCTTCCGCGTCGCACGCGCCCATATCCCAAGAGTCGGCGGTTGCGGGGCAGCAAAATCCGATGATCGAGAGAGCTTTACCAAAGCTAGCCGCGTATTCTCGTGTGGATCTGGCAGCAGCTGCTTTTCGACTGGAGTTGGCCCTTCGGGGACTACCCATGCGAGCGCTCGCGACGTACAAGCTTGAATTGCATTAATATTTGAGGCAACTTTGCCCACAGTCGCGTCCCTAGATCGGAAAAGTCATGACCTTAAACTCAACTCTTCAGATCTTTCTCGTCGGATTCTTTGGCGGCCTTCTTCTTGAACTCGTTCACTGGTACGCGCTGGTTAGGCAGGACCGCTCGGCAACACTAATCCGAAATCCGGTGTATTGGGCCGTCTCGCTGCTCATGGCAGTCGCCGGTGGAGGTTTGGCGGTACTCTATTTCGGATCGCGCGCTGAGGGAATCGTAGCACTTCACGTCGGACTTTCTGCACCGTTGATCTTACAGAAGCTGGTCACGACGGTGGCTGACGTACCCGGCGCAAAAGGACCAGGAGCGGGCTTGATCGATTTCTTCAAATGGTGAGATCACTTGCGCGTTGCATCGATATCCATCGGGATCGGAAACTATAAAGATCGCAATTACCGTGAAAGCACGGCGCAACTGAAGCATGCCCAAAGCGACGCGAAGGCATTCTCCAAATATGCTCAAGGTGCGGACGACGACAAGACGGACATGTCGGCGCGCCACAAATCGCTAATTGACCGCGAAGCAAACTTGATAGAACTCCGCAGCGCGTCTGAGGCGATTTCCTCGGCCGGCAATCTCGATCTTTTCATGCTCTACCTGTCTGGCCACGGTGAGCCCGGATCGGAGATCGGCGGCGGATGGTTCTGTTTGTTCGACGCAGAAGGCGGACTGCCCAGCCTGACAGCGAACTTGATCGACGAAGTGTTGCGCAAGGTGAAGGCCGCCAATACGCTTTTGATCATCGATTGCTGTTTCGCGGAAGCTGTCATCTCGACCAGCCGCTTTTTCACGCTTCTCGGGAGTTCTAGGTCAAGGTTAGCCATCGCATCTGCACGAACGGATCAGAGATCCTGGGAGGACGAAGATCTTAAGAGATCATTGTTCTCTGACGTTCTCATCCGAAGCTTATCGGTTGGATCTGCGGTGGCAGATGCGCACGGCTACGTCGACGTGGAGCGCGCGCTGTTTCCAGCGCTACGCGAACAGGTGCCGCTCCTCGCTTCATCAAGAAAGGCCGCGCGTCAGGAACCCGTGACGCTAGGCATCGCCGCCGAGGGGCTACGGCTTCCAACCGTCGTGGCCGCCTCCTTGGGGCGGCCCTTGAGCATTTCGGAGGCGGTACGGGCGGGAGTTCGACGCACGTTGCTAGCCGGGTTAATTGCCGCGGCGACCGCTCTCGTGGGATTGGAACTTTTTGTATATCATCTCGCCGTCGACGTCTCCGGAGCGATTGTCGTGCGTCCGGGCCTCAAAGAGACGTTCGGTCTACAGCCATTGCATGTATTCCCACCAATAGATACCGGCATTCGTCTTGAACAGGTTGCCCGGCAAAACGACGAAGGGGTTAAACGACTAGCCGACGGGCGCCTCTGGGGCTTTCGCACGCATCTAGACGCAGATGGGCTTCGAACCTGGCTCGCGGCAGAGGAAACAATGCTGGGGCGCCGTGCCAGACAATCAATCGACGTATTTGCGCGTTCGACCATGTCTCAATTCAAACCAGACGATGATACCCCGCCCCTACTGGAGGCCGGCTTCCTCTCGTTGCTCAATAAAGCGGATCCAACCGCCGTTGGCAGGTCGCTGTATCCACGAGACTTAAAAGTAGGCGTACCCTGTGAAGCAGACGCCCGCAGAGTGCTCGATTTCACCCTTTTTTCATCCAGTTCAGAAGTCTTTGCAGCCGATGCGTCGTGGATAGAATTTACGGCGCCCCGGGCACCAGACGAACGGACCTCGCGGCTATCGGAATTGTTGCGCCTCGCCGCATATCGTTCACAAGCAGAGAAGGACGATGCTATACGAGAAAGGGAATTTCGCAGTTTCGCTACAGCGGTTGTCCGCTTCTTTCGCGATTCTGGCGACGAACAAGCGTTCTCCGATAGCCTGAGGTTGCAGTTAAGCTCCGACCGTCGCGGTTGGTGCGCGCTTCACGCGGTCTTTGTTGCGGCCCTAGTGCAACCTGCCAGCTACAGCCACGAAGCAGAGCAGGAACTATGGCGCGTTCTTCTCACCTATGACCGCAACAAACAAGGAGATATCGCTACCGCGGCGCAAACGCTGGCGGGCCTTGCTCTTTCGTTTGTTGCGCGAGTTCGTGATCTAGATCAGGAGAGCATAATCCGTCTTGCAAAAGCTATCGATGAATCGGGCGCTGACTTTGACTTAGACCTTCCGATGCCGTCCCTTTTTCGCGAAATTGGTTCTACGCGCGGCTACCCCGAACCGTTAGAGGCCTTATTGGAGTCGAAACTCGAAGCAAGCAAAAAGGAGTTTGACTTCACGGATCTTGCCGTGGCGAAGCTGCTCGCTTGCGCCAAATCGCTTGCCAGTGACAGACGCGAGAGATTTCGCGACTGGCTGCAGAAAAACACTGAAAGAAACCGCACCCAGTTCGAGTTTCAGACAGCGCTTGGTTGCGCATCTGCAACGGGGCCACTTGAGCAACACCAACTGAAAGTACTTCTTGACCATCTTTCTCCGGAGTCGCGATTTCCGCCACCTAGCGTCGGGTATCGTGGTGGGACAGTAATTACTTCGAACGGAGACGCAGCAGCTGCTGCACTGGGGCAGTATCTCCAACGTTATCCATTGCCCAACGATCAGATCGAACAACTCGTCAATATCGCTATAAGCCGCCCTGATCTGGAGGGTCGCCAAGGCATGCTTAGAGGGTTGGCGCAGCGATGGTACAGCAAAGACGAAGAGAGCGCTGAACCGATCGTTAGGCGTCTCTCGCGCGCTGTTTCAGATTCGAGGAGGATGACCTTAGAGGTCGAGGTCGCAGCTGATCACATTTCGAGCCTACCGGCCAACGTGAAGGAACGGACATTGGGCGCACTGTTGGCTCGTTGGCAACAAGAAACGGAACCCGAGATACGCATGGCGCTCGCGAAGCTCCTGGGAACAACTCGCGTCCACTGAGGTCGCCACTATGGTCTTCAGTCTTCAGTTTGATCAACATGCCCATGTTGTTAGTCGCGGACTGAGCTTGGCGGCGCGACCAGGGCTATCGGCGCAGCTGATTTTGAAGAAATTGAGCACCAAACTGCGAACATGCGAGGGCTACAACATATTGGGTGCGGAATCTTGACGTAGCTAGGATACAACAATGCGTTGTGCTTCGGTATGCATCGGTATCGTCGACTATTCTGATCCTCGCTACCGCCGTAGTGAAATGCGCCTCCGGCATGCCGTCTCAGATGCCGAAGCGTTTTCGCGCTATGCAACCGCGATATCAGATGATGTGTCGACGGCACCGGATCACCATTTTCTTTGACTGATCGTAACGCAACGACCGCCAACTTGAACTCAGCTTTTGCCTCTCTGGCACGACTGGAATCTCTGCAGTTGTTCCTTCTGTATTTGAGTGGTCACGGCGAATTGGACCACGCCAGCGGGGGATGGTTCTGCCTGCCCGACGCGCAATTTGGGCAACCGAGTTTGACGGGGGCGATGCTCCGAGAACTGATCGGCAAGATCCCGTCCGATCACATTGTGGTGCTTATCGACTGTTGTCATGCGGAGGCCGTTGCAACGGGGATTGGGCTCCCATCGGACCTTAACGATCGCAAGGGACAACTCATCATTGCGTCGGCGCGAGCTAACCAACGCGCTTGGGAAGACGACGATCTGCGGCGATCGCTTTTTTCGGATGTCGTGCTTCGCTGCTTGTCAGTTGGATCGCCTATTGCTGATTTAGCAGGAGGCGTGGATCTCGAAACGAAACTATTGCCTTATCTCCGTGAACAAGTGCCACTTGAAGCGGCAGCGCGAAAGGCGGGCGAAGCACAAGAGCCAGTTAGCGGCGGCTGGATGGCTCAGCCGTTGAAGTTAACAACGGTCGAAGGCCGCTCTCTCGGTCGCTCGCTAAGCACCGCCGAAGCCATCCGTTCTGGCGTTCGACGGGGGTTGATAGGGATAGTAGCCGGGCTCATAGCGAGCCTCGTTATTATCGAGGCCTTTGTTATTCATGTTGCAGTCACACCTACGGGAACGATCGTGGTTCGACCTGGCTTGAGTTCCACTTTCGGCATCTTGCCATCTCACTTCTCCACCGAGATTGATACTGGCTTACACCTCTCCGACCTTGACACCAAAAATGCGGAAGTTTTTGTCAAACTCGCGAACGGCACAATGCGCGAGATTCGTACTCACTCAGATTCTCAAGGCTTAAAGACCTGGCTTGAAGACGTGATGCCAGAACTCAAAAGCTTTCGCCGGAAATCAATGAGTGTATTGGCGCGTGGGACGTTGACAAAATTCATGCCCGATGAGGATCCAGCGCCCATCGAAGAAGCGGAATTTTTAGCTACGCTGAGGGGCGAGCCAATCACCGATATCGCGTACAAACTTTACAATCGCTCGTTTTCCGTATTTGACAGTTGTTCTGAGGCAAGTCGTAGCTACGACTTCACTATTCTCGCCGCGCCGAGCGAGGTGTCGATACGCGATATGCGATGGCTGACCAAAACCGCACCTAGCGATTCGAAGAGGCTAGCGATGCGAATCTATAACGTGGTCCAGCTATCGGCGTACCGAGCAACGCATTCGTCTGAACGACGCGCAAGCTTTATAGGCCGGACAGACATCGCCGAAGAACAGTACGTAATGGCTCGTGAAGTCGATACCGAACGCATTGCAGCAACGCTGACTGAACATTCATCTGAAGCGGATGACAAGGTGAAGGAATTTAGAGCGTTTGTTGGCGCGATTTCAGCTCTCAGTAGATTAGGTGATCGATCCGAGATCTATTCTAGCATGCCCACTCCGTTGAACTTTCCAAAGAACACATGGTGTGATCTTCATGCGAAGTTCGCACGCGCTATTCTGGCAGACAAAGTTGAAAGCGCCGCGGCAGAGGATGAGTTTCGTATCATGCTGGGCCCGCCTTCCACGGATGTTTCCAAGCCACCGACTTCGGATGCACACATTGCAGTCGCAGCCTTGGGACAGCTGGCTTCCGTTCGCCCTCTCTCTTCTTCGACCCTCGATACGCTTGCCTCGATTATCGAAGCAGAAAATGATCTTACGAGCATCACTCCGGCGCGCACCTTGCTGGATAAGATAGCCGCCGAGCAACTTCTGTCCGACCGTCTTCGGAATAAGCTGTTCGAAGATCTTCGTTCTCCAGATGGGCAACGCGATTCGATTGGAGCCGTACGCATCCTAGCAAGCAATATGCGCTTCTTATCCCAAGAACAGCAAACCGAAGTCATCGACTGGCTGAGATCGCACTCGGAGGAGAACCGGACAATGTCTGATATCCAAGAGGCATTGGGGCTCGTATCCAAGGTTAGACCGATCGACTTACCACGGATTTCTCTGTTGGAGGAGCAGTTGCCGCGCGCTTCACTGTTCGCACTCCCTCCCTCAAACTATCGAGGCGAAATAGTGCTAACAGCCAGCGGTGAAACGGCAGCCGTCGCCTTAGGACGGATAGGGCAAACGTCAGTGCTTTCCGAGAACACCCTTTCCAGGCTCAAGAATCTGGCAATAGCGCGAAAAGATCTGGTGGGACGCGAGGAAATTCTAAAAGCGCTGGCGGCCCACTGGTATGGAACTGGGGTCAACGTCCCGGCGAAGGCATTCGAGCGGCTCACAGAGGCTGAAGCGAGTCAAGATTGGCGTTCCCTTGAGATAGATGTTGCCGCAATTATGATTCTATCAAGACCGCCGGCGGAGCGGGTCGTTTCACTCAATGCGCTGGTGGATCTATGGGCTAAAGAAACCGAGCCCGCACTCAGGATCGGATTAGCGCGCTTAATTGCGGCCGCTTCGGTTGCTGGGCGAATTGGCCCACCTGTCGTCGCTCACTAATCTGCCCTTTGAACAAACCTGCGGCCGTCGCTTTCCAGCCAGATCGGCCTCTTGGACCCGCCGGGCAAAGTACGGCGATGAGGCCGAGGCCGAAGAGGTCACGTCGAGAGGCGCGAACCTGATCGTTAGGCGCTAACATAGACTAACTCCATTAAGGGCGATTGTGGGGATCCGGCGAGTCGAGCTGTTCCCCCGGTTTCGCTGACATTGAAAGCTGTTCGGGAGAACCGTCGATTATACCCCCGTACAATTCCAATTACTTGACGGCGAAGGTTCCTGTGGATCGCCATCGGCGCCTGGGTGCCGACGCACGGTGGCGATTATCGGCCTGTGCACCGTCATCTGCACCTCGCGGTACCAGCACGCCAATTTGTTGATCGCGGGAAAAGGATAGCCTGTGCATATAGACCCTGACATTTCTTGCTGCGAAATCCAGCCCAGCGGCCTGCGCATGGGATACGTAAGTCGCGGCAAGGGGCCGCTGGTAATTTTCCTGCATGGGTTTCCTGATACGTTTCGGGGCTTCCTCCCCATCTTAGACGTTGTCGCCGCCGCTGGTTATCGGGCCGTCGCGCCAGCTTTGCGGGGTTACGGCCCAACCGCCTTGGCGCCGGATGGCGACTATCGCGTGGAAGCTTCCGCCAAGGATGCCGTGGGGCTTGCCGACGCGCTTGGCGCGGACCGATTTTCCGTCGTCGGCCACGATTGGGGGGCCGCAACAGCTTACGCCGCCTCAAACCTCGCGCCGGATCGCATCGACAGTCTGATTACAGCAGCGGTGCCGCACACAGGGCATTTCTTCCTCACTCCCCGGCTGAAGCAGTTGTTCCGTTCGCGATACATACTGGGTTTTCAATTGCCCTCGTTTCCCGAAAGAAGCTTGTCCCGAAACGACTTCGCGGGAATTGAGTCTCTCATCCGTCGCTGGTCTCCCGACTGGGCCTTCGGAGAAACGGAAATGCGCCCACTGAAAGACAACTACGCAGAGCAAGGAAGACTGACCGCAGCACTGTCCTATTACCGTCAGCTTCCGCGAAGCCTGCTCAGCCCACTGTCGCGGAGGTTGATTTTCTCACCCGTCGTAACTCCCACACGCACGATTTTCGGTTTGCGAGACGGGTGCTTCGGTGCGGAGATGTTCGCGAATCAGGAGAGGCTCTTCCCGGGCGGCCTTGACCTTGTTCCCTTGGCGGAAGCTGGGCATTTCATGCAATGGGAGCAACCGACGCAGTTTGCGCGGCTAGTGGTCGATTTCCTCAACAGTAAGGTTTCTCTTTCCAAGCCGAATTAGACGATCCCGATCTCTCTATCGAGACTGATTGCTGATCTGTAAAGCTGGCGTCGTCTTCGAGAAAACCGAGAGTTCCCCGCCGGTCTCGCGAATATCTAGTCGTCCGTGAAGAACTCTGGCTTCAGGCCGGAACGGTGTGAAGCGCGGCAGTGAGAGCCGAGACGATTTGGCGTAGCAACAGGCTGAGGCGACGGAAGTTGTAGCCGGCGGCAGCGCAGTGACGCATCGCGACATAAATCGGGACCTGCTGTTCAGCGCCTGAACCTGTGCCTCGCCTAGTCTCCCACTGGGTCGTGCGTCCGCTGACAATATCCTGCACGTGGATCTCGAACGCGAAAAAGTTGCGGTAATCCTCAAATTCGCTGAAGTCCTTATCGGGATCTTCGAGCAATGCTTCGGATAAAGCGAATCAGCAAATTCTCTTAGGCGTCATGGCAATCATTCAAGGTTTCGAGCGCAATTTGTCTGCACGTACCGACTAATGAAGCTTGGTGTCGGCTACCGGAATGATTGTAGCGATGTGCCATCCACCTGAGTCCACAAACAGCGTCTGGCTAATGAGATAGGTAGCGCTTTGTGCGGGTTGCCCCGGTTCTCCCCGCAGAAAGGTTATCGGTACTAAAACCTGGACCGTTCCGTTTGGCAATTCCCGGGCTTCGAAGTGAGCCATGTCCGATTCGACCTGCCACGTTCCCTTGTAATATCCCCGATACGTCTCCATTGCCTCGTCTGCGCCCCGAACGGACTTCCCGCGGGAAATCCATAAGAAATTGGGTGATCTCCAGAGCATGGATTCGACGGTGGCTGCGTCATGTGCATTCTGAGCGGCTATGAACCGCTCGTAGAACGCGCGCGCATCCTCTACGCGAGATGCGGCTCGAACAGGCGCCAGCATTATGGTCTGCGCGAAGCCCACCGAAACTATGAGCAGGAAGGCCAAGCATATGGTCCGCGAAACTTGCCTCCCCTTTAGAAGTTTGAAGGATCGCAGGTTTGCTTCTTTTAGAGCCGGGACAATGATCTTGTTTTCAACGGAAGCAGCCATAGGAAAGTCCGATCTTGATCGGCACGGACGGATAACTGACCCGATCGTGCCGTAGGGGCGCGTGAAGTTCCGACGACCATACAGCCAACTTTTTTTGGGTCATGTAAATGACGAACATGCCGCAGTTTCAGACACGATAACTCGCTCCACCGAAGGCCGTGCAAAGCCGGCGCGGAGATTCCAAGCTTGATGCGTATGGCCGGTCATCAGTCCAACTGGCCAGCCTAACTGAATCACGGAGTGGCTCGTCGCGCCCGAGGTGAGATTCGCTTTTCGCTATTTGATCGATTGCGTCCTGCAATCGTTCTCTGCCGAGAAATATGACATATATGCCTCGTTTTCGGACCTGCATTTAGTGGTAAGGCGGCGCAGATAATGCAGACTATCGTTCTTTCGTTCTTCCTGGCTTTGGGATCATGAGCTTCGGAGCGGTCTCGGTGTTGCGCAGCTCGATCCGTATCGTCGTCGAAACCAAGGCGTTTCTCAATGCGGCTCTCGACGCGTTAATCATTGGCGACGGTGGTGAAATGAGCTTCAGCCCAGCGCTGCTGGAGTATTTGAGAAGAGCATTCGAGTCGACCCGCCGAGTCGCGGCCACATGCGCTGGCGCGTACTAGCCCGAGGGGGCATCGATATCGAGGTGCCGCAGCTACTTTTCCGCGATAGCTGCAAGCATACGATGTTGACGACGCGATCGAATCGGTTGCTGCCGGAGCGGGATCGGGAACGGTGATACTTTCCCTTGCTACATGTCATGCATATCTGGACCTGCTGTATATCGGGTTACAGCGCGGGCGGCGCGACGTACACCAATGTATAATTTAAAGATGCAGTGCGCCTTCATCTATTGCCAGGGCCGAGCGATTTGCGTCAGTCGCACGCGTCTTCGCGAGAGCTAAGTCAAGCTACGCCAACAGGGATTTCAGATATGGCAGAGTATATAGCACACGCTACAACGATCGGTGGCCGCAATGGGCATGTCGAAACGAGCGACGGCCTGTTGAAGGCAGATCTGTCGATTCCAAAGAGCGTTGGCGGCCCAGGTAAAGCTGGCGCCAGCAACCCCGAGCAATTTTTTGCATCTGGTTATTCCGCCTGTTTTGGCGGATCGGTCGAATACGCTGCCTTTCTGCAGAAGATCAAAACGGGACCGATTACCGTGACGGCGGACGTCAAGCTGAACGTGGACGAGAAAACCGGTTACAATCTCGCGGTGCACCTCAAAACACACGTCGAAGGCGTTGATCTGGAAACTGCTGAAAAGCTCGTTAAGATAGCCCACGAGCAAATCTGCACCTATTCCAAGGCGACAAGAAATAACATTCCGGTCACGACCGAAGTCGTCTGAACAACTCTAGCTCACGGGATCGCGGATCGCAGCCAAGTAGGGAGCTGGCACGACTACAAACGGCGCCATCCCTTCGGACGGACGTCGTTTGCAGTTGAAGGATCTCTATAGGCTCAACTCATTCCGCAGAAGCGGCGAACCCTGCATCGGAATTGCGCCGCTCAACCAGCAATATTGCTATTGCTGCGACCAGGCACGCCACGCCGGCGACTTGAAAGTCAGGCAGAGGCGATCGCCTCGGGTGACAACCGCTCGGCGTTTGGTTTCCACGCAAACGGCGACTGGTGGTGGCTAGGCTCCTATTTCACTGGCCCGTCCTCGACGGTGTCGCACACGCTGCGGCCACGAAGCCCAGTCTCTTTAACAATCGTGTTCGGACAGACAACAGTTATCAATTCCTGAGTTGCTACGGTCGTCCCCGCGCGCTCAACTAAGGCAACAACAATATCTAGCGCGCGCTACCCATCCGAACCAGACGGCCATCGTTTCGAGGAGTCGTTCAGAAAGATGGAGCTCAAACGGCCCGAAACTGTAGACGATCCAGTTAGCTGATGCCCCGCGGTCGGCCATCGCGATTTCTCCTGGCTCCTACGCTTTACCAATGTTGCCGCGAACGCTCAATTTGCCGAAAGTCGGCTCCAAGCCATTTCCCATGACGCCTCATGTCCGGGCTGATCGGCCTCGTGAAAAATGAGGGCAGGTTTCCCTTCCATAGAATGTTTCGAGGCCGCCGTCTGGATCGCTTCTGATTAATTATACGAACGTATAGCCCACCGATGAACCGGGCTAAGATAAAAGGAAAAAGTGAATTTCGCGCCAATGATCCGTGAACGCCAAGTTAGAAAGCTGATGGACACAACGCGTGGGTTCATTGTTTCGACAGACACATCAATGTACGCCGACGCAATTCCAATCACTCTGATTGTGGCAATGTTTTCGTGCGCGCCAAGGCTGGTTTCGTGAGCCAGTTGGATGACACTTCTGATTGGTGGGCCTTTGGACCGTATCGGCTAAATCGGTTGACCCGGCAGATCGAGAAAGACGGCCGAGAAGCGCCTCTGGGTGGCCGGGCGCTCGATGTTCTGATCGCTCTGATCGACCGCGCCGGTGAAATCGTAAGCAAGAAAGACCTCTTAGCCAAGGCTTGGCCTGGCATGGCCGTCGATGAGGCAAGCCTGCGTGTGCAGGTGGCGGCACTGAGGAAGAGTCTCGGACACGGGATAGGCGGCGCGCGGTACATCACGAACATTTCGGGAAGGGGCTATTCGTTTGTGGCGCCGGTTTCCCGGAGCTCCGGACCGGGTCCGAGACCGCCGGCTGTTGCCCGCGGCCACGATCTTCCGCCGCGAGCCGCGCGAATGGTCGGACGCCAACAAACAGTCGAGGCCGTCGTTCAACAGGTAACCTCGCGTCGTTTCGTAACCTTGGTCGGACCCGGCGGGATCGGAAAGACAACCGTCGCGATCGCCGCAGCCGATTCGCTTCGGAGTATCTTCAGCGAGGACATCTATTTCATCGACCTCAGCCGCTTGACCGATGAAAAGCTCATTCCAAGCGTCATAGGCTCAGCATTCGACGCAGTTCTGGACTCTTCGGACTCGCCGGACCGGCTCGTCCGTGTTCTTCGAGCGAAAACGGCGCTCATTGTGCTCGACTGCTGCGAACATCTCTTGGACATGGCAGCAGAGATCGCGGAAAAGCTCTATTTAAATGCTCCCTCCATCCATATCATCACCACCAGCAGGGAAACCCTGCGCGTGGAGGGTGAATATGTGCACCAAATCCAGCCACTAGAAGTGCCAGGTGAAGATGTTGCGCCGACGTCAGCAGATGTCATGCGCTTTTCCGCGGTTCAGTTGTTCGTCGACAAGGCTACATCCAGCTTCTATGGCTTCGAGCTTCAGAATGAAGATGCGCCCCTGGTTTCGGACATATGCCGAAAGCTCGATGGTGTAGCCCTTGCAATCGAACTGGCGGCAAGCTGCGTCGATGTGTATGGGGTCCGAGGCATCGCAGAGATGCTCGATGACCGCCTGAAGCTGCTGACGCGCGGCCGCAGGACCGCGCTTCCGCGTCACCAGACGCTGAGGGCGATGCTCGACTGGAGCTTTGCTCTCCTTTCAGTGGAAGAATGCGTCATCTTGCGTCCAATGTGTGTATTCAAAGGAGGGTTTTCACTTGAAGCCGCCGCCGCTGTTGTAGCGTGCGACGGTCTGGCTGAGGCGGAGATCGCCGAAGTGTTGGCCCGCCTGGTCCGGAAATCGCTCGTCAGTTTCGACGGTTGCCGTACCGTTGGCCAATATCGTCTCATGGATACGACGCGTTTCTATCTTCGGGAGCAACTCGCGCAACGCGAGGAAGAACCAGAAGTCAGAGGACGTCACGCGCGTCATTATCTCCACAAAATACGAAGGCCCCTACGGGAGAACCACGCGCAGTACATCGACGACGTTCGTGCTGCACTCGATTGGACGTTCTCTGACGAAGGAGATGCCGCGCTTGGTGTCGAATTGGCTGCAGAGGCGTCGCTTCTGTTTATCGATCTGGCTCTGCTCGCAGAATGTCGCACTTGGGCCGAACGTGGCCGTTCTTGCCTGACAGACGAACAGCTTGGCACCCAGCTCGAAATGAAGCTCCAAACTGCATTCGGATGCGCGACCGTTCTCACCCAAGGCAACGGCGAGGTGGTCGGGCAGGCGCTCAGGCGTGCCCTCGAATTGGCGGAGAAGCTCGGCGATCTGGATATGCAGTTCCAGATATTCGGTGCTCTCCACTTGTATCTTCTAAGGCTTGGCAGCTTCAAAGAAGCCCTGGAATTAGCGCAGCAAAGCAAGCGGGTAAGTGAGACAGCCGGCGACACTGCAACGCCTGTAATCGCGGACCGGCTGTTAGGGCTGTCCTTCCACATGATGGGAAAGCAATCGGAGGCCCTGAGACACTTCCGAGCAGCCTCCGCCTTCGATAAAACTTTTCGAGTGGCCAGAGGGGGGGACCTGGGAATTCACAGCCACATGCGTGCGCTATGCGGCTTTGCAAGAGCGCTTTGGCTGAACGGTTGCACAGACGAGGCGATCGCAACGCTCGAAAGCGCGATGGTCGAAGCGCGCTCGATCGGCCATCCCGTTATCCTCGGATTCTCGCTTCTTTGGATGGCATTCGTCCCCATTTGGAACCGCGATTGGGACCTTGCCGGTCGGATGATCGACGAGTTGCATGAGACGGCCAACCGCCATTCGCTCGTCCCATATCAGTTCGCCGCGCGCGGTTTGAAGGCCCAGGTGAATATGTACTTGGGATCGACCGCGTCCAGCATTGAAGAGTTGCAAGACAGCTTGGCCTCGCTCCGCGAAGCCCGATATCAAATGCTAACTGCAGTCTTCGCCAGTGCACTTGCCGAGGGGCTGTTCATTGAAGGCAAGTTAAATGAGGCGTTGACTGCGATTGACTGGGCACTCGACCAGGCTGAAAGCAACTCCGAGTTCGTCCAAGTTCCCGAAATGCTCAGGATAAAAGCGCTGACCCTCGCGAGTGGCCATTCACCCGATTTCGAGCAAGCCGAGAGACTGCTCCAAAGATCCATAGAGCTGGCGGAGAAGCAGTCATCTTCGGCATGGGCAACTCGCGCGAAGGTTACGCTGCAAGAGGTCCGGGAGCTTCGAAGTCGCGGCCATAGCCAGTCGGGCTGCGCACTCGGAGAAACGATCTCCGACAGGTAGTGCCGTGCACACGATATGCACGATCTCACCTGCATTTTTTGCCAATAAATGAAGCCGGGTTGTCGGGAGATCGTTTTGTCCGCCGGCAGCAAGCCCATCGGATTTCGCGAAATCCGGAACAATCCGTCCTTCCGACGAAGTAAATGGTCTCCCATCTTTCGTATTTCATTTTCTTACAGGTTTTTACTCGCCCTCCCTCCGCCCCCGGGAGATGGTGATCCTGGGAGACTCCGCGGTCGCGTCTCTCCATTGAGACCCACGGGAGGCGCCGGCTTGCGAGTCGCTATTGTTGTTACGTCGATCGGATGGATACATCATCGTCGTCAACGCTCCGGCTATTGTACTGAAGATGCTGCGGTTGCTTTCTATGGATTCATGAACGCAGGTATCGAGGTCGTTTTCGCTTCGCCTGCCGGCGGGGTGGTGTCTGCTGCGCCCCATGTCAGGGGTTACCATCATAACGAGCATCTTATCGCTCGCTTCCGGCAGGACAGGGATGCCCGCTCCTGTCTGGAGGACACGGTCGCACTGCCGAAGCTCTTCGCGGACGATTTCGATGCCGTCTTCTACCCGGGCGGGCCGGGCGCCCTATTTGACCTCGCGACCGACGAAAGTTCGAGGGCTCTGCTCGAAGCGCTGTTCGAAGCAGGAAGACCTATGGGATTCGTTGGCCTCGGCTTGTCGGCTCTAATGAACGCTCGAGGTTCCGACGGCAAACTTCTACTTCAAGGCAGAAAAGTTGCCGCGCCGCTGGAAATTGATCGCCAATTCACCGATGCACCGCCGCATTCACTCGAGCCCCTCGAGCAGACGCTCGAAGGATTAGGAGCAATATGCACGCGCGGCGTCCGCGGTTCGCCGCACGTCGAGGGCGAGCGCATAATCACCGGCCAGAATTCACATTCCAGCAGCGCCGTTGTCGACCGTATTCTCTCCGTTCTCCAGCTTTAAACGTTTAAAAATCTAAACGGATGCGCAAAAATCGCTGATTTTCACGTTTTTACGGCACTTAACTGGTCTCTGCTTTTCCTTGGCCGGATGATGCAATGGAAGGCGTCGTCCTGACCGTCGCTCGCAGACATCGCCTTCAGGCGACGCCAAGACGGACGACGACTGCCGGTACCGTAGGGTTCAGACTCAATTGATCCAATAAGCGACGAGAGCGGCGAGGTGGACGGCGGCCAAGAAGTTTCTGGCAAGTTTGTCGTAGCGAGTAGCAA
>NZ_JBEPQI010000055.1:0-20461 GCF_040547725.1 Bradyrhizobium sp. LA2.1
AACCTCGATCCCCGCATGGCCAAGCTCGCCGGCGGCGTCCACCGCCTCGACGGCCAGCTCATGGTCGTCCTCGACGTCGATCGCGTCCTCGAGCTTAAAACCGAAGTGCAAATGGCTGCCTGAGCTAACCGAAACATCGAAGCCGGAGAACCAAAATGAAGACATGTTTGGTGGTCGATGATTCCAGCGTCGTGCGAAAGATCGCGCGCCGGATCCTGGAAGGCCTGGAATTCGAAGTTACCGAGGCCGAGGACGGCTCGAAGGCGCTGGAGATCTGCCAGCGGCAGTTGCCCGATGCGGTGCTGCTCGACTGGAACATGCCCGTGATGGACGGCTTCGAGTTCATGGGCCACATGCGCCGCCTGCCCGGCGGCGACCAGCCGAAGGTGGTGTTCTGCACCACCGAGAACAACGTGGCTCATATCGCCCAGGCGCTCAGCGGCGGCGCCAACGAGTACATTATGAAGCCCTTCGATAAAGACATCATCGCCGACAAATTCGCTGAAGTCGGCTTGATCCCGGTCGGACAAGCCATGGTCTGAGTATCTGGCCCGAGCGTTTGAGCCAGAGTGTCCCCAGTACAGCTTCCGAGAGGCTATCCGTGACCCCGACCGAGTATGAGTATCTGCGTAAGTTCCTGAGGGATCATTCCGGGCTCGACCTGTCCGCAGACAAGCAATATCTGATCGAAAGCCGGCTGTTGCCGCTCGCCCGCAAGGCCGGGCTCTCCGGGATCGGCGAGCTCGTGCAGAAGCTGCAGGGCGGCTCGAGCGCGCTCGTCACCAGCGTGGTCGAAGCCATGACCACCAACGAGACCTTCTTCTTCCGCGACAAGGTCCCGTTCGATCATTTCCGCGATACCATCATGCCTGAGGTCATCAAGGCGCGCGCCGGCCGACGGAGCGTGCGCATCTGGTGCGCCGCCGGCTCGACCGGGCAGGAGCCCTATTCGCTTGCGATGTGCTTGAAGGAGATGGGCGCGGCCCTGACCGGCTGGCGCGTCGAGATCATCGCCACCGACCTGTCGCAGGAGGTGCTCGAGAAGGCCAAGGCCGGCATCTACAGCCAGTTCGAGGTGCAGCGCGGCCTGCCGATCCAGATGCTGATGAAATATTTCAAGCAGACCGGCGAGACGTGGCAGATCAATCCCGAGCTGCGCGCGATGATCCAGCACCGGCAGCTCAACCTGCTGCATGATTTTGCCCAGCTCGGCACCTTCGACGTCATCTTCTGCCGCAACGTGCTGATCTATTTCGACCAGGACACCAAGATCAACATCTTCAACCGCCTGGCCCGCCAGATCGAGGGAGACGGCTTCCTGGTGCTGGGTGCAGCCGAAACCGTGGTCGGATTGACCGACACGTTCAGGCCGATCCCGGATCGTCGCGGCCTCTACAAGCCGAACGATCCGCGTGCAGCGGCAACCAAACCGGCTCTCGCCGGCGCCGCGCCGCCGCGCATGGCGGTGTTGGCAGGACGATAGGCATGGCAGAGGATGGCAAGGGCGCGGAGCGCGTCACGTTCAGTCGTGGCTATGATGTCTGCATCATGGCGATCGACGGCACGTGGCGGCGCGACTGCAAGCTCAATGCGATTTCCGACACCGACGCCATCCTCACGGTGGATGGTTCGATCCAGGGATTGAACCTGAAGGAATTCTTCCTGCTGCTGTCGTCGACCGGGCTCGCCTATCGCCGTTGCGAGCTGGTGCGCGTCAACGGCGCCGAAATGGACATCCAGTTCCTGCGCGGCAAGAACCGGAAGAAGCGCGGCGCCGCCGGCGGCCGTGACGAGGCAGCGTGATCGCCAAATAGGCCTCGTCCCGCGCGGCCCGCCGCCGTTTTCCGAGACGTTGGTTCATATTTGCTAAAACATCCGGACGAATTCGCCGCACCGGCTTTACGTGGCCTAAGCGCGAGCCGTGTAGCAATTACCCGTCTCAATCTCAGGATACGGCAATGCCCCGAAGTTCCCTCTCCCCCATCCCGTCAAATCTGCCCGACGTCGCCGAGCGGCGTGCGCTTCAGCTCCTGGTGGTCGACGACGACGCCACGCAGCGCAGCCTGATCACGGTCGCCGCCAGGCAGGCCGGCCATGAAGTCACGGTGGCGCCGTCCGTCGCCGAGGCGATCGAGAAGCTCCGCGCCGCCCGCTTCGACTGCGTGACGCTCGATCTCGTGCTGGAGGATGGCGACGGCATCGACGTGCTGCGCGAGATGGCGGCGGCGAAATTCGCAGGCCACGTGATCGTCATCAGCGGTATGGACGGCAAGCGCCGCAGCGCCGCCCGCAGCTTCGCTCGTTCCGTCGGGATCCAGCTCCAGGGCCTGCCGAAGCCGCTCGATCTCGCCGCGCTGCGGATCAGCCTCGCCAATCTCGGCAAGACCGCAATGGGGCTGCCGGCGATCCACACCTGGGGCGGCGTCGCTACCGACGCGATCGTGGAACGGCACCGCGCCTGAGGCGCGGAGCTGCCATGCGATCGGACGCGGGCACTGCGCCGCGCCGGTCGCAATTCAAGCCGGATTGCCGGATTCAGACAGGTATTGCAGGGCGTGGCCGAGGCCTGTCCGGCAGGCGTTGAGAGCGGCGTTCGCGGTGGCATAACGCGGCGTGACGTCGTCGAGTATGAAGACGTCGGCGGAACCTTCCGGATCGTTGCTGTGTTCTTGATCCATGGCTGCGGCGATCCGGCGCATACTGGTCTCGATCTGCGCGATCAGCAAGCGAAGGTCGGCGGCGATCAATCGTTGGCTGTCGGCCTCGGATGTTGCGACCAGCGGCAGCGTATCGGCCAAATTTAGCATGGATATTCTCCGTCTCCTGCAATTAGGCGCAATGCCGCTACTTGTGCGTTAAGTCTATGTCCCGTACAAATACGGGTGGGCCGAATCCGCGCCGAACGCCATAACGGTTGGCGCGGACGCGAGTCCGTAATGCCAACTGGATGTGGCACATGGCCGAGCAAACCTCTCGTGGTGAAATCTTCGTGGTCGACGACGACCCTGCGGTTCGCGACACCTTGTCGATGGTGTTGAAGGCGGCGGGTTATGAGGTGATCTGTTTTGCGGACGGCGCAGCGCTGCTCTCCGTCGCGCGGAACCGTACGCCGGCTGCGATCCTGCTCGACGTGCACATTCCCGGAAAGTCGGGCCTCGACATTCTGAAGGAACTGCAGGGCGAAGATTATCCGGCGCCGATCTTCATGATCTCCGGGCAGGGCGACATCTCGATGGCGGTGGGCGCCATCAAGAGCGGCGCGCTCGATTTCATCGAAAAGCCGTTCCGCGGCAGCGAGATCGTCGGCCGGTTGGACGAGGCGATCGGAGCCTATGCACGCAGGCAGGCAGAGAGCGTATCGCCGAAATTCTCTTCGCTGCACTTCCCCGGACGCGAGCCGTTGACGCGGCGTGAGCGCGAGGTGCTCGAGCAGTTCGCTTCCGGTGCGTCCAACAAGGAGGCCGGCCGCACGCTCGGCATCAGCCCACGCACCATCGAGGACCATCGCGCCAACATCATGAAGAAGCTCGGGGCGCGCAACGCCGCCGATCTGATCCGCATCGTGATGACCGCGGCCCAGCGCGCGTCGTAACGCGACTGGCCATCTCTCTCGTGCCCCGGACGCAGCGCGTCATGCAATGATGCGCTGCTGAGCCGGGGCCCATCTCTCCAATGTCACGGCTGACAGTTCTGGGTCCCGGCTCTGCGCCGCAGCGTTGCACGCTGCGCCTTGTCCGGGACACGGTTCCTCAACTGCTCAGCGCCTTGCGGATGATCCGCGCCAGATCGGACTTGCGATACGGCTTCGCCAGCAGCAGCACACCTGAATCCAGCCGGCCGTGATGGATGATCGCGTTCTCCGTATAGCCTGAGGTGTAGACCACCCTGAGGTCGGGACGCGTCTTCGACACCTCGTCGGCAAGCTGCCGTCCGTTCAACTTGCCGGGCATGATGACGTCGGTGAACAGCAGGTCGAACGGCTTGCCGGTGGCGACGATCGCGAGCGCCTCCGCGGCGTTCGCGGCCTGCAAGGTGACGTAGCCGAGCGAATGCAGCTGCGCCAGCACGTAGTCGCGCACCAGCCGGTCGTCCTCGACCACGAGGATCGTCTCGTGTCCGCCCTCGATCGTCGACGGCGTCACGCCTTCGCCCACGGCCGCGGCCGTCTTGCCGGGCGGCAGATACATCTTGATCGTGGTCCCGTGGCCTTCCTCGCTGTAGATCTTGATGTGGCCCGTAGACTGCTTGATGAAGCCGTAGACCATCGAAAGCCCGAGCCCGGTGCCCTTGCCCGGTCCCTTCGAGGTGAAGAACGGATCGAACACCCGGGCCAGCATGTGCGCAGGAATGCCCGTGCCGGTGTCGCTCACGGCGATCAGCACATAGTGTCCGGGCCTGACGTCGTTGACGCTGGCATAGACCTCGTCGAGATAGGCGGCGCCGGTCTCCACGATCAGCTTGCCGCCGCCGGGCATGGCGTCGCGGGCATTGAGTGCGAGGTTGAGGATCGCGGTGGTGAGCTGGTTCGGGTCGACGATCGCGACGCAGCTCTCGTCCTCGAACACCGATTCGATCTGGATCTGCTCGCCCAGCGTCGGGCGTAACAGCTTTGCGGTGTCGATGATCAGTGCGTTGATGTCGACCTCGCGCGGCTGGAGCGGCTGCTTGCGCGCGAAGGCGAGCAGGTGCTGGGTCAGCTCGGCGCCACGCCCGGCGGCCTCGTCGATCATCTTCGTGATCGCCGCAAGCTCCGGCTCCTTCGCCACCGCGTCGGCCAGGATCTCGATCGTCCCGGTGATGACGGTGAGGATGTTGTTGAAGTCATGCGCCACGCCGCCGGTGAGCTGGCCGACAGCCTCCATCTTGTCGGCGTGGCGGATGCGCTCCTCGGACGCGATCTTGTCGGTGAGGTCGCGGTAGAACACGTTGAACAGAATGCCTTCGCGGCGTTTCAGCGCCGTGACGCTCAGCTCGGCCCTGAATTCCTTGCCGTCGCGACGGCGAACCGTGAGCTCGCGGCGGCGGTTGAGCGTCTGGCCGTCCTGGGACTCGAGGAAGCGCGCGAGGCCGGCCTTGACCCGCTCCCGCTCGCTCTCGGCGACGATGAGGTCGACCCCATTCCTGCCCAGCGCTTCGTCGCGCCGCCAGCCGAACAGCTCCTCGGCCCGCGAGCTCCAGTTCAGGATGGTGCTGCGCTCGTCGGTCTGGACGAAGGCGTCGAGCGCGGTCTCGACGATATTGCGCGCGAGCAGCTCGCTTTCGCGCAAGGACTCTTCCGCGCGCCTCGCCTCGGTCATGTCGCGTCCGACGAAGAAGAAGCGTTTGGCCTGATCTGACCAGTTGCCGAGCCAGGACAGCCAGACCTCGCGTCCGTCCTTGTGGATGCAGCGGGTGTCGGCGAGCCTGGGGTGCCCGCCGCGCCGGAGCGCGCGCATCTCCTCGCGGGATTGCTCGAGATGCGCGGGATGGATGAAATCGACGCCGCTGCGGCCGATCATCTCGTCCGGCGGGTAGCCGAGCACGGCCTGGCTGCTCGGGCTGACCTGCACGATATGGCCCCGCGAACCCATGATCATGATCAGATCTTCCGAGGCGTCGAACAGCTGCCGCCGTTCCTCGATCTGCTGTTGCAGCGCGCGCTCGGTCCGTCGCGCGTCGGTCAGGCGGCGCGCCGTGCCGGACGCGCCGATGATCTCGCCCGAATCGTCCCTGATCGGTGACAGGCTCACCGAGATTTCGACCGGACTGCCATCCTTGCGCAGGCGCACCGTTTCGAAATGCTCGATCCGCTCGCCCGTCGCAATCCGCCGCAGATAGTCCTTGCCCTTTTCGCGGCGATCGGGTGGCAGGAGGATCAAGGTCGGCTGTCCGACCGCTTCCTCGGCCGTATAGCCGTAGAGGCGCTCGGCCGCCGCATTCCAGCCGATGATGATGCCGTCGAGCGTCTGCATAACGATCGAATCGTCGGAGGATTCGACGGCCGCGCTGAACAGGCGTTCGCGGACGGCAAGCTGGTCGCGCGCGGCCTCGGTGCGCCGCCGCTCCTCGACCTCATGCTCCAGCGCTGCCGTCTTCGCCCGCATTTCATCGATCAGACGGGCAAATGCCCGCGCCAGCACACCGGTCTCGCCGGGGGCGTCGGTTGGAATTCTGATGGAATTGTCCCGACCGAGCCACTCGACCGCCGCAGTGAGCTGCCCGATCGGCCGGGTCAACGACCGCGCCAGCAGCACGGCCAGTATGGCGGCGACCAGCACCGCGATGAGGCCGATCGTGATGGTCGATTTCTCGATGGTGACGGCCGGCGCCATGAAAACGGCGTTGGGCACGACGCGCATGACACCGACCCACTGGTCCTCGGCCAGGATTGCGGGCGCGATCGCGGTGCCGCTCGGCTTGCCGTCACTGCCCGGTACGACCTGGGTCGCGCCCAGCGTCGATCCGGTGATGGCTGCGAAATAGGGGAAGTCGTCCTGCCAGCGTGTTGGCGTCCCCAGTTGCGAACCGAACTCGCGGGTGCGATCCGGATGCACGAGATAGTCGCCGCTACGGCCGACCAAATAGACCGCTTCACCGTTCCGGATCGATATCCTGATCCGGTCGAACACCTGGCGCATGTCGACATTGATGACGACGATGCCGAACAGCCGGTGATCGGACCCAAACAGGGGCGCCGCGACGCGCAAGGTCGGAACATAGGGCATCTGAACCACGCCGTCGTCGACGTCCAGTTCGACCGGGGAGACGCTGACCTGGTCTTCTGCCAGCTTGATCGCCGCCTGGAAGAAGGAGCGCTCGCCCTTGTTCTGCAAGGCATCGTCGGGAACTGCTCGCACCGCTCCGTTCGGGCCGGAGCGGTCGACGCGCAGATACTCGACGCCGTCGGCACCGATGATACGGAATTTTGCGTAGGCCGGGTTGGCGCCGACGTCGGCCACGAGGCGCGTCAGCAACCGGTCGCGCCAGGTCTTCTCCGAGAGGTGGTCGACCGGATCGACCCCGTCGTTGAAATGGGCATCGATCATGCCGCGCGCGGCGGCACGGGAGCGGAACGTCGCAACGTCGGCGCGGGCGCCGTTCACATGCGCTTCGAGTTGCGAGGCCAGGAGCCGCGAGTGGCCCTCGATACGGTCGAGCACGCGCGGCAGGAAGGCTTGCTCCAGGCTGTAATGGCTCAGCCATCCGACAGCGGCGACCGCAGCCGCGACCAGCAGGATCATTGCGATGGCCAGCCGGGTCGCGAGGGTCATATCGGCCTTCGCGCCGCGTCGCGAGCGGTCCCGAATGTCCTGCTACGCTGCAACACGGATCGCCCCGTCATCGGCTGCCGGAGGCGGCATTGGCTTGTGGCGCGGATGTGAGGCAGCCGTCGACAGCGGCGAGCAGGGCGTCCGGCCGGAACGGCTTCTGCAGACTTGCGACCGCGCCGAGCTTGGTCGCCATCTTCAGAAAGTCCGGCTCGGCATACGCGTCCGGGGCGACGGCGCGGCCGGAAATGACGATGATCGGAAGGGCCGGCTGCAGCACCCGGATGTGGCGCATCGTCTCCAGTCCGTCCATGCCGGGCATGAATATGTCGAGGAACAGGAGGTCGAACCGGCTCGCCTCGAACAGCGCAAGCCCCGTGTGGCCGTCGCCGGCGGCGGTGACGTGATGGCCGGCCCTCTCCAGGATCAGCCGGATCGTGATCTGCACGGCCGGGTCGTCATCCACAATCAGGATGTTGGCCACGTCTGAAACCCTCCGGGCCGGATGGGGCGTTCCAGCGACCCCAAATCAAAGCATCAAATGCGAAATTGTTGCGCGGTTTCCGTCCGGCCTGCAAGCACTTCGCGGCCGACACCTTGTCCGCCTCGCGCGATTCCGGCGAGGTCGGCCATATGCATGCTTACGTGCACATGCGGTCCCTGACCCACGCCCGGATCGTGTCGCGGGCCTAATCGGTCAGGTATTCGGGATGGTGGCTCCGGATCTTGTCGAGCTCGCTGAGCGTGCCCGACAGGTGCTTGCGCAGATGCTGTTGCGCGGCGTCAGCGTCTCCGGCCTCGATCGCGCGCGTGATCAGCTTGTGGTGGCGGACGATGTTCTGGGCCTTGCCGGGCGAGGGCAGATGCAGCCGGCGCAGCCGGTCGATATGCCCGCTGCGGCTGCGCACCAGCGTCCACAGGTCTTGCTTTCCGGCGGCGGCGTAGAGCTGGGCGTGAAAATCATTGTCGCCGGCGATGAAGCTCTCGAAGTCCCCGGCCTTGGCGAATTGCTGCTGGAGCGCGATCGCGTGGTCAAGACGGATGACCAGGGCCTGGTCATGCTGTTCCGCGAGCATCCGGACGATTTCGAGCTCCAGCGCCTGGCGCAGGAAATGGGCCTGCTCGGCGCGGCCGACGTCGACCCGGCTGACCACGGTCGCGTGCTGCGGAAACACGTCGACGAGCCCTTCCTCCTCCAGCCGCATCAGCGCATCGCGCACCGGTGTCGAGCTGACGCCGAACTGGCCGGCAAGCTCGGCGCGTGACAGGGGCGCGCCCGGCGGCAGTTCCAGGGCGATGATCGCATTGCGCAGCCGCTCGAACACCTGCGGCGCCGCCTGGCGGGCGCGGTCGAGCCTTGAAACGGCTTTTGCGGGTCGTGCCGCGCGCGGCGCGGTATCGGTTGCTTCCATGGCGGGTCCCGCGGGCTTGCCTTTGATGCACTAATATATTAGTGCATCAGCAGGGTCAACGCAGCTCGACGCTGGCCGGAGGAAACACACAACAATGATCAAGCATCTTCGTAGCAAGCTTGCGGCTGCCGCCCTGATCGCCGCAACCGTCCTGCCAGTATCCGCGGCGCATGCGCAGCAGAAATCCGAGATCTCGCTGTCGCGCCAGCCCGGCATCTTCTACATGCCGAGCCACATCATGGAAAAGCAGAAGCTGATCGAGAAGCACGCAGCTTCGCTCGGTGTACCCGGCGTCACCACCAAATGGGTGACCTTTTCCGGCGGCGGCGCGCAGACCGATGCGCTGCTCGCCGGCGGCGTCGACATCCTCAACACCGGCACCGGCAATCTTCTTTTGCTGTGGGACCGCACCCGCGGCGGCGTGAAGGGCATCGTCGCGACCTCGGCGCAGCCGATGACGCTGATCAGCCGCGACGCCAACATCAAGTCGATCAAGGATTTCGGTCCGAGCGACAAGATCGCGGTGCCGACGGTGAAGGTTTCGACGCAGGCGATCGTGCTGCAGATCGCGGCTGCGGAGGCGTTCGGCGCCGACCAATGGTCGAAGCTCGACGCCAACACCGTGCAGCTCGGCCATCCCGACGCCTATGCGGCGTTGTCCAATCCCAAGCACGAGGTGCACACCCACTTCTCGATCCCGCCTTTCACCTTCCTGGAGCTGAAGAACGTGCCGGGCGCCCATGTCGTGCTGAACTCGCCCGACGTGATGGGCGGTCCGCTGAGCCAGGCGCAGTTCTTCACCACGACGAAATTCGCCGATGCCAATCCGAAGATCATCCAGGCGGTGCGCGATGCCACCAAGGAAGCGCAGGATCTGATCCGCAGCGACACCAAACAGGCGGTCGAGATCTACAAGGAGATCACCGGTGACAAGACCTCGGTGGAAGAGCTGCTCGATCTCCTGAAGGAGCCCGGCATGATGGAGTGGAATCTCGAGCCGCAGGGCACGATGAAATTCGCGGCCCATCTGTACAGGACCGGCACGCTGAAGATGCAGCCCAAGGCCTGGACCGACTATTATCTCCCCGTCGCGCACGACCTGAAGGGCAACTGATGGCGCTGCTCGACGTCAGCTCCGTGACGCTGCGCTACAAGACCTCCAGCGCCGTCGTCACCGCCACCGAAAGGGTCAGCTTCACCGTCGACAGGTCCGACCGCTTCGTGCTGCTCGGGCCGTCCGGCTGCGGCAAGTCGACCCTGCTCAAGGCCGTCGGCGGCTACATGATGCCGAGCGAAGGCCGGATGACCATCAACGATCGCGAGATCCATGGTCCCGGCGCCGACCGCATGATGATCTTCCAGGAGTTCGACCAGCTGCTGCCCTGGAAGAGCGTGCTTGCCAACGTGATGTTCCCGCTGCTGACCGCGCGAAAATTGTCGCGCAAGGACGCCGAGGCGCGGGCACGGGCCTATATCGAGAAGGTCGGCCTCACCCGCGTCGTCGACGCCTATCCGCACACGCTGTCCGGCGGCATGAAGCAGCGCGTCGCGATTGCGCGCGGCATGGCGATGGAGCCCGATATCCTGCTGATGGACGAGCCGTTCGCCGCGCTCGACGCGCTGACGCGCCGCACCTGCCAGGACGAGCTGCTCCAGCTCTGGAACGAGACCAAATTCACGGTGCTGTTCGTGACCCATTCCATCGCGGAAGCGATCCGCATCGGCAACCGCATCCTGCTGCTGTCGCCGCATCCCGGCCGCGTCAAGGCCGAGGTGGTCGACGTCGACAAGGTCTCGAATGGAGACGGCAGCGCCGGCCGGCTGGAGAAGGAGATCCACGATCTCCTGTTCGCCGCCGAAGCCACGTCGCACTAGGGGAGCCTGTCATGGGCGAAGCGAGAATATTGCTGCGTGACGCGTCGGTCGCCGCGACCGGCGGTGCGGGCGAGGTCGAGCGCAAGCTGAGCGTGCCGGAGCTGTTGTGGAACGACGGTTTTGTCCGCAAGACCGTCATCATCCTGTTTCTGGCGGCGGTCTGGGAAGCCTATGGCGTCGCCCTCGACAATCCGCTGCTGTTTCCAACGCTGCACGACACCATCGTGACGCTTTGGGACCGCGTGAAAGACGGCACCATTCCGATGCGCGCCTGGGCTTCGCTGAAAGTCCTTTTCATGGGCTATTCGGCCGGCATCGTACTCGCCGCGATCTTCACCGTGCTCGCCATCTCGACGCGGATCGGCACCGACTTCTTGGAAACGGTCACGGCGATGTTCAACCCGTTGCCGGCGATCGCGCTGTTGCCGCTCGCGTTGATCTGGTTCGGCCTCGGCAATGGCAGCCTCGTCTTCGTGCTGATCCATTCGGTGCTGTGGCCGGTCGCGCTCAACACCCATTCCGGCTTCAAGAGCGTGTCCAACACGCTGCGCATGGTCGGCCGCAATTACGGCCTGCGCGGGCTGCCCTACGTGGCCAAGATCCTGATTCCCGCCGCCTTCGGCTCGATCCTTACCGGCCTCAAGATCGGCTGGGCCTTTGCATGGCGTACCCTGATCGCGGCCGAGCTGGTGTTCGGCGTGTCTTCGGGCCAGGGCGGGCTTGGCTGGTTCATCTTCGAGAACCGCAACCTCCTCGACATACCCGCAGTGTTCGCGGGCCTCTTGACGGTGATTATCATCGGGCTTTTTGTCGAGAACCTGATCTTCCGCGCCATCGAGCGGAACACCGTGCAGAAATGGGGCACCCAATCATGACCAAGAAGAAAATCACGCCCGACCAGCTCCGTAGCGCGCGCTGGTTCGCGCCCGACGACCTCCGCTCGTTCGGCCATCGCTCCCGCACCATGCAGATGGGCTACGCCCCGGAGGAGTGGAAGGACCGCCCGATTATCGCGATCCTCAACACCTGGTCGGACGCGCAGCCCTGCCACATGCACTTCAAGTCGCGCGTCGACGACGTCAAGCGCGGCATCCTGATGGCCGGCGGCCTGCCGCTGGAGCTGCCGGCGCTGTCGCTGTCGGAATCGCTGTTGAAGCCGACCACCATGCTCTACCGCAATCTGCTGGCGATGGACGCCGAGGAGCTGTTGCGCAGCCATCCCGTCGACGGCGTGGTGCTGATGGGCGGCTGCGACAAGACCACCCCGGCGCTACTGCTGGGTGCGACCTCGATGAACATCCCGGCGATCTATCTGCCGGCGGGACCGATGCTGCGCGGCAATTGGAAGGGCAAGACGCTGGGCTCCGGCTCGGACGGCTGGAAATATTGGGACGAGCGGCGCGCCGGCAAGATCTCCGACAAGGATTGGCTCGATATCGAAGCCGGCATCGCGCGGAGCTACGGCACCTGCATGACTATGGGCACGGCCTCGACCATGACCGCGATTGCGGAAGCGATTGGCATGACGCTGCCCGGCGCCTCCTCGATTCCCGCCGCGGACGCCAACCACATCCGCATGGCCTCTGAATGCGGCCGCCGTATCGTCGAGATGGTGTGGGAGGATCTGACGCCGAAGACGATCCAGACCCGAAAAGCCTTCGAGAACGCGATTGCTGTGGCCATGGCGATGGGCTGCTCCACCAACGCGATCATCCATCTGATCGCGCAGGCCCGCCGCGCCGGTCTGGACATCGGCCTCGACGATTTCGAGAAGGCGAGCCGCAAGGTGCCCGTGATCGCCAACGTCCGCCCGAGCGGCGATGCCTATCTGATGGAGGACTTCTTCTATGCCGGCGGCCTGCCGGCGCTGATGGGCCAGATCAAGCCGCATCTGCATCTGGACTGTATCACTGTTACCGGCAAGAGCGTTGGCGAAAACATCGAGGGCGCCGAAGTGCACAACGCCGATGTTATCCGCGGCGTCGACAATCCCATCTACAAGGAAGGCGCGCTCGCCGTGCTGAAGGGCAACCTTGCGCCCGACGGCTGCGTCATCAAGCCGAGCGCCTGCGCGCCGCGCTTCCTCAAGCACACCGGGCCTGCGTTGGTGTTCGACGACTATCCGTCGATGAAGAAGGCGGTCGACGATCCCAACCTCGATGTCACCGAGGATCACATCCTCATCCTGCGCAATGCAGGGCCGCAGGGCGGGCCGGGCATGCCGGAATGGGGCATGCTGCCGATCCCGACAAAACTCGTGAAGCAGGGCGTGCGCGACATGGTGCGCATCTCGGACGCGCGCATGAGCGGCACCAGCTACGGCGCCTGCATCCTGCACGTTTCGCCGGAGTCCTACATCGGCGGCCCGCTGGCGCTGGTGCGGAACGGCGACCGCATCACGCTCGACGTCGCCGCGCGTACCATCAACCTCGATGTCCCCGAGGCCGAGCTCGACAAACGCCGCGCCGCCTGGAGGCAGCCCGAGCGCCGCTTCGAGCGCGGCTATGGCTGGATGTTCACCAAACACATCAAGCAGGCCAACGACGGCTGCGACTTCGACTTCCTGGAGACCGATTTCGGCGCGCCGATCGGCGAGCCGTCGATTTATTAACCACCTGTCATTCCGGGGCGCGCCGCTTGGCGCGAGCCCGGAATCCATACTCACGATGGTGGCTATGGATTCCGGGCTCATCGCTTCGCGATGCCCCGGAATGACGAAAGAGAGAGTGATAGCCCGATGACAAAACTCACCGAAGCCGCCCGCACAAAACTCAAATCCGTCTCCACTGCCACCGTCGCCACCGCGTTGTTCAAGCGCGGCCTGCGCATCCAGATGATCCAGGATGTGCACCCGCTCGGCGCCGACCAGCCGACCATGGTCGGTGAGGCCTTCACGCTGCGCTACATGCCGGCGCGCGAGGACCTCAACACCATCGACGTCTTCAAGGACCGTTCCCACCCGCAGCGCAAGGCGATCGAGGATTGTCCGCCCGGCAGCGTGCTGGTGATGGACAGCCGCAAGGACGCGCGCGCGGCCTCTGCCGGCGCGATCCTGGTGACGCGATTGATGAAGCGCGGCGTCGCCGGCGTCGTCACCGATGGCGGCTTCCGCGATTCCGCCGAGATCGCCAAGCTCGGCATTCCCGCCTACCATCATCGTCCCTCGGCGCCGACGAACCTCACGCTGCACCAGGCGATCGAGATCAACGTGCCGATCGGCTGCGGCGATGCGCCGGTATTTCCGGGCGACGTCATTCTCGGCGACAGCGACGGCGTCATCGTGATCCCCGCGCATCTCGCCGACGAGATCGCCAACGAAACCTTTGAGATGACCGCGTTCGAGGACTTCGTCACCGAGGAGGTCGGCAAGGGCCGCGGCATCTTCGGTCTCTATCCCGCCACCGATCCGCAGACACTCACCGACTTCGCGGAATGGCGGAAGAAGAACGGCCGCTAGGCCGAAGCTAAGTCACGTCAAGAAACGAGCCGGCGCATCAAGCGCCGGCCTTTTATCGAGCAGGGAGGATTGTTATGAATTTCACGCGACGTAGTCTCATGGTCGGCGCCGGTGCGACGGCGGCTTCCGCACTTCTGGCCCGCGCCGCCGGTGCCCAGTCGTTTCCGTTCACACCCAACCAGCGCTACCCCGATCCCGCCGTCCAGATCCTCGATCCCAGCTTTGGAAAATACCGGCTCTATTCGTCGACGGTCGAGCAGGTCGCAACAGGCATGCGCTGGGCCGAAGGCCCCGCCTATTTCCCCGAGGGCGGTTATCTGCTGTTCTCGGACATTCCCAACAACCGGATCATGAAGTTCGACGAGAAGACCGGGCAGACCAGCGTGTTCCGCGCCAACGCCAACTACGCCAATGGCAATGCGCGCGACCGCCAGGGCCGCCTCGTCACCTGCGAGCACTCCGTGACCCGCCGCATCACCCGCACCGAGAAGGACGGCAAGATCACGGTTCTTGCCGACAAGTTCGAGGGCAAACGGCTGAACGCGCCGAACGACATCGTGGTGAAGTCCGACGACAGCATCTGGTTCACCGATCCCTTGTTCGGCATCAACGGCGAGTGGGAAGGCAACAAGGAGAAGTCCGAGCAGGCCACCACCAACGTCTATCGCATCGCCAAGGACGGCAAGATCAGTGCCGTCCTCACCGACCTCGTCAATCCCAACGGCCTCGCCTTCTCGCCGGACGAGAAGAAGCTCTACATCGTCGAATGGAAGGGCACGCCCAACCGCAGCATCTGGAGCTACAATGTCGGCGACGACGGCAGCTTGAGCGGCAAGACCAAGCTGATCGATGCCGCCGACCAGGCCTCGCTCGACGGTTTTCGCGTCGATCGCGACGGCAATCTCTGGTGCGGCTGGGGCTCCAACGGCGCGCTGCAATCCGAACCCACCGACATCGGCGGCCGCAAGGTCTTTCAGCTCAGGGGCAAGTCGGAAGAGCTCGACGGCGTGATGGTGTTCAACGCGGACGGCAAGCCGCTCGCCTTCATCAAGCTGCCCGAACGCTGCGCCAACCTCTGCTTCGGCGGCCCCAAGAATAATCGGCTCTATATGGCCAGCAGCCACTCGGTGTATGCGCTCTACGTCGAGGCGCATGGGGCGGTGTGAGGTGCTGGTGGGGCTGTGATTCGCCCCACAATCTCCGCCGTCGTCCCGGGGCGCGCAAAGCGCGAGCCCGGGACCCATAACCACAGGGAGAAGTTTGGCGAAGACTCGAAGTTGGCAGCTCGCGCCGCAACTACTCCCTGGGGTTATGGGTCCCCGCCCCCGTGCGCAATTGCGCACTAGGCGGGGACGACAGCGGTAGGTGTCGCTACACCCCGGCCTCCGCCATCCCGGCCGCCCACAGCGCGAACGCATAAACGATAGCGACTTCATCGAGCCGGTCAAACCGCCCCGAGGCGCCGCCGTGGCCGGCGCCCATGTTGGTGCGGAGTAACACCGGGCCGCCGCCGCTCATGGTGGCGCGCAGGCGCGCGATCCATTTGGCCGGCTCCCAATAGGTCACGCGCGGATCGGTCAGGCCGCCCATCGCCAGGATCGCCGGATAGTCCTTGGCCGCGACATTGTCATATGGCGAGTACGACAGGATGGTGCGAAAATCCTTTTCGCTCTCGATCGGGTTGCCCCATTCCGGCCATTCCGGCGGCGTCAGCGGCAGCGTGTCGTCGAGCATGGTGTTGAGCACGTCGACGAACGGTACCTCGGCGACGATGCCCGCGAACAGCTCGCCGGCGCGGTTTGCCACCGCGCCCATCAGCATGCCGCCGGCCGAGCCGCCATGGCCGACGATGCGCTTCGCGCTCGTATACTTCGCATCGATCAGCGCGCGGGCGCTGGCGGCAAAATCGTCGAACGAGTTGGTCTTCTTCTCGCGCTTGCCGTCGAGATACCAGCCCCAGCCCTTGTCGGCGCCGCCGCGAATATGGGCGATGGCGTAAACAAAACCGCGGTCGACCAGCGAGAGGCGATTGGCGTTGAACGAGGCCGGCATCGCCATGCCGTAGGAGCCGTAGCCGTAGAGCAGCAGCGGCGCCGAGCCGTCGAGCTTCAGCCCGCGGCGATAGAGGATCGACACCGGCACCTCGGCGCCGTCATGCGCCTTGGCCATGATGCGCGTCGTGACATAGTCGGCCGCATCGTGGCCCGACGGGATCTCCTGGCGCTTGCGTAAGGTCCGCGTGCGCTTGACCATGTCGTAGTCATAGACTTCCGACGGCGTCGTCATCGACGAATAGGCGAAGCGCAGATTCGTCGTCTCGAATTCGTAGGAGCCCATCGTATCGAGCGAATAGGCCGCCTCGTCGA
Source organism: Bradyrhizobium sp. LA2.1 (assembly GCF_040547725.1). Taxonomy (NCBI): domain Bacteria; kingdom Pseudomonadati; phylum Pseudomonadota; class Alphaproteobacteria; order Hyphomicrobiales; family Nitrobacteraceae; genus Bradyrhizobium; species Bradyrhizobium sp. LA2.1. The sequence goes on from NZ_JBEPQI010000055.1 coordinate 16,358, forward strand.
AGGCGATGGCGTGCTCGTCCCTGGTCGCGAGATCGCGGATCACGACCGACGGCAGTGCATTGGCGCGCTCCAGCCGCACCAGATGGCCGGCATAGAGATCGAGGTCGATGATGTAGACGCCGGGACGATACGGGACCAGGTCGCGCCAGTTCTTGCGCTCGGGCGAAGCCAGCGGTGCGGTGACGATCTTGAAATCGATGCCGTCATCGGCATTGGTGAGGATGAAGAGCTCGTCGCCGCGGTCCGCCAGCGAATATTGCACGCCGTCCTCGCGCGCCGCGACCAGGCGCGGCGGCGCTTCGGGGTGGGCGAGATCGATCAGCCGCTGCTCGGAAGTCTCGTGATCGCCGCCCGCGATCACGCAGAAGCGGCCGCTGGTGCTCTCATGCAGATGGGTGAACCAGCCGGAATCCTGCTCCTCATAGACGAGCGTGTCGTCGGCCTGCCTGGTGCCGAGCTTGTGCAGCCACACCTGCATCGGGCGATGGTTGTCGTCGAGCTTCACGTAGAAGAAGCTCTTGCAGTCCTTGCTCCAGACGATGCCGCCGTCGGTCTCCTCGACCAAATCGTCAAGATCCTTGCCCGTGGCCCAGTCGCGGACGCGGATGGAAAAATATTCCGAGCCCTTGGTGTCCGCGCTCCAGGCTTGCAGCTTGTGATCGTTCGAGTGGCGGCTGCCGCCGAACTTGAAATATTTGTGGTCCTTCGCGAGCGCATCGCCGTCGAGCACGATATGACCCTCACCACCGTCGCGCGGCATGCGGCCGAACAATTCGTGCTGGCCACCCTCGCGAAACCTGCGGAAATAGGCGAACGGGCCGTCGGGCGAGGGCACGCTGGAATCGTCCTCCTTGATCCGCCCGCGCATCTCGCGCACCAGCGTCTTCTGAAGTGACGAGGTGTGGCCGAGCAGGCTCTCGGTGTAGCCGTTCTCTTCATCGAGATATTTGCGAATGTCGGGATCGAGCACGGCGGGATCGCGCAGCACCTCCTGCCATTTCTCATCCTTCAGCCAGGCATAGTCGTCGGTCACGGTGATCCCGTGCCGCGTGAAGGAATGCGGCCGGCGCGGGGCGACGGGGGGCTGGGAAGGTGTCTTGGCTTGTGTCACTCGGTCCTCATCATCTCGTACTCGCGCTGCGCTCCCTCTTTACCTCTCCCCGTAAGAACGGGGAGAGGGAGAAGAAAGGCGCGCCGCATCGCTCGCCGTGTTCCACCTTATATCGTCCCGATTCCACGAATTGCCAGCGCCACTGCGCCAAGTCGCCGGGTTGTTGATCGCCCCCTTGTATGCTTTAGGGGCGATATTCCCGCCTCCGGTCCAGCCTGATGCTGTTCAATTCCTACCCGTTCATCCTGCTGTTCCTGCCGGCCGTGCTGGCCGGCTATTTCTGGCTCGGGCGGCGCAGCAATCTGGCGCCGGTGATCTGGCTGGCGCTGGCCTCGCTCACCTTCTACGCCATCGGCAGCTGGCAGTTCGTGGCCCTGCTGCTGGTCTCGATCGCCTTCAACTACGGCGTCGGCTATCTCCTGATCGCGGCGAAGCTCGCCCCAATGCAACGAAAGGCGGCGCTCGCGCTCGGCGTCGTCGGCGACCTCCTGGTGCTCGGCATCTTCAAATATGCCGGCTTCGTCGCCGAGAACATCAATGCGCTGGCCGGTACGCATGTTGCGGTCCACATCCTGCTGCCGGTCGGCATCTCCTTCTACACTTTCACCCAGATCGCGTTCCTGGTGGATGCGTATCGTGGCCAGGTCGCGCGTTACGCCTTGCCGCACTATGCGCTGTTCGTGACCTACTTTCCGCACCTGATCGCGGGGCCGATCCTCCACCACAAGGACATGATCCCGCAATTCGAGCGGAAAGAGACCAAGTATCCGGACGCGCACCTGATCCTGTGCGGAATCGTCATCTTCGCGATCGGCCTGTTCAAGAAGACCTGCCTTGCCGACGGCATCCAGCCCCTGGTGGCGCTCGCCTTCGAGGCGCGCTCGCCGAGCTTTGATCAGGCCTGGTGTGGTGCGCTCGCCTACACGTTCCAGCTCTATTTCGACTTCTCCGGCTATTCCGACATGGCGATCGGGATATCGCTGATGTTCGGCATCTTCCTGCCCGTGAATTTCAACTCACCCTACAAGGCCACCAGCATCGTCGAGTTCTGGCGCGGCTGGCACATGACGTTGTCGCAGTTCCTGCGCGACTATCTCTACATCTCGCTCGGCGGCAACCGCCGCGGCCGTGTGCTGCGCTATGTCAATCTGATGATCACGATGCTGCTCGGTGGACTCTGGCACGGCGCGGCCTGGACTTTTGTCGCCTGGGGCGCGCTGCATGGCGCTTATCTCTGCGTCAATCATGCCTTCAACGCGCTGGTGCCCAACGTCCCGGCGTTGCTCCTGCGCCCGGTCCGCATCGTCGGAGCCGTGCTGACGTTCCTCGCCGTCGTCGTGGCCTGGGTGTTCTTCCGTGCCGAGAGCGTTACTTGGGCGCTGCGCGTGCTCCACGCGATGGCCGATCCGTCGAATATCGTCCTCGGCCGCGAGGAGATCGCCGCATTGGTTCTGGTGTCGATCTACGCCGCGCTGGTGTGGCTGGCGCCGAACACGCAAGCGATCATGGGATACGAGCACGACAATCGCAGGGTCGGCGAGGCCCTGCCGGCAGGGCGGATGCGGCCGCTGTTTCTCTACGGCGCGTCGCTGGTGCTCGCTCTCGGGATTCTCGGCATCCAGAGCCACAGCGAATTCATCTATTTCCGGTTCTGATGCGGGGCAATTTCACACATCTGAGACGTCTTCTGCTCGCCAGCATCACCTGCGTGCTGGGCGCGGCGGTGCTCACCTATCTCGTCGATCCCTTGCAATTGTTTCGCCCGTCGCGACTGGCCTTCTATTCCGACGACACGCGCGTGCAGAATGCCGGGTTGATCCGCAGCCGGTCGTTCGACACCGCCTTCATGGGCACCTCGCTCGCGATCCATTTCCGCCAGAGCGACATCGATCGCGCGCTCGGCGTCCACTCGCTCAAGCTGGCGATGACCGGGTCCAATTCGCGCCAGCAGGGCTTTGTGCTGGAGCGGGCGATCGAGCGCGGCGCCCGGCGCGTGATCTGGGCGATGGACGATTTCATCTTTGTCGATGCGGCCGATATCGAGGCCGATCCCTTTCTGTCCGTCGATCTCTATCGCCAGACAACGAAGGGCATCGCGTCCTACCTGTTCAGCGCCGCGATGGCGAAGGAATCCCTGTTCGCGCTGCTGCGGTCGATCCCGCCGCTGCAACAGCCGCTGACGCGGGCGGCGCCGTTTCTCCCCGTCAAGTTCGCGCTGTCCGATGTCGACGACATCTACGCGCTGCCGCGCGATTTCGACGTCGCGCGTGACTACAATGCGAAGAAGACGCTTGCCTCGTTCGCCTACATCACGAGCCCCGTGCGCAGCCACTTCCTCGGCGAAGGCTACGGCTACGACGCCATGCTCCGGCATTTCGAGCGCGACGCCGTCGGCTTGATCACGCGTCATCCGGACGTGACCTTCGACATTTACTTGCCGCCCTATTCGATCCTGCAGTTCGTCGCGATGCGCGATGCCTCGCCTGCGACGCTGAAGATCGTCACCGACCTCACCGCGCGATTCGCCGAGCGGCTGACGCAGCTTCCGAATGTGCGTCTATACGATTTCCGCGCGATCAGGGATGTGACGCACGATCTCGATAACTACAGCGACGTCATCCACCATTCGCCGGCGGTGGACGCGATGGTGCTGAATTGGCTGGCGCGTGGAGAGTATCGCGTCGATCCTGAGGCGCCGCTCGCGTCGCTTGATGCGCTCAAGGTTCAAGTCGAAGCGTATCGAGTCGCGCGCTGAACTTCCCCTCTCCCCCTGTGGGAGAGGGTGGCTCGCCGCGTAGCGGCGAGACGGGTGAGGGGTATCTATCCGCGCGTACAACTCTCGCAGTGAAGTTTGCGGAGACAGACCCCTCATCCGGCGCTTCGCGCCACCTTCTCCCACAAGGGGCCTGTTGCGTAATTCGTCAATTGTGATTCCCTAGGGCAAAGCCTTGGAGGGTAGCGATGGCGGTCAAGCGGACGGGACAGCCGAGCTT
>NZ_JBEPQI010000056.1:0-19079 GCF_040547725.1 Bradyrhizobium sp. LA2.1
CGCTGCCAAATCCGTGCACTATGATGTGTCGGCTATGTCCCCGAACACCCGTCGGTCATGTCCCCGGGCTGAACACTTGACCGGGCGATCCAGTATTCCAGAGGCGCTTGCGATTGAATCGAGAGGCCGCAGCGTACTGGATGCCCCGCCTGCCGCCTACGCTAAAGCTTCGGCGCCCCTAGACCTCAACCCCGGCGAAGCCTTGGCGTAGCCGGGTCGCGGGGCATGACACCGGTGATGTGACGGCACGTGTGGCTACCTCACCGCTGAATGATCTTCGTCCAGACATCGCCGAGGATCGCAGGCTCGCGCGGCGGCAGATAGGTGAGGCCGGCCTGCTTGCCGAACTCGGCGATCTTGCCCTCGGCAGCAAGGCTGGTCAGCGCCTTGTTGACCGTGTCGATCAGTGCGCCATCGCTGTCGAGCCCGACATAGCCGCGATTGGCGCCGATCGGATAATAATAGCCCGACGCGGTGATCGTCGTGTCGGGATGCGCAGCGCGGTGGGCATCGAAACGGCCGAGGTCGATCAGCGTCGCGTCATAGTCGCCGCGCTGGAGCGCGCCGAGGAGATCGTCGCGGCCGGGGACGAGATGGGTGATGCTGTCGATCAGGCGGCCCTTGTCGAAGGTCATCAGGATGGCATCGCCCAGCGAGCCGCTCTCGATCGCAAGGCGAAGGCCGGCGAGATCGCCGATGTCGCCGATCTTGCGGCCCTGCGCTTTCGGCCCGAGCACCACCGTCATCGGCGAATAGACGTAGGGCTGGCTGGGCGCGAGCACGCCGAGCGCGACGCGGCGGCGCCGGTCGTCGCGCGTGGCCCCGGCGAAGTCCGGCAAGCGTGCCGTCTTCATGCCGGGCTTGACGAGGGAATCCGTCGTCAACGCATAGCCGCCGACCAGCGAGCAGCGCCCATCGGAGAGCAAGGCGTTGGCCTCGAGCTGCGGGCTCGAATCCTCGTCCAGCTTGCTCTCGAACCACTGGATCTTCAGCGGCCGGCCGATCCGGTCCGCGATCGCCTGCGCCAGCAGCACGTCGAAGCCGGAATCCGGCTTGCCCTTGTGATGCACCGAGAGCGGAGGCCGGTCCTCATCGAGGCAAACCTTCAGCGGCTCGTCGGCCGCGCGCGCGGCGGTGGTCGCCGCCGCGAGGATCGCGGCAACGCTCCATGCGGCGAGCCAGGGTCTCATGGCTTTCTCCTGCTCGAGACGAAGGCCCAGAGATTGCCGATCTCGTCGTCGCTCAAAATGTCGGCCCAGGGCGGCATCTTGTTGTTCTTGCCGTTCTTCACCGTGGTGACGAAGCGCGTCTTGTCGTCGGGAAAGGCGCGCAGGTCCGGCGTGATGGTGCCGGAATTCATCATGTTGGGGCCGTGGCAGTGCGAGCATTTCGAAGTATAGGTCGACTTGCCATAGTCGATCTGTGCCTGCACGGGATTGCCGGTTGCATCGTCCGCGGCACGAACGGTCGCCGCAAGCGCGACCGTCAGCACCGTGACGGTGGCGATCGTCGCCACCGTCTTGTGAGATATGTCCTTCAGCATCGGGCCGTGGTTATTGCTTGACCGCAAAAACCCACAGCGAGCCGCCGGGCGGCACCTTGGCAAGCCGCTCGTCGCCGGAGAACAGCGAGTAGACGCCGCCATAGCCGGAGGTGACGGCAACGTACTGCACGCCATCCTGCTGCCAGGTCACCGGTTGCCCCTCGATGCCGGAGCCGGTCTGGAACTGCCAGAGCTTCTTGCCGGTGTCGGCATCGAAGGCCTCGAACTCGCCTGTCAGCGCGCCCGAGAACACGACGCCGCCTGCGGTCGACAGCACGCCCGAGAAGCGCGGGATGTCGCTTGGCGCTTCCCACTTGGCCTTGCCGGTCATGGGATCGATCGCCTTCAGATGACCGCGCGGGCCGTCACCCCACTCCCAGAGGTCGGTGAGGTCCATGCCGAGATACCATTCGCCCTGCTTGAAGGTGACGGGCTCGGTCTTGTACCTGCCGCCGAAGGCGAGCGTGTTGGCATAGGCCAATCCGGTCTGCGGATTGAACGACATCGGCTCCCAGTTCTTGCCGCCGAGGATCGACGGATAGACGGTGACCTTCTTACCGTCGCGCGCGTCCTTCGAGACGTCGGTCTCGATCGGCTTGCCGGTCTTCATGTCGATGCCGGTTGCCCAGTTCACCTTCACGTAAGGATTGGCCGCGAGCAGCTTTCCGTTGGTGCGGTCGAGCACGTAGAAGAAGCCGTTGCGGTTCGCGTCCATCAGCACCTTTGTCGGCTTGCCCTCGACATTCATGTCGGCGAGGACCATCTCGGCCACCGAGTCATAGTCGAACGGATTGTTCGGCGAGAACTGGTAGTGCCACTTGATCTTGCCGGTCTTGGGATCCATCGCCAGCACGGAGCAGGTGTAGAGGTTGTCGCCGGGACGCACCGCCGAGTTGAACGGCCCGGGATTGCCGATGCCCCAATAGACCGTGTTGAGCTCGGGATCGTAGGAGCCGGTGATCCAGGTCGAGCCGCCGCCGAGCTTCCAGGTGTCGCCCTTCCAGGTGTCGCCACCGGGCTCGTCGGGCGAGGGGATCGAATGGGTACGCCAGAGATGCTTGCCCGTCGCCGGATCCCAGCCGTCGATGAAGCCGCGGGTGCCGAATTCGGCGCCGGAGATGCCGGTGATGACGACACCGTCGGCGACCAGCGGCGCCACCGTCATCGAATAGCCTTCCTTGATGTCTGCGGCCTTCTGCCGCCACAGCTCCTTGCCGTCCTTGGCATCGAGCGCGATCACGTTGGCGTCGAGCGTGGTGCGGAAGACCTTGCCGTCATAGAGCGCGGCGCCGCGGTTGATGATGCCGCAGCAGACGATGCGCGGCGTCTCGGCGGGATACTCGACCTTGGATTTCCAGATCTGCTTGCCGGTCTTGGCGTCGACCGCCATGGTGGCGTTGTGCGAGGTCACGTAGATGACGCCCTGGTACACCAGCGGCTGCGATTCCTCGCTGCGATCGTCGTTGAAACTGTAGTTCCAGACCGGGACGAGATTCTTGACGGTGTCCTTGTTGACCTGGTTCAGCGTCGAGAAGCGCTGCAGATTGTAGCCCATCCCGTAGTTGAGAACGTTCGATGTATCGGTCGCGCCCTTGACCAGTTGCTCGGTGGTCTGTGCGCTCGCACAAGTCGATGCAAGCATGACGAGGCTCGCGGCCATCGCAAAGCGTTTCATCCGTTCCTCCCAATATGCGCGCCTTTTGACGCTGCGGGAGCAACACTCCGCCCGAACGCAAAACACGTCAATACGAAAGTCGTAAGTGCGTCGCCGATATGTTGGATGCCAGATGCCGGTCACCTGACAGAAACCTGACAACCGACTTTCACTTGTGTGCAGACGCTGAAAAAATTCCGTGGCATGAAGCGGTGCCGGCTTCGGCCGCTCTGCTCGAGCCGTCGGGTTCCGCGAGTTGTGCAGTGCGCAGGTTGCAATTCCGGACTTGAACCGGGGCTCGCTTGTAGCCTTATGTCGTTTCGATCCCCTACGAATCGGGGGGCTGGTCAGGAGGGTTTGATGATTTCACGTCGCTCAGTTGCGCTTGCGCTCACGATTGCAGTGCTGTCCGGTCCAGCGTGGGCTGCTTCCGGCAACGCCGTAAAGATGTTCGATACCGACAACGACGGCACGCTCGATCTCGCCGAGGTGAAGAAGGCGGCCGCCGCGCTGTTCGCAAAGCTCGATCCCGATCACGACGGCACGCTTGACGCGCGCGAATTGCGCGGACGGTTAACGGCGAAAGAACTCGCCGCCGCCGATCCCGATCGCGACGGGACTCTCACGCTCGACGAATATCTCGCGATGGTGGAGCAGCGCTTCAACGCAGCGAATCCCGACAAGGACGGAACGCTGGATGCGAAGGAGCTGAACTCGCGCGCCGGCCGCGCGCTGCTGCGCCTGTTGCGGTAAGAGACGCGGCGCTTGACTGGGAGCGAAGGCGATTTGCCCGAGAGGGAAATTCGCGAACATAATGCGACAGTTCGCTGTGTTTGCGCTTCGATTCCAGGCTTGCGCTGCACCTGACGCAGCCCTAGGTTTTGCCCCGCGCGATGTCGCGCTCAATACCCTTGGGAGACCCGAATGGCTTGGAAAGCTCCGAAGATCGTGGAAGTGCCGGTCGGCATGGAAATCAACATGTACGCCTGCGCTGCGCGCAAGTAAGACTGACGACCTGCCGCGGCTTCGATGGCGAACGCCGTCGAAGCCGTGGTAGTGTTCGCAATGCGCCTTGGAGCCCACACGATCTGGACGGCAATCGCGTTCGGTGTTGCGCTTGCACCGGCGTGTGTCAGTGCCGAAGAGGGCTTCGATACCGAGCACATCTTCGGCTTCATGATCGGCACCGACGTCGGCAATCCCGGCGAGCGCGAATTCCAGACCCAGACGACGGGGAGCTTCGGCAAGGGCGGCGGTACCTATCGCGCCCTCCAGCAGGAGGTCGAGATCGAAGTCGTGCCGCTGCCGAACTTCCGTATCGAGGTCGGCGGCACCGCCACGCTGCATGACATCACCGGCGTCCCTGATATCGACGACCGCCGCCAGTTCAATTTCCAGGGCGCCTCGCTCGACCTGCGGTACCGCCTGCTCGACCGAGAGCGCGCGCCGTTCGGGTTGACCGTCGCCGCCGAATTCCATGGCGATCGCATCGACGAGACCAGCGGCGCGAAGGGACGGATGTACGGCTCCGAATTCACGCTCGCTTTCGACCGTGAGCTGATTCCGAACTACGCCATCGCAGCGCTCAATCTGATCTATCAGCCGGAATGGGCGCGCTTCGAGGTGGCGGGGGTGTCCGAGAAGAGCTCGACGATCGGCGCGGCCTTTGGCGGCATGGTGCGCGTGCGCCCCAATTTTCTGCTCGGTGGTGAGATGCGCTATTTCCGCCAGTACGAGGGCATCGGCCTCGGTGAGTTCTCGGGGCAGGCGCTGTTTGTCGGTCCGACCGCCTATTTCCAGCTATCGGAGAAGTCGCGGCTCACCCTGAGCTGGAGCATGCAGGCCTGGGGCCGCCCGGCCGGATCGGGCGGCAATCTCGACCTCGTCAATTTCGAGCGTCATCAGGCGCGATTGGTGTTCGGGGTAAACTTCTAGGTGTCTGTTCCGCTTTTGCCCGCGCGCGGGGAGCGGGAACATCCCGTCCGTTTGAAACTTCCTGCTCCTCGGAACGTAATCTTTCGTGCTAATCTCCATTGTCCCCTTGCGACAGGATCCCGGCATGAACCCGATTGACCTGGTGGTGACTGTATGTGCGGTGCTGTCGCCTGCGACCTGCGAGGAGCAGCATCTGGTATTCAACTTTGCGGGGTCGCCGAGACAATGCGTGATGGCTGCGCCGCCCTATATCGCGCAATGGGTCGGCGACCATCCGAAGTGGCAGGCGGTGCGGTGGCGCTGCGAATATCCGCACCCGAACGACAAGGCGTAAGCCGCCTTCGTTATTTCGTGCAGTCCTTCAGGTCCTTGTCGGCGATCGAGAACACCGCGTCGGCCTTGATCTCGATGTCGCGGACGATGCACTGCCGCGCATTGGGATAGCTGACCCTGGCGTCATAGCGGCCGGGTTCGACACCGGTGATGCGCAGCCGCTCGTCGTGGTCGACCTCCTTGTCCTTGTCGTTCAGGCACTGGTTCGGCCCCCACTCGGTCTTGCCGGCGGGCGAGAGCTGGAAGCCGGAGATCGTCTCCGTCGTCAGATTCCAGAGCCGGATGCCCTTGCCCTTGCTTTGGGCGGCGGCTTCGCCGGCCAACGTCAACAACGCGATCAAAGCCAGAAACCAACGCATCAGCCGATCCTCCCAAAGGCGCCCTGTTATTCCCTGATCAGGCGCTCGCGGTTCTTTGCCTTGTCGAAATTCCTGGCGCGGTCAAGGCCGATCGGCGCGATCAGCTTCGCCGAGGCAAGATCAGCGCCCTCGAAATCGGCGTCAGTGACGGTGGCTCCGGTCAGGTCGGCGCCGCCGAGCTGAGCATTTTTGAGCGATGCGCCGGTCAGGTCGGCTCCCTTGAGGGAGGCAAATTCGAGATCGACGCGCGACAGGTCGGCATTGCGCGCGTTCAACCCTTCCAGATTGGCGGATCGCAGCACGGCGCGCATCAGCCCCATCGACTGGTTGCGCATATCGGCGCCAAGATGCGCGTCCGCAATCGAGGCGCCGATCAGGCTTGCGCCGGTGAGGTCGGCCGCGATGCGAGCACCGGTCAGGTCCGCGCCGTCCAGACGCGCGCGCGCCATCTGCGAGGCGAACAGATTGGCGCCCTTCAGGCTCGCGCCCGCGAGATCAGCGTCCAGCAGCCACGCCTGATCGAGGATCGCCCGATCAAGACGGGCACCGGCGAGTTTCGTCTTGTTAAGTCGTGCCGCACGGAGAATCGCCGTGGAAAGGTCAAGCCCCGAGAGATCGAGCCCCGACAACCGCTTGCCGGTGAAATCGGCCGGCGCCCCGGCGCTGGCTTTGGCCAGGATGGCCTCGACCTCCTGCCGGCTCATTTCCGCAGAGACCATCGCGGGTGAGGTGAGGTCGACGTCACGCATCATGTCCTGCGCGCTCGCCATGGTCGCGACGAGAGCGAGGCCAAGCGTCATGAGGGCGACCATTCGCGTCATCATCGGGCTCCGCTACGGGCCCTGTTTAGCACGCGCTTTGCGTGGCTGCCTATGAGGCATCACGCCCGGCGCGTTCGCCGCCATGTTCGCCTTGGATTCTCGCCGCGAGGTCCGCCCTGATCGCGGCGATCTCTGCGTCGCCGCGTGCGCCACGCGGGATGCTGATGGGCACTTCTGCCAGAATTCGCGCCGGCTGCGGCGACAGGAAGAACAAGCGGTCGCCGAGGCGGACCGCATCGTCGAGGCTGTGGGTGACGAGCAGCGTCATCATGGGGCGGCTTGCGACCAGCGTCGCGATCTCGTCGCGCAGGCGGCCTGCGAGCGCGTCGTCGAGCGAGGCGAGGGGCTCGTCGAGCACGAGCAGATCGGGCTCGACCGCGAAGGCGCGGGCCAGCGCGACGCGCCGGGCAAGACCCAGCGACAATTCGCCGGGAAAGTGGCTGCGATGCGCTTCCAGCTCCAGGATCCTGAACAGCTCCGACAGCTTCGCCTCGGAGATATCAGGGGCCGCAAGCCGCACATTCTGCTCGACCGAGCGCCACGGCAGCAGCCGCGGCTCCTGGAACACCATCCCGATCCGCGCTTCGGGTGGACGCGCGATGGTCCCGTGGAAATCGCGGTCGAGCCCGAGGATGATGCGCAGCATCGTGCTCTTGCCGCAGCCGGAGGGGCCGATCAAAACGCCGACCTCACCGGATTGAAGCGCGAAGCTGACCGGGGCCAGCACCTCGTGCGTTTCGCCCGCGGCACTCCTGAATGTCTTTCCGGAGATATCGACTTCAAGCCGCACGGGGCCGCCACCGGGTTGCGCGGGCTTCGAACGGCTGCACCAGCAAGGTTTCGATGACGAGCACGACGGCCGCGAAGGTGAGCGAATAGGCCAGCAGTCGCGGCGTGTCGAACAGCTGGAAGGCGACGCCGATCTCGAAGCCGACACCGTTCGGCCGTCCCAGCAGCTCGGCCACCAGCACGATCTTCCATACCAGCGACAATCCGGACCGGGCCGAGGCTGCGATATAGGGCGCAAGCTGCGGTAGCACGACGTGGCGGAACGCACGCCAGCGCGGCATCGCGAACACGGTGGCCATCTCGTCGAGCGAACGGTCGAGCGCGCGCGTGCCCTCGCGCAAGGTGACGATGGCGGTCGGCAGCTTGTTGATAGCGATCGCCGCGATCGCGGCCGCTTCGGTCAGGCCGGCCCAGATGTAGGCCAGCACGATCACGACCAGCGCCGGCAGGTTCAGCAGCAGGATCAGCCAGGGATCGCCGAGCCGGTCGGCAAGCTTCACCCGTCCCATCAAATAGCCGATGGCGCTGCCGAGCGACATCGCTAGCACGAAGGCGAGCGCGACGCGCGCCAGCGTTGCGCCGAGATGCAGGAACAGGGCTCCGCTCGATGCTTCGGCGATGATGACGTTGAGCACGGCAGGCGGGGAGGGCAGCTTTGCGCCGCCGACGAACAGCGCTGCAATCCACCAGGTCGCGAGGAACAGGGAAAACGAGAGAAGACGCAGCACCTCAGTCTCCGGGGACCGCGTGATAGAAGGTGCCGGGATCGAGCTCGGCCGCCGGCCCGACCAGGTCGCGTCCGCCGATCTCGGCGAGCACGCGATAGAGCACGCGCGCATCCGCCTCCTCGTCCACGATGCTTCGGCGCGGAATGCCGTCGCGATAGCGGTCACGGTAGGTCTTGAGGATGGCCGGATCGCTCGCGCCGGTGAGCGGAGCGATTTTGTCCCAGGCGGCATCCGAGGTGACCAGCAGCTGCTTGGCCTTGCGGGTCATCGCAATGAAACGCGCCACCGCATCGCGATGGCTTGCGGCCCAGCTCTCGTCGAAGACATAGCCGACTGCGGATACCGCGCCTTTGGCCCCCAGCTTCGGCAAAATGTCCTCGATGCCGGCGAGGCGGCGAAAGCCCTTGGCCTCGAGCTGCGCACAGAAATTCCAGAAGTTGAGGCTTGCATCCATCTCGCCATCGAGCGCCTTGGCGGCGATCAAAGGCGGCGCGCCATAGACGATGCTCGCATCGGACTTCAGGTCGATGCCGTCCTGCTTCATCCGCGCCTGCAGCAGCAGCCAGCTCTTGTCGATCGCGCCGCCGCCGACGCCGAGCTTGCGGCCCTTGAGGTCGGCGAGCGTCTTGAGCGGCGACGAGGCCGGCACCATCACCGCGCCGAGCGCGCTGGAATAGGGATAGAAGGTGAGCTTGGCGCCGAGCACGCGCTCGCGCGACACCCACAGCCAGTCGGACAGGATGATGTCGGCACTCCCGGCGCGCAGGGCGATCTTGCCGGCCTCGGGGCTCGCGAGCTCGGTGACGTCGAGCGACAGATCGGCCTCCTTGTCGAGCCCGCCGGCGCGGATTGCGGCCAGCTCCCAGGAGAATGTTCCGGTCTTCTGCACTGCAAGGCGGATCGTATCCGCGGCGCGGCCGGGGGCGGCCAGCGACAGCGCCAGCGTCATCGCGAGCGCCAATGTTCGTCCAGGCGCTCTCAAACCAAGTGCTCTCATCACCTTGTGAGCCGTTTCCTCGAAGGGAGTGCTTTTCATGACAATACGCATAGCATAGCTTTCGTCGCAACCAGCGGGAGGACGCGCATGAATCTGGCGGGACAGCTACGACCGATTGTCGCCGCATTGGCGGTGTGGGCTGCGACCGTCTACGCCGCGCGTGCCGAGGAAGCCAATGATTATCCGACCTCGGCGCGGGCCGAATACGTCTATGGCTGCATGAAGGCCAATGGCGAGAGCCGGCAGTCGATCGAGCAATGTTCCTGCTCGATCGACGTGGTGGCCTCGATCGTGTCCTATGACCGTTACGTCACCGCCGAGACGGCGCTGAGCATGTCCCAGGTGCGCGGCAATCTCGGCGTCCAGTTTCGTACATCCGAGCAGGCGAATTCAGCGGTGAATGATCTCAGGCGCGCGCAGGCGGAAGCCGAGGTGAGGTGTTTCTAGCTGCCGCATAGACGGTGCGATCCCTTCTCCCCTTGCGGGAGAAGGTGGCGCGAAGCGCCGGATGAGGGGTATCTCTCCCCACGTTCAGACGACTAAGAGTGCCGCTCGCGGAGACATACCCCTCACCCGTCTCGCCGCTTTGCGGCGAGCCACCCTCTCCCACAAGGGGAGAGGGGAAGGCAGAGCCTCACGTCCCCGGCTTCTCCACATCCCACTCATTGCGGAACACGTGCCCATCCGTGTCCTTCGCCTCCGCGCGGAAGCGCTTGGCACCGTTGGACACATACGTGAAGCGCAGATTGGGATCTTCCGAGATCGAGATGCCGCCCTCCATCGACAGCACGGGGCTGTCGTCCTGCGTCAGCTTCAGCTGGTTGACGAAAAAGGCGGGGATGTAGAGCTGCGTGACCTGGTCCATTTGCAGCCCGGAATTGTTGGGATGGCCGATCATGATCTGCGCCTCGCGGACGCGGCTGGCCGGTGCCTCCTCGCGCGCGAATTGCCGGTAGCGCATCTGGCCGAGCCGGTTCCTGGCTTCCTCGATGTTCTTTCCTGCCGGCGCCGAGCAGCCGCCTGAGGCCTTCACATAGGTCTTGGCGACGTAAAGCTGGCCGTCGCTGAGCTCGGCAACCGCGTGGACGTCGGTATAGTTGTTGACGCGCACGCGCGTGGAGATCTCGGTGACGTTGGCATCTGCGCCGAGCTCGAACTTCGCCGCCATCGGCGCGGGGTTGCGGTCGATCACCAGCGTGATCGAACGGATGCGGCGGCTATCCGCGGGCGACAGTTTGCTGCGCAGGGTCACCGGCACGATCGCCGCGTCCTCGGCGCGATAGGGCATCTCGATGCCGATGACGTCGTTGCCGTCGTTGATCGGACGGTTGCTGAAGATGTCCTGCACCAGGCCCGGCCAGGGATCGTAAGCCTCCTCGGCGCTCGCCGGCACAGCGAAGGCGATGCCAAGCAATGCGGCGATCAGGGGCAGGCGGCGTGTGCATCCCGTCATGGTCGTGGTTCCGTGCGGACGAAGCAGTTTTCTCTGGGTCGGCGTAGCCGATCCCCCGTCCAGCGTAGCGCGTCCACTACTCCCATTCAATTTCCGAAAATGCTGCGGTTGCGTTGCGAGCATTGTAGTCGTCGAACAATTGCCACTGCGGCCGTTCCGATGCGGCCGCCTTGTCGGCAGCAGTCCGGATCGGCTCACCCTTCTTGTTCGACGCCCGGACGTCCGCCAGCAGCGTCGTAAGATAACGCCGCTCGTCGCCGAGCGCGGCAGGCCAGTCGCTCACAGGCCCGTGACCGGGCACGACGCGCTGCGCCGGAATTTTGTCGAGTTCCCCGAGGATGCCGAGCCAGCCGCGGATGCTGCCGTCCATCACCGGGATATGGCGGAGGAAGACGAGGTCGCCTGCGAACAGCGTCTTGCTGCTCTCGTCGAACACGGTCAGATCGTTGTCGCTGTGCCCGGCCGGCCAGGCCCGCAAGGTGAGGCGGCGCGACCCGAGATCGAGCGTCAGGGTATCAACGACGAGCAGGGTGGGCGGCACGATCTTCACGGGATCGATCAGTTCGCTACCCATGAGGCGTCTAAAATTGTCGAGATAATACGGCCCGCGCGTCGCCAGCGCCTGCGGCAGCTTGCTGTGGCCGACGAAGCTGGTTCCCTCTGCGGCAAAGGCCGCATTGCCGAAGACATGGTCGGGATGGCCATGGGTGTTGATGACGTAGCGGATCGGCTTGGATGTGCGAGCCCGCACCGCCGCCAGCAGCGCCTCGCCCTCACGCAGGCTGCCGCCGGTGTCGATCACGGCCACCGCATCCTCGCCGACGATAAAGCCGACATTGGCGATGTCGCCTTCGTTCTCGCGGGTCATGAGGGCGGTGGTCCCGGAGTGCACGAAGATTCCCGGTGCGACTTCGCTCACAGGCAATTCGGCTGCCCCGGCGCGTGCTAGCGTTGCTGTCCCCAGCAGGGACAGGGCTGCGATCAAGGAAGCGATGCGAGACACTTTTCCGCCTCAGTTCAGATGGCTTGCCGCACTGCACTGCAACAAACCAAAGCCAACACAAAGTTTGGCAAAGCATGGCGCGTCATGCGTTGCATGGCTAGCATTCAAACAAACCGAGGAGGAAGCGCGATGACGGAGGCCGGGCGACATCGTCGCTGGTTGTTTTCACTGTGGGTCCTGGTGGCATCCTGCGCATTCGGCGACGTCGCCATTGCGCAGACCAGCGAGACCGGCGACCTCTCGTTCGAGCTGGTCGATCCAAAAGTGCTGCGCGTCTGTGCAGACCCGCGCAATCTGCCGTTCTCGAACGAGAAGGGCGAGGGGTTCGAGAACAAGCTCGCCGAGCTGCTCGCAGACAAGCTCCAGAAGAAGCTCGACTACGTCTTCTTCCCGCAGGCCACCGGCTTCGTGCGGATGACGCTGGGCGCGCATCGCTGCGACGTCATCATGGGATTTCCGCAAGGCGACGATCTCGTGCAGGGCACCAATCCCTATTATCGCACGTCATACGCGCTGGTCGCGAAAACAGGCAGCGGGCTCGAGGAAGTCGATACGCTCGAAGACCCGAAGTTGAAAGGCAAGCATGTCGGCATCGTCGCCGGCACGCCGCCGGCCACCAACATGGCGATCGCCGGCCTGATGGGCGATGCAAAACCCTATCCCCTGATGATCGACACGCGCTTCGACAACTCCGCACAGGCGATGGCCGACGACCTCGTCGCCGGCAAGATCGACGCAGGCGTGCTGTGGGGTCCGATGGCCGGGTATTATGCGAAGAAGGCCGGCTCGTTGCATGTCACGCCGCTGGTGAAGGAAACCACAGGGCCAAAGCTGGTCTATCGCATCGGCATGGGCGTGCGCCCCGCCGACCAGAACTGGAAGCGGCAGCTCAACAAGCTGATCCAGGAGAACCAGGGCGAGATCAACAAGATCCTGATCGACTTTGGCGTGCCGCTGCTCGACGAGAGCGATAAGCCGCTCGGCGCGGAGACGGCCAAGAAGACGCCATGAGGCGGCGCGTTGCCGCTGCGCTGGTTGCCGCCATTCTGGTGGCGCCGGCGTTGGCGCAGCAGCAGGAGCCGTTCGAGCCCCAGGGGTATCGCTCCGACAATTACCGCGCGCCGGTGCCGGCGACGCTCACTGGCGCGCGCGTGCTGACGACTGCGGAGGCCGAAGCAATCTGGCGTGCGAAGAGCGGCGCCTTCATCGACGTGCTGCCGCGCGCGCCGAAGCCGAAGAACCTTCCCGAAGGCACCGTCTGGCGCGATATGCCGCGAAAAAACATACCGGGCAGCACTTGGCTGCCGGACACCGGCTACGGCGCGCTGCCGCCCGCCATGGACGATTATTTCCAGCGCGGCCTCGCCCACGCCGCGCGCGGCGACAAGGCTGCGCTGCTCGTGATCTATTGCCTGGCCGACTGCTGGATGTCCTGGAACGCCGCCAAGCGCGCCTTGGCTTACGGTTATGCCAACGTCGCCTGGTACCCCGACGGCACCGACGGCTGGGAGCGCGCAAAGCTTCCGACCGAGGAGATGCAGCCGCAGCCTCGGCCAGAGCAGTAGCTACAGGCCGTCATGCCCGGGCTTGTCCCGGGCATCCACGTTCTTCAATCCGCGTGGTCAGGCGTGGATGGCCGGGACAAGCCCGGCCATGACGCCGTGTCGCGTGCGGGTGAGGTGAAGACGCAGGGTTACTGCTTCTGCAGCTTGGTCAGCGTGCCCGTACCGTTGTTGTCGGTCGCCGAGTACGTCACCCTGTCGCCGGCATGGACGGCATCCAGCATCGCGGCGTCCTTGGCCTTGTACTCCTGAAGCGCGCCGGCGCCGCCAGCGCTGCCGCCGACCGTGCCCTTCTGAGTCTGCTGGATCGAGATCGTGCTGTTGAGCCGGTCTATTCTGGTGACCATCCCGGTCATGTCGTCAGCAAAAGCGGGGGACGCAAGCGTGCTGATGGCTGCAGCGCATGCGAAGATGAATTTTGTTGTTCCCATCGAGGCCTCCCGACGTCTTGGAGTTCACGTCGACAAGCCATCCTAGAGCGATTTGGTTCCGGCTGATAGCGCGGCAAAGGGTAACGATTGATATCGCGGGAACTTTCAGAAAGTCGTCGTCAGCGAGGCTGACGCTATTCCATCTCCTGCTGGATCACGCGTCCGAGAGCGAACAGGCGCTGGTCAATCGCGGTCGGAACCTCGCAGACGAACCGCACCACCTTGTGGCGATCTTCGAAAATGCGGGTTTCCCAGATCAACTGGTTGCTGAGCGCATCGACCTTTGCGTCGTCGCGTGGTGTCGCGCTCTGGAGCGCCTGGAGCTGGATCGACTCCTCGCGGATCTTGTCGGCCGCCTCGCGCTGTTTGCGGCTGACGCGTTCGAGCCCGTTCATGACCTGCGAGCGCTGGGCGTTGAGCGTGTCGAACAAGCCGGCGAACAACAGCTTGGCGTTCGCCGTCTTGTCAGCGGCGGAGCCGGCCAAAAACTCCTTCACCGACTTCTCGGCCTCGTCCATCGGCGTCTTCCGCGCCGACAGTTTTGAGACCAGCGCGGTGACCTTTGCGTCGTCCTTCCATTTGGTCTCGGCGTCGTCGAGTGCGGGACCGGCCCAGACGGCGGCGAGCGAGATGTCCGGCACCTTGGCCTGCGTGCAAGGCCAGTTGGGATAGCGTGGATCGGCGGCGCACGCAGCCGTGCTCGCAACGGCGAGCGCAAAAGCGGCCACGGCCAGAACCTTCATCCTTCGCCTCCCGCAGGGCCCCGTCGCGCCAGCCCGCGCGAGGGATCATAGGCCAGAATCGCGCCGATCATGAAGACGATTGTGCAGGCCGCCACTACCGCCAGCGAGATCCAGTTGATTTGCCCGTAGAATGCAAAACGTATCAGCTCGACCGCATGGGTGAACGGGTTGGCCTGGCAGAGATAGTAGAGATAGGGGCTGCCCTCCTGCACCCGCCAGAGCGGGTAGAGCGCGGAGGAGGCGAAGAACATCGGAAAGATCACGAAGTTCATTACGCCGGCAAAACTCTCGAGTTGCTTGATGCCCGAGGAGATCAGCATGCCGAGCGAGCCCAGCATCAGCCCCGACAGGATCAGCGCCGGCAGCACGGTGAGATAGCCCGACGGCGGCGGGGTGATGTCCCAGAACCAGGCGATCAGCAGGAACGCATAGACCTGGAGCAGCGACACCGCGGTGCCCGCCAGCAGCTTGCAGAACAAGAGGAACCCGCGCGGCAGCGGGCTCACCAGCAGCGTCCGCATGTTGCCCATCTCGCGGTCATAGACCATCGAGAGCGAGGACTGCATGCCGTTGAAGAGCTGGATCATCGCCATCAGCCCGGGCGCGATATAGACCTCGTAGAGAATGTAGGTCTCGTAAGGCGGGATGATCGAGATGCCGAGCACCTGGCGGAAGCCGGCGGCGAAGATGAACAGCCATACCAGCGGCCGCACCAGCGCCGAGACGAAGCGCTCGCGCTGATGCAGGAAGCGCAGGCCCTCGCGCCAGACGATGCCGGTGAGGCAGGTCATGTATTCCGCGGCCGAGAAACCACGCGGTGTATCCCGCGTCGTGATGCTGCTCATGCGCCGCCTCCCGGCATCGTCTGCGCGCCGGTCAGGCGCATGAAGGCGGTGTTGACGTCCTGTGCGCCGGCATCCGTGATGACGCGGCTCATCGGCCCCTGCGCCAGCACCTTGCCCTGGTGCAGCACGACGAGGTCGTCACCAGGCATGATCTCGTCGAACAGATGCGTGGCCCAGAGCACGCCGATGCCTTGCTCGGTGACGAGCTGGCGGACATGGCTGATGATGTCGGCGCGCGCCTTGACGTCGAGGCCGACGGTCGGCTCGTCGAGCAACAGCAGCCGCGGCCGGTGCAGCAGGGCGCGTGCGATCTCCAGCCGCCGCATCTGGCCGCCCGAGAGATCGCGCACCTTGCTGCCGGCACGCTCTTCGAGCCCGATGCGGCCGAGCAGCTCGCCGCTGCGCACGGCGGCCTCGCGCCGGCTGATGCCGTGGAGTGCGGCGTGATAGAGCAGGTTCTGCGTCAGCGACAGGTCGAGATCGAGCGTGCGCGGCTGGAATACGACGCCGAGCAGCCGCAGCGCCTCGCCGGGGCTCTTGCTGATGTCGTGGCCGAAGATGCCGACACGCCCGGACTGGATGCCGAACAGGCGCGTGATCAGCGAGAACAGTGTGCTCTTGCCCGCGCCGTTGAGCCCGAGCAGCGCAGTGAAGCTCGCCGGCTGCACATTAAAGGACACGTCCATCAACGCACGGCGCGGGCCATAGGAATGGCTGACGCCGTCGATCGACAGCGCCGGCACCGCGGCCGCTTGCAGCCTCGGCATCTCCTGTGGCTCGGCGATGGGAGCAGGGCTGGTCATGGCGAGATCGTAATGCCCCAGGGCAGTTCGCCCACCTGAATGGTCTTGATCACCTTTTGCGCGGCGACGTCGATGACCGAGACGTCGTTCGACACGCCGTTGGTGGTGAGCAGGTATTTCTCGTCCGGCGTGAACGCCATGTGCCAGACCCGCTGTCCCACCAGCAAATATTTCGTCACCTTGCGCGAGGCGACGTCGACCACGGCGACGCGGTTGGCCGGGCCGAGCGCGACGAAGGCGGTCTTGTCGTCTTTGGTCATGCCGATGCCGACCGGCTGGATCGCCTCTTTCCGCAATCCCGGAATCTCGAACGTGATCTTGCCGGTCACCTCGTGCTTTTTGGGATCGATGATCGAGACCGTGCCGCCGATCTCCGAGGATACCCACAACTCTGAACTGTCGTGCTTGAACTCGGCAAAGCGCGGCCGCGCGTCGACCAGCACGTTGGCGACGATCTGGCGTGACGAGGTGTCGATGAAATGCGCCATGTTGGTCGTCTCGGACGTGTTGATCAGTGTCTTGCCGTCGGGGCTGATGGTCATGCCCTCGGGCTCGACGCCGACCTGGATGTCGCCGAGCCGCGCGCGCTTCTCCAGATCGATCACGGTCACCGTGTTGTCGTTCTCGTTGGCGACATAGAGGATCTTTCCGGCGGCATCCTGCGCGAACAATTCCGGGTCGGGCCCGGAGGGCAGGCTGTCCACGATCGCTTGCGTCTTGGCATCGATCACCTGGATGGTGTCGTCGTCGCCGACCGCGACCATCACGAACTTGCCGTCGCGCGTGAAATCGATGCCGCGCGGGCGCTGGCCGACCTTGATGGTCTTGGTCACGGTCCAGCTGTCGGTGTCGATCACCGAGACCGTGTTGCTCTTCTCGTTCGAGACATAGGCGATGAAGGCGTGCGCGGGCGCGGCCGCAAGCGCCAGTCCGGACAGCAACCCCACACGCCACATGCGCAACATTCGCGTCCTCATTTCAGCTTGCATTTGCTCTCCGGGCGGTCGTAGCCGAGCGTGTCGAGCTCGGAGACCTGGTGCAGAAATCCCTCCTGCGGCGACACCGACACCACCATGCGGCCGTCGACCAGCAGGATCGGCTGGCGCAGCTGCAGGTTCCAGTCGCGCAGGGTCAGTTTTGTGCCCTTGAACGCGGCAACGGAGAAGTCCGGCCCCTTGATGAAGTCGGTGACCTTCTTGACGTCGCCGGAATTGGTGCGCGAGGTGGCCTCGCCGATCATGCGCACCGCCGTCCAGGCCTGCATGTCGAGCGGGGTCATGCGCCGCGAGTTCAGCTTGATGAAGCGGTTCTGCATCTGGATCGCGCCCCACTGGTCCTGCGATGCGTCCCAGCTGCGCGGCACGAGGCCGGCCGAGCCCGCGACGGGGCGCGGATCCCAGGTGCGATAGGGCAGATAGGCGCCGAACACTTCGCTCTCGTCGGCGGCGACCAGCACGTCATAGGCCGGCAACTGTTGCGTGAACACCGGCATCTGGCGCTGGATCAGCGTCACGCCGCTATCGGTGCGGCGCGCGCCGCCCTTGTCCTCGAAGGTCTTCTCTTGCACGATCTTGGCGCCGAAGCGTGTGGCGGTACGACGGAGCGCGTCGGCAAACAGCTTGTCCTCGTCATGCGAGCCGACCACGAGCACCCAGCGCTTCCACTGCTTCCACACCAGGTATTGACCGAGCGCATCGGCCAGCATCGCGCGCGTCGGTGCGGTGTGGATGACATTGGCGCGGCAATCGGCCTCGCGCAGGCGCTCGTCGATCGCGCCGGCGTTGAACAGCAGCGTGCCGCGCTCGCGCAGGGCGTCCGAGACCTTCAACAGCGCGTCGGCCGGCAGGTCGGCGATGATGAAGCCGTTTTTCTCGGCGAGCGCAGCCGCAGCCTCAACCGGATCTTCGCCTTCCTTGATGCGGCGCTCCTCCAGCGTGAAACGCTGGTTGAGGAATTTTCCCGTGGTGTTGTTGTCCTCGATGGCGAGGCGCGCGCCGGCGACGCCGTCATTCTCCGCGGGCTGCTCGACCAGCGACAGCGTCGATCTGGTGCCGGCGACGCCGAGATAGCCGACGCCGATCTGCACCGGGTCGGCCGCGAGCGCGCTCGTCGCGGCAAGACCCAGGCCGATCAGGCCGACCAACCATCGGATCATGTTTCCTCCAGATGTTCTCCCTGGCTTGACCGCCGGTGGAGAATTGTCTCTGCTAAAGCATGACCGATTTGGCCCGGCTTGCAACCCCGCATTTCGTCCCCGCGCGCGCGAGGCCCGGGTTCACGATCATGCGAGCGCTGGTCTGTTTCGCAGCTTTGCTGTTGACGGGTTCGGTCGCGTTGGCCGAGCCACCGAAACTGGCGGTGTTCGATTTCGAGCTGATCGACACCAGCCTTCCCGGCGAGTTCTACGGCTCAAAGCCGGAAGAGGCGCGGCTCGAGCGCATCGGAGAGCAGCTGCGCAAGGAGCTGACGGAGTCAGGAAGGTTCCAGCTGCTCGATATCGCGCCGGTCAGGGATGCGGCCCGTCACGCCAATCTTCAGGCCTGCGGCGGCTGCGACCTCAAGCTTGCCGGGCAGCTTGGCGCCGACCTCGAGATCACCGGCATGGTGCAGAAGGTCTCGAACCTGATCATCAATCTCAACATCTATCTGCGCGACGTGAAGACCGGCAACATGATCACCGCCGCCAGCGCCGACATGCGCGGCAACACGGACGAATCGTGGTCGCGCACGATGAGCTACCTGATCCGCAATCGATTACTGGCGCCGAATTACGGGAAGCCGGAGTAGGGCTTCTCTCCGCGCGCGCCGCTGCACCCTCTCCCCTTGCGGGAGAGGGTGGCTCGCCGCGTAGCGGAGAGACGGGTGAGGGGTATCTCTCCGCGAGTCCAACTCTTATTTGAACGCGCGGTGAGATACCCCTCATCCGGCGCCATAGCCGAAGCTTTGCTTCGGCGTTCTTAAGAACGGCGGCCGTGGGCCGCCTATGCCACCTTCTCCCACAAGGGGCCTGTTGCGTAATTCGTCAATTGTGATTCCCTAGGGCAAAGCCTTGGAGGGTAGCGATGGCGGTCAAGCGGACG
>NZ_JBEPQI010000057.1:0-16243 GCF_040547725.1 Bradyrhizobium sp. LA2.1
TCTCGCCCTCGTCAGAAGTCTGTCGCGATGTCCATGTTGCGCAAGAGCGATCCTGCGTCCGCGATCGCGCAAAAATTTATGACGCAGTAAGACTAACAGTCTGCTGAAGAAACTTGAAATGGAGAGTTTTCTTATTCTTGCGGTCGTTGTTGGAGGCGGAGCAGTAGAGTTGGATGTAATTTTCTAGCTGGTCTGGCATACCCTGACGCGTGGGGTGGCAGTGGTAAGCAGTTTTGGGATGCGGATCAGGTTATAGGCGATCAGATTGAGCAGGAAGTCGGTGGCGACGCGAGCGATGCCACGATGTTTCGTCTTGCGCATGGTGCCTGCTGCTTGCCCCATCCGAAGATGCACTCGACCATCGCCCGGCGTGATTGCGACATGCCATAGCCTTGATGCCGAGTGGTTCGTTCGTCGATGGCGCTGTTGCGGGTCTTGCCGGTTTTGGCGACGGCCTGGTTCTGCGTCACATGCGGCGTCACGCCGATGGCTCGCAGATTGGCGACATGATCGGTGGTATCATACGCCTTGTCCTCACCGGCCGTGATGCGGCGGCCCGCGGCTTTGCGTCTCGCCTTCAGCATGGTCTCCGAAGCCCGGCGTTCGGCGGTGCCATTGGCATGCGTGACCCTGCCAGCCACCGCCAGCCCATGCCGGTTCTCCATGGTGGCGTGACCCATATAGCAAAGCTTGGCCTCACGTCCGGCCGCCTTGCGATAAAGCCTGCTGTCCGGGTCGCTGGTGCTCGCCTGGGTGTCGTTCTTGCGCTTCTGGCCGTGGAAGTTGGCGCCGTCATCATCGTCACCGCTGCCGTCCTTGGGGCGAAAGCTCTTCTGTGAAGCCCAGGCTTCGATCAGCGTTCCATCCACCGAGAAGTGCTCGTCCGACAGCAGCGGCTTGACCTAGCTGGGGATGTCCCGGGCTCTGTTGAATTTCTGAAGAGGTCGGCGTTGCCCACCTTGAGCCGGTAGGCTCGGGGTGCTGATTCCACAAAGGAGAGCAACGCCATGACGAGAGATATCACACCGGCTGGTTCGCCGGCGACTGGGGCTGTGGACGAAGCGTATGCAGAAGTGCGGGCGAGCTTCGATCGGTTCTGCCTTGCGGCAGGGATCGAGGCGCTCGGCACGATGATGGAGGCGGATGTCACGGCGGCCTGCGGGCCGCGCCACGGTCGCGATGCGGCGCGGCGGGCGCACCGTTGGGGCCGAACGCGGGGACGGATCGGGTTCCACGGCGGCAAGATCGAGGTCGAGCGCCCGCGGGTCCGGGGCATGGACGGCCGCGAGGTCACGATCCCGAGTTGGGAAACGGCGGCGCAGGAGGACTGGCTCGGTCGCTGGGCGATGAACCTGATGCTGATCAATGTGTCGACGCGCCGGTTCGGCCGCGCTGTCCGGCTGCCCGAGGGTGACGTGCCGGCACCGCCCGGATCGGGGGTTTCGAAGTCGGCGGCCTCGCGGAGGTTCGTAGCACTGTCGGCGGCGCGGCTGGCCGACTTCATGGCTGCCGATCTGTCCGCGCTCGACCTTCTGGTGGTCCAAATCGACGGGCTGCATCTCGGCGACGATCTCGTGCTGGTCGCCGCGATCGGGGTTGACGGCGAAGGCAACAAGCATCCGCTGGCGCTGGTGAAGGGGCGACCGAGAATGCCGCAACGGTTCAGGCCCTGCTGGACAACCTGGTCTCGCGCGGGCTCGACCCGACGGTGTCAAGACTGGTTCATCGCCGACGGCGCGAAGGCGTTGTCGAAGGCGATCCGCCGCACCTTCGGTCCGGCCGCTGCGATCCAGCGCTGCCAGATCCACAAGGCGCGCAACATCATGGAACGCCTGCCGAAAGAGCACCATGGGGCCACCCGTCGGGTGCTGCGCCAGGCCTGGGAGCTCGATGACGCCGACAAGGCCGAAAAATTGATCCGCAATCTCGCGCGTCGACTCGACCAGCAATGGCCCGGCGTAGCGGCCAGCATCCTCGAAGGCCTCGACGAAATCCTGACCGTCGTCCGGTTGAAGCTGCCGAAGGAGCTTCGTCGATCGCTCGCCTGTACCAACATCGCCGAGAACATGATGGGCACCATTCGCCGCGTCACGCGCAACGTCAAACGCTGGCGGGATGCTGGTATGGCCTTGCGATGGGTCGCGGCCGGCATGATCGAGGCCAACAAGGGCTTCCGACGATTGAAGGCGCATAAGCAATTGTCGGTTCTGCGTGCGGCTCTTCAAGCTCACCACAATCGCATGACGATCAACTCCGTTGCCCACGTCACGAGGGCCGCGTAACATTCATTCCGGCAACGTCGGCCCGACCTAGTTCAACAGCGATCGGGACATCCCCCAAAGTTAGGGACTTCCCGAAGAGAGGATTTCTGGTTCATCGTAGCCGCAAGGAGCGAAGATGAAACAGAAATCCGGGCCGCGTAAACCGCCGGCTGAGCAAGTGTTGAAGGACATTCGGCGCCAAACACGCCGGCATTACTCGGCGGAAGAGAAAATCCGCATTGTGCTGGAAGGGCTGCGCGGTGAGGATAATATCTCCGAGCTGTGCCGCCGCGAGGGCATCGCCGCCTCGATGGACTACGGCTGGTCCAAGGAGTTCCTGGAAGCCGGCAAACGCCGCCTAGCAGGCGACACGGCTCGTGCTGCGACCTCCGGTGAAGTTAAGGATCTCCGCCAGGAGGCCGCTGCCTTGAAGGAGGTGGTCGCCGATCTTACCCTTGAGAACCGCCTGCTCAAAAAAAGCATCAACGGGGATGGGGAGAACGAGGTATGAGGTACCCCGCATCCGAGAAGGCCGAGATCATCGAACTGGTCGAGCAATCGCACCTACCGGCCAAGCGCACGCTGGATAAACTCGGCATCCCGCGAGCCACGTTTTATCGTTGGTACGATCGTTATCGGGAGGGCGGCGTTGAGGCGCTGGCCGATCATCGATCGCGGCCGGATCGGGTCTGGAACCGGATTCCCGATGATGTCAGGAGCCAGATCATCGACCTGGCGCTGGAGCCGCCGGAGCTGTCGCCGCGCGAACTAGCCGTCCGGTTCACCGACGAGCGGAAGTACTTCGTCTCGGAAGCTTCGGTCTATCGGCTGTTGAAGACGCACGACCTCATCACCAGCCCGGCCTATGTGGTGACCAAGGCAGCGGACGAGTTCAAGGACAAGACCACGGCCGTCAACCAGCTCTGGCAGACCGACTTCACCTACCTCAAGATCACCGGTTGGGGTTGGTACTATCTGTCGACTGTGCTCGACGACTTCTCGCGGTACATCGTGGCCTGGAAGCTGGGACCCACGATGTGCGCCTCGGACGTCATGGAAACCCTCGACCAGGCGCTCGCGGCTTCCGGCCTTGATCGCGCTGCCGTCGTAGACCGGCCGAGGCTGCTGTCGGATAACGGTTCGTCATATGTGGCGAGCGATCTGGCCACCTGGCTCCAAGACAAGAATATGCAGCATGTGCGCGGCGCGCCGTATCATCCCCAGACCCAGGGCAAGATCGAGCGATGGCATCAGACGCTGAAGAACCGCATCCTGCTCGACAACTATTACCTGCCCGGCGATCTCGAACGACAGATCAGTGCCTTCGTCGAGCACTACAACCACGTTCGCTACCATGAGAGCATCGACAATCTCACGCCCGCCGATGTCTACTTTGGCCGAGCACAGACAATCCTGGCCGAACGTCAGCGCATCAAGTGCGACACCATCGCAAATCGTCGCTTGCAGCATCGACTGCAGGCCGCTTAAAGTCTAACCCCTGATGAGCCAGAGCCTCCCTTCCCGAGCCGCCTAAGCAGTCTCAAATCATCTGACGACGGACACATCCGGACCACGAACATATGCGCCTCTGGGGTCCGGAGCGGTTCGATCCCAACGTCGACGACCGGAAGGCGCTCGAAGCCGCCGTCAACGCGTTGTCCGACACATGGAAACCGCGGCGACGCGCGACGCGAACAAAATAGGCGTCAAGCGCCCTTCAAAAGGGCCGCAGAGCTACGCTTACTCTACAAATAGTGATTCGCGTAAATCTTCGTTATGGAATATCCGAATCAGCGCTTTGATCAGAATCGTGCTAGCGCGTCATCGGCTAGAGGGATTCCACGTGTGACCTTAGCACGTCAACCGTCTCGATCAGTCCCACAGCCTCCAACACGAGCAATAGCTCCGCTGGCGTCATTTCCGGTTTCTTGAAACGTTCGCGCATACGCCGAATGGCTGCAACGGCGCGCGGCTCGTCGCGATAGTATCCGCAATGAAGGCGCGGATTTCGCCTCCATGTTCAGGTCGGAAAGAACTGCCGCCGGAAAGTCCTTAAGGTTTTCAGTTACGATCATTGCGGCTTGCGTGTAAGCGCTTAGCCGCCACCCTATGGACGCAGGCTTGACGCTTTGCGGAATCGCCACGGCATGAGGTCTTCGATTCTGCTATGGGGATGGCCGTCGATAATGGCTTCGAGTGTTTCGGCGATGTAGGCGGCCGGGTTGACGTCGTTGAGCTTGCAGGTGGCAACGATCGACACGAGCAAGGCCCAATTTTCAGCCCCGACCTCATGCCCGGCGAAGAGAGCATTTTTTCTGGTCAGGCAGACTGGCCGGATGGCGTTCTCGACAGGGTTCGTGTCGAGCTCGAGGCGCCCGTCTTCGAGGAAGCGGGTCAGCCCTTGCCAGTGATTGAGCGCGTAGCGGATGTCCTCGGCGAGCGTCGAACCGCCGGAGATCATCGACAGCTGCTTCTCGAACCATCGCTTCAACGCGACGACCATGGGCAGCGAGTGCTCCCTGCGCGCGGCCAGCCGGATGTCCGGCGATGAGCCGCGTGCCATGGCTTCGATGGCGTAAAGCTGTGCGATGTGCCGAACGGCGGCCTCGGCGATCGGCGATTTGCTGTTACGGCCAATTTGACGAAGCGCCGGCGCAAATGGCTCCAGCAATGCACAAGCGTCCATGGCCCTTGCGGTCGAGCGACTTCGGTCAGCCGGTCATAACCGTCATAGGCATCGCATTGCAGGAAGCGTCCGCAAAAGCCATCCAGGAACTGCTCCGCGAAGGCACCGCTGCGACCGGGGGCATATCGGAACAGCACGATCGGCGGACTTGGGCCGCTGTGGCCGCGGTCGTCGGAGACGATCGCCCAGAAGTAGCCCTTCTTCGTTTGGCCTCGCCCGGGATCGAGCACCGGCGCCGTGGTTTCGTCCATGAACAGACGATCCGCCATGGCCAGGCGGCGGCGCATGTGGTCCGCGATGGGCTGAAGATGGAAGCAGGCGCGGCCGGACCAGTTGCCAAGTGTCGCCCGATCAAGCCGGATCCCCTGGCGCGCATAGATCTCGGCCTGACGGTAAAACGGCGTATGGTCGCCAAACTTGGAGACGATCACGTGCGCAATGACCGCTTCGGTCGGTAGCCCGCTGGGTACCACGTGCTCCGGTGCGTGCGCCTGAACGACAGGGCCCGAGCAGCGGCGACAGATGTATTTCGGGCGGCGCGTGACCAACACCCGCCATTGCGCCGGGATCACGTCGAGGCGTTTGCTGACGTCCTCGCCGATCTTCGTCATGGCGCCGCAACCGCACGGACAGAGCGTGCTCGCAGGCTCGATGATCCGTTCCACCCGCGGCAAATGGGCAGGCAGGCAGCCGCGATTGCGATGAGAACCTTGATCCGGCACGCTCTGCGATCGGCCCTTTATCACAGCCTCGGCTCTCTCCTGCGCCGCATCCAGGATGCCTTGCGCGATCTCCACGTCTTCCAGCGGTAAGTGATACTGATCTGGCCGCAGCTTCTCGGACTTCGCGCCGAACTTCTCGCGTCGCAATTCGCCGAGGATGACCTCCAACCGACGCCGCGCTTCCTCCGACGCCGCCAGCGCCCCCTGATGCTCGCTCAACGCCGTCTGCGTTTGCGCCAAAAGCGCTTTCAGGTGTTCATTTTCGTCGCGCAGCGCCGCGATGCTCATGCGCTATTTCGAGCACATCGCCGCCGCGCGTGCCACGTTCAAAATAGCTTCCGAGTCATTCTGCCGCAGCTATCCAGCCGCCTGGGGACGCCGCGCTTCTTCCGGGCGGACCAACCTCCAATCCACCCCTCGAACAGGGCTGCGAACATCGCCGGCGATATGCGCATCACGCCGTCTGCAATCGTTGGCCAAACGAACCTGCAACCTTCGAGACGCTTGTGCACTAACACCAGGCCCGTTCGATCCCAGACCAAAATCTTGATCCGGTCCGCTCTTTTCGATCGGAACACGAAGGCTGCGCCGCTGAACGGGTCGAGACGAAGCATCTCCTGCACCTTCGCCGCAAGCCCATCGTGGCCACAGCGGAAGTCGATCGGCCGCGTCGCGATGTAAATCTTCAGATCGGCACCGGCCGCGATCATCGTGACGCTCGCACTGCGCGGATCACCCGGGACAGCTGCTCGCCATCTATGGCTGTGTCCGTCCGCAGCACGACATCACCGATCGCGATCTCAAGCTTGATCGCCGGAACGTGACGCTCCTCCAACGCGCTTTCCACGACCAGCGGTGCGAATGTCGACTGCGATACCTCGCACGGCGCCAACATGCCTCGCTGTCGAAAGCGTCGTCGCCAATCGTAAATCTGCCAGCGCGTCGCTCCGTGCTTGCGCGCCACCTCGGACACCTGGGCACCGGGTAGCAGACTCTCGGCGACGATCCGGGCTCTCTCAGCCTCCGAACGCACACGGCGCCCCGACGGTCCTTCGAGGACCTCCAGCCGGCTCACCGGCCCTAACGGTGAGCCGTCCAAATGGACGTCCTTTTTGCTGTCCAATCCCATCCAAACCTCCGTTC
The DNA here is from genome assembly GCF_040547725.1 of Bradyrhizobium sp. LA2.1. NCBI lineage: Bacteria > Pseudomonadati > Pseudomonadota > Alphaproteobacteria > Hyphomicrobiales > Nitrobacteraceae > Bradyrhizobium > Bradyrhizobium sp. LA2.1. The sequence goes on from NZ_JBEPQI010000057.1 coordinate 6,813, forward strand.
CAAGCCGGAGGCTTCTTCGCACATTCATTCTAACTCTGAAGCCAAGGTATCGGCTTCGCGCTTACGCTTGCGTCTTGGCGGCCGCGGCAACAACGTGGTGATCGCCGGGATCGGGCAGACCCGCCGCGACCGGCAAGAAGTTGTCAAAATCTGTAACCATGGCGTCTTAAGGCAGCTTCCATGCTGGCGCGCGCCCGCTCCGCGCGCGCCGTTGCATCGTCAAAGCCTTTGCCGCTCAAGATTTCCTCGATAGCTGCTTCGGTCTCATCCAGGACGCGGCTCGACCAGCGGAGACGAAAAAATTCCGCCTCCGCCAGGGAGAGCAGCAGGCTCCTTTTGAGCGCGCTCGCAAGGCGAGCACGCATCGACGAATGCGGTGAAACGGTTTGCGAACAAGCTTACAGATGCTCCGCGTCCAGCAGATCCTCGGCGCCACCCTCGCGGCCATACCCGCTGTCCTTCGCCTCCGAACGGCGTCTCGGCGACCGAAGCGACGAAGTGGTTGATCGATAGATTTCCGCACTCGATATTGGCCATCATATGAGTTCGCGTCATCCGGTTGGGGCCCAAAAGCCTGGGATCGCTATAGGCGCTGCCGCCGCGGCACCGCCAACTGGCCTCTACGGATTTTGATCAGGTGTCCGCGAAGCGCGAATGTTCTCCGAGGCGAACGGCCATCTGTGAAGTTATAGAACTCCACCATCCGAAAGAGCATGTCGTCCTCTTCCTTCAAGACGCAGCGGAGGTTCAACCTTCGCCGCGTCTTGTCTTAAAGACTGTGCGTCCGGACCGCTATCGGACACGGCTCAGTCCGCAGGCTTCGCTTCCGGAAATTTCCAGCTGCCGTCGAGGATCTCGGCGCGCGGCTGGAACAGCCGGACCGTGTAATTCCATCCCGGCGTGATCGGCAGGCAGTTGGCGACCTTGCCGTCGCAACCGCCGAACTGGATAGTGACAGCGCCATCCGACGCTTGCTTCGCGGTGATACTGTTCACCGCATAGGTATCGGCCGGGTTCGGTTGCAAGTAACCTTCACTGTTGTAGACGGTGAGCGACCAGAAACCATCGACCGGGATGTCCTTGACCGTCAGCCGGTAGATGGTGCCGCCGTCGTTGCGCGCCGGCGTGATCGGAAGATACAGCGCGTCCTGTTCCGGATTGCCGCCCCACAGCATCGCGCTGCCGATCAGATGCTTCACCTGATCGACCTGTTGCGCGTTGGCGCCGAACATCCGCCGCGTATCGGAGACGGTGGTGCCAAGCTGCAACAGCGCCGCCTTGACCTTATTCAGGCTTGCCGCATCCCAGTTCGGAGTCTCGAATGTGCCGGGCCGGTCCTGGCTGGCTCTGACTGCGTCCTGCAGGGCGTGGACTTTGTCGGTCTCCTCGGCGTTCGCAAAATCGACCTGGAAGCGGACGACCGCAACGGCGTAGCGCGTTCCGACCGCCTCGCGGGTCAGGGAGTGGCTGCCCGCGCCGTAATAGACACCAGTGGTGTACTGGTCCTCATTGATGACCTGCATCGCCATGAAGCGCTTGGCGCCGTCCGGAAGCGTGATCGTCACCGGTCCGGCTTCGAGATCGAAGATCGCAAGCGAGTACAGCGTGTCGCGGTTGGGACGGACGATGCCCTGCGGCACAGGCGGCGCAAGCTCGCGGCCATGACGGAATTTTCCGAAGCCGCCGCCTTTGACCACGCCGGCGAAATAGGTATCGGTCTGGGCCCGGTTGTAGTTGTCGACGGTGACGCGCTGCGGGGGCGATAGCGGTGTTTGTGCGGACGCGATGGTTCCCGCCAATGCAAATGACATGGCTGCAAAGATTCTCGTTTTCATGGGAGCTCCGGATGAGGTCCTCTCCTCGCGAGCTGTAGTCCATTCAAATACGAAAATAAATGGCCAACGTTGGCAGATATCCTGCCGAATATGGTAGGAAAATCGGATGGATCTCAACGCCGTCAGGATGTTTGTTGCGGTCGTGCAGGCGGGCAGCCTGTCCGCAGCAGCCTCGCGCCTCGGAATGCCGCTGCCGACATTGAGCCGCCGCGTCCGCGATCTCGAACGGCAGCTCAAGGTCCAGTTGCTTGAGCGCTCGGTCCGCGGCGCCAGGCTCACCAATGCCGGCGCTAGGCTTTACGAACATGCCGGCCGCGGAATCGAGACGTTGCTCGAGGCCGAGCAGGTAATCGTGAACGACCAGGCCCATCTCAAGGGACGCCTGCGGCTGTCATTGCCACAGACGTTCGAGCCGTGGTGGGATCTCTTGGCTGCGTTCCAGCGGCGCTATCCCGATATCGAGATTTACCTCTACACGACCGAGCGTCGCGTCGACCTGGTCGAGGACGGCATCGATGTCGCGCTTCGTGTCGGTGCGATCGTTCACGAGGCGATGGTGGCGCGACACCTGCTTTCGTCCCGAAATATCCTCGTGGCCAGCCCGCAACTGGTGAAACGCCTCGGCGCGCCAAGACATCCGGACGCGCTGCATGATCTGCCTTGCGCGACATGGGCCTCGCGCATCGATGAGCGGGCGCGTTGGAAATTGGGCGGGCATGTAGTCGAGCCCAGGGCTGTGCTGGCCACCAACGACTACGAGCATTTGTGCAGGCGCGCGCTGCGTGGCGATGTGGTCACCGAGCTGCCGCCCTTCCTTGCGGCGGCGCCGATCCGGGAGAAACGCCTGGTGCGGCTGTTGCCGCAGTACCCGTTGCCGGAATGGTCGCTCAACCTGCTCTATCCGCCGCATCGTCACCAATCGACCATCGTCAGAACCTATCTGGATTTTTGCCAGAGCTTTCTGCGGAAGATCGTGCAGGCATGCACGGTTTGAGGGAAAGGCGCAACCTCAGTCAAAATGATCGAGCGGGGCTGCGCGAAATTCGTTGCGACCGCCTTGGAAGGCCTCGCGAGGGCGGCAGTCGTGTCCCTGGTGCCGCGGAGTAATGGAAACGTGGTGTCGATGGGGAAACGCGCGACCGCACGTCGCCCGTCACTGCTCCTGTAGCTTCCGTCTGAAGAGCTTGAGGCGGGTGATCCGCCCCTCGGTCTGCCCGTTGGACCAGGGTGAGGTGATCGCCGCCCGAACCGCCGCTTCATCGTTCGTTCCGCCGTGGGCGAACGATGCGATAAGACTGGCACGAGCTCGCTCGATCCATCGCGTGAGTCCCGCTTCGGCCTTTCGCCCGATCATCACGTGGAGTTGGGTGATCATCTCGCGGGCCTCAGCCAGGTTCGGTACGCCAGCCTCGATCGCCGCGACCTGGATGGTTTCCGCTTTCGCAAGCAAGTCCCGTCCGATTGTCATGAGGCGCGCAATTGTTCTAGCCGACGGGATCCGCTGAAGGTGTTGGGCATCAGCGGCCCGTCGTCTGCGAGTCGCCCACTTGCTGATCATGCGGAGCGAGCCTCGGAAGCCAGCGTTCCGTGCTCTGGTCGTTCATGGGAACTGCGGGTCGGTGACTTAAACGATCGCTAGAGAGTCGGCGCAGCTTCCCACGATACTTCAATGAGAGGCGACGCGAAGGCGGGATCACGCGTCGGTCGCCGTTGTGTACTTCGCTGATCTTCCATTCCTAAACACACACGGTCGAGATGCCGATATGCCGCTTTGAGTCCTTGTCGCCAACGTGCGAACCGCGCAAGGGTTGCCCGATCGCCTCCCGACCGCGGCCAGTCCTGAAAGATTGAAGCGCGGTGGTTAGCAGGCCGTCACCCCGGTACCTGGGATTTGGGATACCGTAGCGAAGCGCTTATTTGATCGAAGTGCGCGCCGCGGCGGGCAATACGACGTTAAGAAGTCCATGGAAAGGTTGGCCGGACGGAGCAACCCCAGATGCCGAACAGCCGCCGTGAAGTTGGCAAGGCCCACCTGGGAGATCGCTCCGCCGCAACCGTGCTCATGCTCAAACGATCAATCCTGACCAAGAGTGCTCGGCGGTGGTTATCTCAGCATTGTCGTGTCCAACGATCGAGTCGATGACGATCGACAGCATCGAGCGGTGCAGCGCATAGCTCTATGCTCGCTCCACTCATAATCTTGCCATCAACGTGTGGCCATTGCAATCGCTGCCATTCGGCACTCAAGAAGCCTCAACGTCACAACTTAAATGCCGAAAAATCTCGTGGCCGCTTTTGGAGCCACTTCATCTTCTCATACGTGCTCTGCACTAAGAGGTGCGCCCTCTGCTTCACGAAGCGAGACTGAAAAAGCGCGCGATGGGGTTTGTGCGGCGGCCGATCTCTGCGATAAGGCATCGAGCGCTTGAAGGCAGCAGCCGTCGAGTGGCCTGCAAAATGAAATGGGAGACATCCGGTTGCGAGCAGATTTTTCGCGTATCAACGAGTCTAAGGCCGTGTTCGATGACATTTATGCCATGGAAGATCCCAGGGCATATTTCTCTGTGCTGGGAGATCTGGATTACATGATCCCCGACGTGGCCGAGCCGGTTGTGCGCCAAATTCTGGCAGCGAAGGCTGCGGCAACCGGCCTTAAGCCGACCGTGCTCGATGTTGGCTGTTCATACGGCATCAACGCAGCGGTGCATCGGTTTCCACTGACATTCGGGGGCTTGCGTCACCGCTACGCGCGGCGCGAGATGAGGGCGATCAGTTCCGAGACACTGGTGCGTCTGGATCGCAATTTCTATGCGTCTTGGCCGGATGTCGGCCTGGCGCGATTTATCGGTCTCGATATCTCGGCACCGGCGATCGGCTATGCAACGGGTGTTGGTCTTCTCGAGCAGGGCATTGTCGCCGATCTCGAACGTGAGTCGCTCTCGGCGGACAGCGCGAGTGTTATCCGCTCCGCTGATGTCATCATGTCGACGGGTTGCATCGGGTACGTCACCGAAAAGACGTTCAGCAAAATCCTCGATGCAACAGAGAGGCGCCCATGGATCGTCTCCTTCGTGCTGAGGATGTTCCCGTTCGATGCGTTGGCTGCCACGTTCGAGAAGCATGGCCTTGTGACGGAGCGTCTGACCGGCGCGACATTCATCCAGCGTCGCTTTCGCGATGCCGAAGAGTTCGAAGGCAGTTTGGCCGCCTTGGCGGCTCTCGGCGTCGATGCGGCAGGTCTTGAATCGGAAGGGCTGTTTCACGCCGATCTGATCTTATCCCGCCCTGAGGCGGATGCGCACGTTGCCCCCTTGAAGGACATTGTCACTGTTGCGAGCGGCAGGGGGCGGCCGATCGGGCCCCGTTATGTTCATATTGAGGGCAACGAGGGCTTGCAGGTCGCGTTGGAGCCGTGACGGGCTTGTTTTCCGAAGACAGCCGTGGGTGTGAGCCGGAGAACCGGGCACCCGAGTGGATCATGCCCGGACTCCTTGCATGGTCCCTTTCTGTCCAGGTCGGTCGTCTACAGGGAGGCCTTGCTCATGACAGCTTCGCCGATTTCGAATCCATCAGCTTCGGTGCCGTATATCGAGATCGATGCTGTGTCCAAATCCTACGATGGAGGACGGAATGTTGCCGTTTCCAACGTATCGCTCGACGTGCAGCAAGGTTCACTGGTCGCGCTGGTCGGTGGCTCGGGATCCGGCAAGACCACGCTGTTGAAGACCGTCAATCGCCTCGTCGATCCTGACGTTGGAGAAGTCAGGATCGACGGCGTGCCTGTCAGCGAAGCCGAACCGCCGATGCTGCGGCGGAGCATAGGCTATGTCTTTCAAGGGATCGGCTTGTTCCCGCACATGCGGGTTGCAGACAACATTGCCGTGACACCCCGGCTGCTTGGCTGGAAGGCGAACGAGATCGAAACGCAGGTGGCCGAGATGCTGGATATGGTCGACTTGCCGCAGGACTACGCCTGCCGCTTTCCGCACATGCTGTCCGGAGGTCAGCGACAACGGGTTGGCGTCGCGCGTGCAATCGCCGCCCGACCGCGCATCGTTCTGATGGACGAGCCGTTAGGTGCGCTCGATACTGTCACACGCGACAGCCTGGGATCCTCCTACCGCGAGCTGCCGACCGGTTCGGCATTACGACCCTGATGGTCACCCATGATATCCAGGAAGCTGTGCTGATGGCTGATCGGATCGTCGTCATGAAAAACGGCCACGTGCTTGCCGACGATACGCCGCACTCTCTGATGATGGTCCCAAAAACGGGGTCCATTTCACTAATTTCAAGCGTTTCCAGCGCATACTCACGCACAATGTCGCGCAGCGCGTCGGCATCCCACTGCCCCCCGGCCCAGGATCGCCCGCTGGCGCCACGGGCCTGGATCGCCGGCCGCTTCCGCCCGCATCCAACTCGTCTTGCGCGGCTCGTTGCCCAACAGTCCGTCGAGAAACTGCCCCGCCGCGGCCGCCACCCGCTCCTGCGTAAACAGCGGACGGATGCGTTGCTTGGCATCTCGCAACGACGAAGCCCACAGCGTCAGCGTATCTTCAACCGACGCGCCACCAATAATCAGATCCCGAATCATGGTCGCCCATGGATTCAGAACCTTCAACACAATGTTCGCGGTAGGGACGCTCATTGCTGAGCGCCCCCCGCACAGATCCGGACGAGCCCAATTAAGGCATCCGGCTCCTACCTTGGGTGTGTGACGGCGAAGCGCTGTTGCGGCCAGGGATGGAGGATACGGGGTTGAGGAAGCCAGTCATCCGCCAACTTCGTCATACGATCCCAAGTGAAGCCGGCTCGTTGGCTGCGGCGCCGCAGCGTTCGCCGCCAGAGGTCGGTCACATAATAGCGGAACGCTGAGAGCGCCCGCCCGTTTGCAGGAACCGCATAGTAGGCGAAGTGGCCGGTGATGACCTGTCTCAGCCATTTACCCTGGACGGGGATCGGTTGGTGCATTCGACGCCGCAGCTCTGCCTTGATGTCCTGAAGCTTCGTCCGCAGACGGTCGCGACGGGTCTTCCTTTCGAGCAGGAAGTTCCCCCGGCGTGACTTACCGCAGATGTGGATGAAGCCCAGAAACATGAAGGTCTCCGGTTTGCCGAGCCCGCGTGTCTTGCGATTGGTCGCCGCATAGCGACCGAACTCAATCAGGCGGGTCTTGTCCGAATGGAGCGTCAACGCGAATGCCTCAATCCGTTCACGCATCGCATCAAGGAAGCGACGAGCGTCGTCCTCATGCTCGAAGCCGGCCACCAGATCATCCGCATAGCGCACGATAATCATATCGCCGTGGGCCTCCTGCCGTCGCCAGCGTTCGGCCCAAAGATCGAAACAGTAGTGCAGGTAAACGTTGGCGAGCAGCGGCGAAATCACCGATCCTTGCCCCGTGCCCCTGTCGTCCACGGTTACGACCCCGTCTTCGAGGATACCCGCCCTCAGCCATTTACGGATCAGGCGGATGATGCGCTTGTCACCGATGCGGTGCTCCAAAAACTGGACTAGCCAGTCCTGGCTCACACTTCCGAAGAAGTTTTGCACGTCGGCGTCAAGTATCCAGTTCACCTTCCGCGTGGTGATCGCTACCGTCAGGGCGTCCAACGCATCGTGTGGCCCCCGGCCGGGTCGAAACCCATAGGAGAAGCCGACGAAGTCGCCTTCGTAGATGGCGTTAAGCACCATGACGGTCGCGCCCTGGACGATTTTGTCTTCCAGAGCCGCGATCGCCAGCGGCCGCTGCTTCCCATCCGCCTTCGGTATGTACGTCCGGCGTGACGGTTGCGGCCGGTACGCTCCCCGGTGGACCCGTTCGTGCAGTTCCCTGAGCCGGGGCTCAAGGTCGGCCTCGTAGTCCTGCCACGTCATGCCATCCACGCCGGGGGCGGCTTTGCGCCGAAGCGCATAGAACGCCATCTGGAGTGTATCGACAGTGATATGGTGGAGAAGTGCGGTGAACCGTTCCTTCTTCTTCAGCCTTGCAGCTTTCCGTACGCGGTCCAGCGCTTGGGTCACGCGAGCCCGGTGCTGCGCCCGGTGCGTGCTTTGCTGGCCCTCGTTCCCCTTGGTCCCCGGCCTTGGCTCCGCCGGCTCCGTCACCGGTCGCCCGGCTTTGTTCGCCGGCTTCGCAGCTACTATGCCGGAGTCAGACTTCTCTGGATCGTGCATCAGCGGCTACGGCTCCTCGCCTTCCCGCCGCGGACCAGGCTGCTCAGTGAGCATCTGGCCGACCGAGAGAGCTCCCGGTTCCCGTACAAGAAGCTTCTGCACATGCCAGGGTCTGCGACCACGCCGAAACGACTGGGCGCTCGCGATATCGCACCCCTTCGTGTTGCCTTCCGCTCAGTTGACAGCGTCGGCTCTCGGGAAAACATTCTTTCGCGGCTCAATGGCTGGCCTATGCACTCCCCTGCCGACGCTTCGCCGACACCCTCACGGATGCCTACGCACGGCTCGGGGCCGATGTGGATCGCTACTCCTTCATCGTAGTGGACTTCCACCACCTACTCCTTGCCGGTCTCCCGGCGCACCAACTGTAATGCTAAAACCTGCAGCGATCCCGCTCATCAGGCAAGGCGGCCCTCAGTGGAGGGATACCTTTCCGGTAGCCATCCCGTGCCTCTATCGGCCTGAACCATGTTGACCAGCAGCTTCGTCAGATGCGAGGTGAATGTCGTATGCATATGAACTAGCAGTGGCTATGCGGCGCGCATCGCCTCCAAGACCCGGCCCATCCCTGATTCTGAACGCCGTGAAGTCGGGACCGATGCGGGGATTAGCCGGTCGTCACCGACATACAGCGAGCGAAGATGCGAAGGTCTCAGCTCAGTTGTCGCTGCGGGGTGGTAGCGGCAGAGCAGAAAATGGACGGCGCGCGCCAAGAGACTCCGCTCACAGTCTTCCATGTGATTGGCACGAGCTGCACGTTGGGCACAAACGGCAGCTCGGTCTCGATGCGGCGCAACCATTCTCGGAAGAACGTGAGCGAGAGCGCGTTGGTGAAGCAAATTTCAGCACGTCGGACGCGCCGCGCGCGCTTTCCTGCGCCTCGAACCGACCGGCACTCAACCTTCGTAAGATATCCTCGGCCGTATGTCGAAAGACTTCGCCTGCGGGCGTGAGATTGACGCTGTGTGTGGTGCGATCCAGCAGCGATGCACCCGTCCAGACCTCACGATGCCGTCGGGAGAGCTGACCTAAGCGACAAGTTGCACCGTCGCCGGTGGGCTCTCTTTGTCAGGTGCGGCAGTTGCCGCGCCGCTGGTGGCCGCAAATCAGCCGGCCGGGATGTTTAATCCTCTCTTCCTCCGAACAAGGAACCGGCACCCGGCGGCACGCCGAGCCCGGGTCATCAGGGTCCCAGGGAGTCTCCCGGGCAGGGGGCTCCTGCGCGGCCCCCGCCGGTGGGCCCTCTTGCGTGCGGGCCGAAGCAGTGCCCACCAAAAAAAGCAGTGCGGCCGTAGTCAAAAGCGGGCGTTTCATCCGGTTTCCTCTAGCATTACAGTTGCCGTTTTGCTTTGAGATGCGCGCGCTGAGCGGCAGCCTGGTGAGCTCTGCGCCAGAATGACCATGCGATGACATGCGCGG
>NZ_JBEPQI010000058.1:0-14796 GCF_040547725.1 Bradyrhizobium sp. LA2.1
CTGGATGCCCCGCCTGCCGCCTACGCTAAAGCTTCGGCGCCCCTAGACCTCAACCCCGGCGAAGCCTTGGCGTAGCCGGGTCGCGGGGCATGACAGTGAGCGAGTGGAGCCTTATTGGCCCCACACTTCCTTGGCGATCTCGACCGCAAGGCTGAGCTTCGCCCATTGCTCCTCCTCGGAGAGGATGTTGCCTTCCTCAGTCGAGGCAAAGCCGCATTGCGGGGACAGCGCGAGCTGCTCCAGCGGCGCGAATTTGGCGGCCTCTTCGAGGCGACGCTTGATGTCGTCCTTTTTCTCGAGCTCGCCGAACTTCGAGGTGATGACGCCGACCACGACGACCTTGTTGCCCTTGGGCAGGAAGCGCAGCGGCTCGAAGCCGCCGGCGCGGTCAGAGTCGTATTCGAGGAAGTAGCCATCGTAATTGGTGCCGGCCAGCATGGTCTCGGCCACGGGCTCGTAGCCGCCCGAAGAAATCCAGGTCGAGCGGAAATTGCCGCGGCAGACATGCGTCGTCACCACCATGTCGGCCGGCTTCTCGGCCAGCGCGTAATTGATGACGCGCGCATAGATCTGCTGGAGACCCTCGGGATTGTCGCCGCGCTCGCGCGCCTTCTTCAATTCGTCCTGCGAACAGAGATAGGCCCACACGGTGTCGTCGAACTGAAGATAGCGGCAGCCGGCATCGTAAAACGCCTTCACGGCCTTGCGGTAGGTCTTGCCGAGGTCTTCGTAGAACGCGTCGAGATCGGGATAGACGTCCTTGGAGATTGCCTTGCGGCCGCCGCGGAAGTGCAGCACGGCCGGCGAGGGAATCGTCATCTTGGCGGTGACGTGGGCCTGGTCGGCGGACTTCTTCAGGAAGCGGAAGTGATCCAGCATCGGATGGTCGTCGGGGAAATCGAGCTTGCCGATCACGCGGACCGCATCATGCCGCGTCTCGACGCCCGCGAACTGGATGCCCGTGTCCGGGTGAAACATTTCGCAGCCGGTGAGCTTGGCCAGGAAGTCAAAGTGCCACCAGGAGCGGCGGAATTCGCCGTCGGTCGCGAGCTTCAGGCCGATCGAGGCCTGCTTGTGCACGACCTTCTCGATCTCCATGTCCTCGATCTTGCGCAGATCGTCAGCCGAGATATCGCCCTTCTCGAGCCTGACGCGGGCTTCCTTGATCTTGGCCGGACGCAGGAGACTGCCGACCTCGTCGGCGCGGAAGGGGGCTTTGGTTCGCTGCATTTCTTGTCTCTCCCGTATTTCTAGTGGGCCGCCGCCCCTGCGACGCCGAGGTGGCGCTCGAGGACCGACGGGTCGGCCTTCAGCGCGGCGCTCGGGGCGTCGTGGACGATCGTTCCGCGCTCCAATATCACAACACGGTCGGCGAGCCCCAGAATCTTTTGCGCGTTCTGCTCGACGATGATCGAGCAGATGCCGCCCGCCCGGGTGATGGTGCCGATCGCCTTCAGCAGCTCCTCGACGATGATGGGGGCGAGGCCCTCCGTCGGCTCGTCCAGCAGCAGGACCTTGGGGTTGAGGGTCAGCGCCCGGCCGATCGCCAGCATCTGCTGCTCGCCGCCGGAGAGCTGGTTGCCAAAATTGCTCCGCCGCTCCTTCAGCCGCGGGAACATCTCGTAGACCCTCTCGACCGTCCAGGGGCCGGGCTGCGCCACCGCGGTCATGTTCTCTTCCACCGTCAGCGAGCGGAAGATGTTGCGCTCCTGCGGCACCCAGCCGATGCCGGCGCGCGCCCGCTGGTCAGGCCGGAGCGAGGTGACATCGGTGCCGGCCAGCGCGACGGAGCCGGAGAAGCGGCGGGTCACGCCGACGATGGAGTTGATCAGCGTGGTCTTGCCGGTCCCGTTGCGGCCCAGCAGCGCAAGCACCTGCCCCTCGGCGAGCCGCAGGGACATGTTGGGCAGCACCACCGCCTCGCCATAGCCGGCGCGAAGGGCGTCGATCGCGAGCAGGTCAGACATTGACCGCCTCCTCGCCGAGATAGACGGCCTTGACCTGCGGGTCGCGCGCGACCACGTCGGGCGGACCTTCGGTGAGCAGCGCGCCTGAGACCAATACCGAGATGCGGTCGGCGAAGGAAAAGACGAGGTCCATGTCGTGCTCGATCAGGAGCACGGTGACGTCGCGCGGCAGGCTGCCTACGACGGCAAGAATGTCGTGGCGTTCGCTCTCGGGCACGCCGGCGGCGGGCTCGTCGAGCAGCAGCACGCGGGGCTTGGCGGCGATCGCGACCGCGATCTCGAGCAGGCGTTGCTTGCCGTAAGGCAGCGTCACGGTCTCTTCGTTCATGACGTCGAGCAGATGGAAGCGCCTCAGGAGGTCGGCGATCTCGCCATTGACGTCGCTCCGCGTGCCCATCCGCCGCCACCAGTCGCCGCCATGGCCGAGACGCTCGGAGACGGCAAGGCCGATGGTCTCGAGTGGGGTCAGGTCGGGATAGAGCTGGTTGATCTGGAAGGTGCGCGACAGGCCGCGCAGCACGCGCTTGTGCACGGGCAGATCGGTAATGTCCTGGCCTTCGAGCAGGATCCGGCCCGAGTTCGGCTTGAGCACGCCGGTGAGCTGGTTGATGACCGTGGTCTTGCCGGCGCCGTTCGGGCCGATCAGCGCGTGGCGGGCGCCCTGCTCGATCTTGAGCGACAGATCGCGGGTGACGCGGAGGCCGCCAAAGGTCTTTTCGAGGTTCTGGGTTTCGAGCGCGATGGTCATGCGTCGCTCTCCGGCACAGCGACGACGGCCTTGCGCCCGGCAACCTGCTTGATGACCAGGTTCGGCACATAGAGCACCCAGCGGTGCAGGCGCTTGCGGCCGACCAGCACGATCACGACCAGCACGAGACCGATCCAGAACTGCCAGTATTGCGGGGTGATGGTGGAGAACACTTCCTGGAGCATGCGGAAGATCACCGCGCCGACCAGTCCGCCATAGAGATAGCCGGTCCCGCCGATGACGAGCACCAGCATCAAATCGGCCGAACGCTCGAAGGCGAACACGTCGAGGGAGGCGATCGCCGTGGTCTGGGTGAACAGCGCGCCCGCGATGCCGGCATAGAACGCCGCGAGCGTGTAGATCGCGATCAGGCGGCGGTTGACGGGGATGCCGATGGCGGCTGCGCGCAGCGGATTGTTCTTGATCGCGCGCAGCGACAGCCCGAACGGCGAATGCACGACGCGGCGAGCGAACAGGAACACCAGGAACAGCACGGCCAGCGAGTAGAAGAAGCCGGTCTTGCCGAACATGTCGAACGCAATCTCGCCGAAGATCGGCTGCATCTCGATGCCCTGAAGGCCGTCGGTGCCGCCGGTGATGTTGGAGAAGCGCTCGGCGAGCGCCTCCAGCAGCAGCGCGATGCCGAGCGTGACCATCAGCCGGGTCAGGTCGACGCCGCGGATCACCAGGAAGCTGGTGGCGAAACCCAGCACCATCGCGGCAAGGCCGGCTGCGATCAGCGCGAGCACCGGCTCGTTGATGATCCCGTGCAAGGCGAGAAGCCCCGCGGCGTAGGCGCCGACGCCGAAGAAAGCGGCGTGGCCGAGCGAGACGATGCCGGCATAACCGAGGATGAGATCGAGCGACATCGCGAACAGCGCCAGCCGCAGGATGTCGGTCATGATCAGATAGCGCGTGGGAAAGGCGAAGCCGCAGGCCAGCACGACCAGCCAGAAGGCGACTTCGCCATAGTGCCAGCGCGCGTGGCGCTGGGCGTGATAACCGACGTCGGAGGAAGCGCTCATCGGCGGCCTCAACGCGCGGCCGTGCGGCCGAACAGGCCGTTCGGGCGCCAGATCAGGATCACGATCATCATGGTGTAGATCACGAAGGGGCCCATCTTCGGCACGTAATATTTGCCGGCGACGTCGCCGATGCCGAGCAGAAGCGAGGCCAGGAATGGACCGGTGATCGAGGACGAGCCGCCGACGGTGACCACGATCAGGAAGTAGATCATGAACTTCAGCGGGAAATACGGATCGAGGCCGAGGATCTCGGCGCTGAGCGCGCCGCCGAGACCGGCGAGCCCGCAGCCGAAAGCAAAGGTGAAGGCGAACACCTGCGGCACGTTGATGCCGAGGCCGCTCGCGGCACGGGGATCATCGACCGCGGCGCGCAACCGGCTGCCGAACCGGGTCTTGGCCAGCACCATCTGGAGAGCAATGGTGAGCAGGCCGCAGATCACGATGATCATCAACCGGTAGCGGCCAACGCCGACGCCGAACACGTCGAACTGGCCCTGCAGCGCAGCCGGCAAATTGATGAACACCCGCGACGAGCCCTGGATGTAGTCGACGGCCGCGACCGACATGAACGTGAGACCGATCGTGAACAGCACCTGGTCGAGATGGCTGCGCGTATAGAGATGCCGGTAGAGCGTTCGCTCCAGCACGATGCCGATCGCAGCCGACGAGACGAAGGCGAGCGGCAGTGCTGCGAAGAACGGCCAGCCCATCCGGTTGACCAGGACCATGCAGACATAGCCGCCGGCCATGGCGAAGGCACCGTGGGCGAGGTTGACGAAGTTCATCAGGCCGAGCGTGACCGCAAGCCCGCAAGCGAGCACGAACAGCAGCATGCCGTAGGCAACGCCATCGAACAGGTTGGTGAGGATAGAGGTCATCGGAAGCGGGTGAACCCTGGTAATCACTCGTCATTCCGGGGCAGCGCGCAGCGCTGAACCCGGAATCCATTTCCATCACGTCGAGATCCCCGATGCGCGCTAAGCGCGCTCGGGGATGACGCGCTTTTCGCGCGTCACTTCTTGGTCTTGCCGAGATCCTTGACGGCTTCGAAGGTCGCGAACTCGACATTGTAGAGTTCGCCGTCGACCTTCTCGACCTTGCGGATGTAGATGTTCTGCACGATGTCGCGGGTCTCGGGGTCGATCGAGATCGGGCCGCGCGGGCTTTCCCACTTCTGGCCCTTCATGGCTTCGACCAGCTTGGTGCCGTCGGTGTCGCCGTTGGTCTTCTTCAGCGCCTCGTAGATGAGGTGGATGCCGTCATAGCCGCTGACGGCCATGAAGCCCGGACGGTTGCCGTAGGCCTTCTTGTAGGCCGCGACGAAATCCTTGTTCATCTGCGAGGGATGCGCCGCGGAATACAGATGCGCGGTGACCGTGCCGAGCACGGCATCGCCCATGTTGTTGAGCAGGTCGTCGTCGGTGACGTCGCCCGGTCCGATCACCTTGATGCCGGCCTTGTCGAGGCCACGCTCGGCATACTGCTTCATGAAGTTGCCGCCTTGGCCGGCCGGCACGAACACGAAGATCGCGTCGGGCTTGGCGTCCTTCATGCGCTGGAGGAACGGCGCGAAATCGGGATTGGCGAGCGGCGTCTTCACCTCTTCGACCACCTCACCGCCGCCGGCGGTGAAATTCTGCTTGAAGAAGTTCAGCGCGTCGTTGCCCGGCGCGTAGTCGGAGGTGAGCGTCGCCACCTTCTTGATGCCGTTCTTCACCGCCCAGTCGGCGATGATGGTCGAGGACTGCGCCAGCGTGAAGCTGGTGCGCACGATGTAGGGCGAGCGCTCGGTGATGATGGAGGTGCCGGCCGCCATCACGACTTCCGGGATCTTGGCCTGGGTTGCGAGCGGTGCGGCCGCGAGCGCGGCCGGCGTCACGCCGAAGCCGGCTATGAAACTGACCTTGTCGTTGACGATCAGCTCCTGCGCGGCCGTCTTGGTCTTGTCCGGAATCGCGGCGTCGTCCTTGAGGATGATCTCGATCTTCTTGCCGGCGACAGTGTCGCCCTTCTGCTGCATGTAGAGCTTGATCGCGTTCTCGATCTGCTTGCCGGTCGAGGCCTGGCCGCCGGTCATCGGCAGGATCAGGCCGACCTTGACGGTGTCCTCGGCCTTGGCCGGCACGATCGCCGCAAGGCCCGCGATGGCGGCCGCTGCCGCGGTCCAAGAGACCTTGTAAGAAAACGTCTTCCGTTCGAACATCAGATGTCCCTCCCCTTCATTCCTGACCTCTTGTGCGCCGGACCGAGTGCCCGGTCCTTGGCTCAACCTTAGCTCACGCACGCGCGATGTCGCGCCACATGGCGTCTTTCGCGCCCTTATTGTCAATCGGACGTTTGGCGACCATTCTGCGCAAGCCGCGCGTCCCGATTGCCAACAGCGGGGAGCGATGCCGTGGTTACGTCGGGGTAACCCGAGCATCCCGATCCTGCGCTCCCATTTGTACGATTGTACAAATAAAATGGACCTGTCAACGAAAAAGCCCCGCCGTCGACCAAGCCAGTTTGTCGCGTGCCCCTTGCCACAGTCTAGAAAGTGACCGGCCGCGTGGATGGAGAATTTCGTCTTTCTTTTGCAGAATTCAGACACTGGCGAGGCTTCCGTTCAGCGCAAATCGGTAACTAATTACCCACCTCGAATAAGTCTATTTTACCTTGTTGAAGACTACTCTTCCCGCGCCAGCCTAACCCGGCGTCCAACCTGACTGAATTCGCGCGCGCACAATGCTCAAGCCCTTCCGCTCCGTCCTCACCCTCGTTGCGCTCGCCGCGGGGCTGTCCGGCTGCGGCACCGTCAACGAAAAGCTCTCCGCCGGCATGGGGGACTACGTCCCGCTATGGGCCGGCGGCCTGCCGGCCGACGCACCGCCGCGGCCCGGCACGCCGCAATACGACGCCTACATGAAAGAGCGCGAACGCAAGCGGCTGCTGCCGGCGGCGGATCGCGAGAAGGAAGAGCAGGCGCAGAAGGGCGCAACCGGCTCGGCGTCCGGCAACGCGGTGCGCTGAGGGCGCTACTCGCCACTCACCATTCGCTAATCCATGAACACCACGGTCTTGCGGCCGTTGAGGATGACGCGGTCGTCGAGGTGGTAGCGGATCGCGCGGGCCAGCACGCGCCGCTCGATATCGCGGCCCTTGCGGACGAGATCCTCCGGCGTGTCGCGGTGGCTGATGCGCTCGACGTCCTGATCGACGATCGGACCTTCGTCGAGGTCGCGCGTGACGTAATGGGCGGTGGCGCCGATCAGCTTGACGCCGCGCTCGTGGGCCTGGTGATAGGGCTTTGCGCCCTTGAAGCCCGGCAGGAACGAGTGGTGGATGTTGATGCAGCGGCCGGAAAGCTTGGCAGAAAGATCATCCGACAGGATCTGCATGTAGCGCGCGAGCACGACGAGATCGGTGCCGGTCTCGGCGACGAGATCGAGGATCTGCGCCTCCTGCTCGCGCTTGGTCTCCTTGGTGACGGGCAGATGGTGGAACGGGATGCCACCGAAATCGAGCCCGGCATAGACCTCGCGCGGATGGTTGGAGACGATTGCGGTCGGGACCATCGGCAGCTCGCCGGTGCGCCAGCGATAGAGGATGTCGACCAGGCAATGGTCGGACTTCGACACCAGCAGCATCACCTTGCGATGCGCGGCACGGTCGCGCATCTGCCACTCCATGCCGAAACGCTCCGCGATCGCGGCAAAGCCGGTCTGGAGCGCCGACAGCTCCACGGCGAGATCGGCCGCGGTGAACACGACGCGCATGAAGAACTTCTTGGTCTCGACGTCGTCGAACTGCTGGGCATCGAGAATGTTCTGTCCGTTATGGGCCAGAAAGGTCGACACCGCCGAAACGATGCCAGGGCGATCCGGACAGGACAGGGTCAAGACATATTGATGATCGGGCATGGCTCTTGATGAAGGTTTGTGCAGCGACTACGGAACGACCCGCGATTTGCGCCCTGCTCTATCACCGACCCTGCCCTTGCGCCAATCCCGACAGCGGAGTCAGGATGAACGGAGCATTGCAATTTACCGCCGGAGCATACCCATGGCCGACCGCTTGAACGGCTACCGCATCCTGATCCTGGAGACGCGCGAGGAGGCGCAGTTTTCAAAGCTTCTGGTCGAGCAAGGTGCCGATGTCGTGCAGTGCCCGATGTTCACCATTCACGACGCGCCCGATCCCGCCCCGGTCGAGGCCTGGATTCGCCGCGCCATCGACCAGCCCCTTGACGACCTCGTGCTGATGACGGGCGAAGGCCTGCGGCGGATCATGAAGCTCGCGCGGAGCCGTGGTCTCGACCAGGCCCTGGTCGCAGCCCTCGCCAAATCGCGAAAATTCACCCGCGGCCCGAAGCCCGGCAAGGCATTGCGCGAGATCTCCCTCGATGCGCAGCAGACCACGGAGAAGCCGACCACCGAGGGCGTGATCGAGATGCTGGGCAAACTCGATCTCAGAGGGCGACGCGTCGGCCTTCAGCTTTATCCGGACAAGGACCACAGCGCACTGACCGGCGCACTTGCCGCGCAAGGCGCCGATGTCGATACCGTTCTGCCTTATGCCTACGATTCCAAGGCAGCGGATGCCAACATCGTCGCCGCCATCGACGACATGGCCGAGGGGCGGATCGATTCCATCGCGCTGACCAATCTTGGCCAGGTCCGCCGCCTCGTGGAGGCCGCGAAGGCACATGGCAGTGAGGCGAAGTTGCGCGCAGGGTTGGAGCGGACGCTGATTGCGTCAGTGGGCCCCGCGGTGTCGGGAGAGCTCGCCGCGCATGGCCTGCGCACGGACATCGCGCCGGCGGAAGACCACTATTTCATGCGCCCGCTGATCTCGGCGATGGCGGCAGCGCTCGCCGAGAAGCGGCCGAAGGTGGCGGGTTAGTCACCGGCCGACGATGCCTAGCTCGCCACCTGCGAGGCGGCCGACATCAACTCCTGAGGGCTCGGAGCCCCGAACATGCGGTGGCCGCCTTCAGGAACCTCGGTAAAGGTCCAGCGCACGATCCCCTCGCGATCGAGCAGGAACTGGCCGAACAGCTGGCCCTGGCCGGTTGCCGCCATGCGCTGATCGGCCTCCATCATCTCGTAGCCGTCCTTGTTGTTGAGGTACTCGGCGGCCGCCAACCGATTCATCGACCCCGACGTTTCGCCGGGCACATCCACCTGCATGCTCTTGACGACGTCCATACCCACCTTGCGCGGCCACTCGGTTTCGTTCTCCGTAAACTCGATAGTGGGCAGGCCGAACGCACGGTGCGAGACCCGCTCGGGGTCGGACGCGGCGAGCAGATTGGGCAAGGGATGATAGCGGAAGTAGAGCCGCGCGCGTTCGATGGGCGTATTCACGACCGTGAGACTTTCGACGCCCTTGTCGCGCAGGGCTGCGTCAAGTTGCGCCTGTGCCGCGATATGGCGCCGACAGAACGGGCAGTGCAGCCCGCGAAACAAGCCGATCAGTATTGGACTGTGCCCGCGAAAATCCTGGAGCGAGATCGTCCCATCCCGTGTGATCGCGTCCAGCACGATGTTCGGCGCGCGATCGCCCGGTTGAAGCGGTCCATCGACA
Organism: Bradyrhizobium sp. LA2.1; assembly: GCF_040547725.1. NCBI lineage: Bacteria > Pseudomonadati > Pseudomonadota > Alphaproteobacteria > Hyphomicrobiales > Nitrobacteraceae > Bradyrhizobium > Bradyrhizobium sp. LA2.1. Next base: position 9,306 of record NZ_JBEPQI010000058.1, read on the forward strand.
TGAAGTTCTGGCATGGTTGAACTCCTTCATATGACCTAGTCAAGAAATGGCAGTACGATCAGCCCGGCGGGATCAAGCCCATGGCGGGCGCAGACATCATGGGCCAGCGCGAAATATCGGTCGGCCTCGGGCATGTCGCCTCGATCAAGGCTCAGCGTGGCGAGACCATCATAGCATGGAAACAGCTGCTGCGGCTCACCGGTTTCGTTCGCCACCTCGATTGCCTCATTGTAGCAGAGGGCGGCCAGCTCGGGGCGGAAGTGGCATTGATGGATTTGCCCGAGAACGATCAGGGGCACGGAGAGATGCTCGCGCTGATCGAGTGCCCGGTCGATTTCGATCGCCTTCTCGGCGGCCGGTACTCCTTCCTCGGTACATCTGTCCGTGAAGGTGCAACAGGCAACGGCAAAATTGGCAAGGAGGCGCGCCTGGAAGCCGAGATCGCCGATCCGACGCGCGACATCGAGTCCACGCCGGCAGACCTCCACGGCTTTCGCCGGGTCGACGATCGTGTAGAGCACACCGAGATTGGTGTAGCCGCGGCAGGCTACGTTGAGGAGGCCGGCGGTTTCGGCGGCGGCAACACTTTGCTCCACCTCGCGCACCGCCTCCTCGTGTCGTCCAAGCCGCGCCAGCGCAACCCCCTTGGTGTTGAGGGCCTCCGCAATGGCGCGTGCCGCCTCGAGACCGGCCTGCTCGTCCGCGTCCGCCGGTACGGACCGTGCATAGCCGAGCGCCTCGTCTGCCCATCTTGCGGCGGCGACGTGATCGCCGGTCCGAAACGCGAGACGGCCGCGCTCCTGCAGGAGATGCGCCCACTCGATGGGCGCGTCGGTCCCTCCAAGCAGGTTGGCCGCCTCGGCGTAATGCGTCTCTGCCTTGATCCGCTTGCCGGCGTCCCACAGCAATCGGCCAAGCTTGCGAAGGATTCGCGCTTCGCCGATCCGGTCCTGGATCGTGCGGTGCCCCTCCAACGCGCTCTGATAGTGCTCCTCGGCCGTGTTCCGGCGGCCAGCCGCGCCACAAAGGTCCGCAATCCGCTCGTACAGGACCAGACGTTCCGGCTCCCGCTCGCCGCCGGTCAACAGCACGGCGAGGGCCTGTTGGTAGAGACGGATGGCATCGTCGTTGGCATAGCTGGCGCGTGCGCGATCGCCGGCTGCGCGCAGATAGCGCGCGCCTTTCGGCTTGCTCGCGCTCAGACTGAAGTGATGTCCGAGCAATATGAGATCTTCGAGGCGCTCGGGCTCATCGCCATAGAGCCGCTCGAGCGCCCCGCCGATCCGTCCATGAAGCTCGATCCGGCGCTGCAGAAGCAGGTTTTGATAGATCACGTCCTGAAGCATGGTTTGCGTGAAGCGGTAGGTCCGCAGCGAAATCGAGTTCGCGCCCGCGATCTCCTCGATGATCTCCGCGTCGCACAGAAGCTCGAGCCCTGCTTCAACCCTTGCCGGCTCGGTTGCTGCCGCACCGAGAGCAGCCGCATCAAAACGCGGGCCGATCACGGCGGCTTCCTGTGCCAGGCGGCGCACCTGATGCGGCAACCGGTCGAGACGCGCCAGCAACAACGCCTGAATGCTTGCTGGAATATCGGCGGAGGCTTCATCCGATTTCATCCGCCACTGCGCGCCGTCGCGCTCCAGGGTGCCGGCTTCGATCAGGCCGCGTATGATCTCCTCGAGGAAAAGCGGATTGCCGCCCGCGCGATCGAGGATTCGACCGAACAGAACTCCCGGCGGTTCACGCCAACCGTGACTGAAATAGGCCGCGAGGAGCCTTTGTCCGTCGGCGTCGCCAAGCGGGGGCAGCCGAAGGGTTGTGTGACTGATCCTGCTCGAACCGAACTGGTCCAGTTCCAGCAACGGCCGATGCGTAAACAGCAGCATCAGCCGCGTCCGCTCCAGTCGGTCCATCAGGAACCGCAACGCTTCAAGCGACACCGCGTCGGCCCAATGCAGATCCTCGACGATGATCAGCAGTGGCGACAGTGCCAGGCGGCGTTCGAAGACGGTGCGAATCGCGAAGAATATCTGCCGGCGGAGCTGCTCGGGCTCGACATGCCTGAGCACGGCGTTGGGGTCGCCGAGGCCGAGGACGTGCAGATAGAGGGGCATCAGGCGGTTGGCCTCGTCGGTCGCGAGGCCAAGCTCCGACAGCGCTTCGGCGACCTTCGCCTCCGCCTCCGCGGCACCCGCCTTCTGCGCGATGCCATAGGCGCTGCGCAGCACGGCGGCGAGAGTGCCGTAGGATTGTTCGCCGAGCGGCGAGCACGCCGCGTGCCGGATCGCCACGCCTGCGAATCGATCCAGGTCGCGGATGCGCACGACGAATTCGCTGACCAGGCGCGTTTTCCCGATGCCGGCTTCACCGACCAGCCGCACCAGTTGAGCCGCGCCGCCGCACGCGCGATCAAGGCTGCCGATCAGGCGCGCGAGCTCGGCGTCGCGCCCGATCAACGGCGCATTGAGGCCCAGCGTGTCGAGACCGCGCGCCGCACGGGGCGTGTCAAGCGGCTCCTTCAGACGGTGGACCAGCACGCTGCCCATCTTGCCCTTCAGCGAGACCTCGCCAAGCGAGTCATAGGAGAACGCATGCCGCGTCAGACGGTGGGTCAACGGCCCGACCAGCACCTCGCCCGGAGCCGCCATCGACTGTAGCCGCTGGGCGGTATTCACCGTGTCGCCGGTCACCGAATAGGATTTGGAAACACCCGCACCGAGCCCGCCCGCGACGACGTGCCCGGTGTTGATGCCGACATGGAGCAGCAGCGGTGAACCGGCATACGCCTTCGCGCGTTCGCTGAGGCGCGCCGTCCGGCCGATCATGTCGAGGGCAGCGCGCACCGCCCGCTCCGGGTCGTCCTCGTGCGCCGCCGGCGCACCAAACAGAGCCAGCAGCGCATCGCCGATGAATTTGTCCACGAAGCCGCCAAAGCTTTGCACCGCGGCCGTCAACTCCTCGAACAATTCGTTTTGAAGCGTCTGCATGACCTCGGGGTCGAGCCGCTCGCTCATCGCAGTGAAGCCGCTGAGGTCGGCAAACAGCACGGTGATGGTGCGGCGGTTCGCCTCGCTGTCGATCTTGTCCGACGGAGCTCGAAATGCGGCTTGAGCGTCCTCCGTCGGCACGAGCGGCGGCGAGGAGGACCGGATCGGGAGCGTCGTCGGGCTCGCCCGCGTCGATGCCTGCCCGCCGGTGGGGACCTCAGCGACGAAGGCACCGCATTTCGGGCAATAGGCGAAATCCGGCGCGCATGGAAACCCGCAGCCTGGGCACGCGTTCGGCTGCTTCGTGCCGCACTTCGGGCAGAAGGCAAAGCCGCTCTGGACCTCTAAACCACAGCAAGAGCAGTTCATGAGTCAGGACCTCGCGGAAGCCGCGATGGCGCGAGCTCCTGGACCTGCCGGATGGGCCCAGGAAACCTGGCAAGCATGGGCTCGTCGCACGGCAAGAGCAAGCGGCGGTTGGTCAACCTCTCCGCATCGGCTGCGCGACGAAGCGATGCAGCGGGCGCACTGGCGCACCGCAAATCGTCGGCAAGCATGGCGGCATGCGGTAGCGCCAATTGACAGGGGCACGGCCCGGGCTACCCTGCCAACAGAAGAACAAAAATAAGGGGGAATCGCCGTGAAACCCGTCATCGCATCTTGAGCACATCCGCACTCGCGCCCTTCCGCATCCGCAACTATCGCTTCCAGTGGCCGTCCGATCTGCTCACCTCATGGGCGTTCGAAGTGGAGACGTTGGTGCTCGGCTGGTACATCATGGTCGAGACAGGCTCGGTGCTGCTGCTCACCGTGCTTGCGTCGCTTCAGTTCGTCGGGACCCTGGTCGCGCCGGTGCTCGGCATGATCGGCGACCGGATGGGTCATCGCGATCTCCTGGTCGTGATGCGCCTTGCCTATACGGCGCTCTCGTCGACCATCATGGTTCTGGCGCTGACCGGTCATTTGTCGCCGCTGAGCGTGATGATCATCGTCGCGCTCATGGGCCTGATCCGCCCCTCGGATCTCGGCGTCCGCGGCGCACTGCTTGCCGAGATCATGCCGCCCGAGCAACTGGTGGGCGCCATCAGCGTTGCGCGCACGACCCAGGACAGCGCCCGCATCGCCGGAGCGTTGACGGGTGCAAGCCTGTTCGCCGTCCTCGGCATCGGCCTCGTTTACGTGGCGATCGCCTGCCTTTACTTCGCGGCCGCACTTCTCATGCTCTGCCTGACCCGGCCGAAGAGGACCGTCACGACGAGCGATCTCCCGGCGAACAGCCACGCGGTCTCGCGATTGCTGGGCGACCTCAAGGAAGGGATCGTCTATGCTTGGAACGGCCCGGGAATGCGCGCGGCGCTGTGCGTCGCCTTCCTGGCCAATCTCACCGCCTTTCCCTTCACCGGCGGACTATTGCCCTACATCGCGCGGGACATCTTTCATACCGACCAGACCGGCCTCGGCTATCTCTCGGCGAGCTTCGCCGTGGGCTCGCTGATCGGCTCCATCACGCTCAGCCTGGTCAGCGGACTGCGCATTGCCCGGCTTCTCATCGGCGCGACGCTGGCCTGGTACGCCATGCTGCTGGTGTTCGTCGAGATCAGGACCATGCCGGTGGCGATGGCCTGCCTCGTTCTCGCCGGCATCGCCCAGAGCATGTCGATGATATCAGCTGCCGTGATCCTAATGCGGACGGCGAGCGCGCACCTGCGCGGCCGCGTGATGGGCGTCCGTATGATGGTGATCTACGGACTGCCGCTCGGATTGCTCGCGGCCGGCAGCCTGATCGACATCATCGGCTATTCCGCGACGGGCTCGCTCTACGCCGCCGCGGGGTTCATCGCGATGGTGGCGATCGCGGTACGATGGCGCGCCGACCTCTGGCCGGTCCACGCCCCCGCAAACGCGCGCTAGTCCCCGTAGCCGCGCAGGCGCTCGACATCGAGAATAGTGACGCCGCCATATTCGAGCCGCAGCAGCCCCTCCTTCTCCAGCCGGTTCAGCGCGCGGTTGGCGTTCTGGCGGGACATGCCCGAGAGCGCGCCGATCTCCTCCTGGGTGATTTCCAGATGCGCAGTGGACTCGGGATAGAGGATCGGATTGAACAGCGAGGCGATGCTGCGCGCGAGGCGTGCGGTGGCATCCAGCGTGCGGTTGACCTCGAGCATGCCGATGAACTGGCCGAGCCGCTCGTTGAGCTGGCGCACCAGGAAGCGGTTGAAGCCGACGCTGTTCTCGAACAGCCACATGAAGGCGCTGCGTTCCATCAGCGCGACGCGGCTGTCGCGCAGCGCGACCACGTCGTAGCGGCGCGGCTCGTTCTTGAGCACACTGCCCTCGCCGAACCAGGCCCCGGCCGTCAGCCCCGCAAGGCTCGTCTCCTTGCCGTCGCGCGAGACCCCGCCCATCCGTGCTAGTACCCACTTTTCTTGGAACGTGAGTCGTGATTCAAGATATGGATGATCCCTGAAGCAAGAGAAGTCCGCCTTTCGCGGAAAGATCGCACG
>NZ_JBEPQI010000059.1:0-11774 GCF_040547725.1 Bradyrhizobium sp. LA2.1
GAATAGGCGGCGCGCTCGCTGGCGATATGGCCCGAGATGCCGTTCGGACCCCAGGGGACGGCAGCCACCAGATGTCGATTGAAGTCCGGGACGACGGCGGTCCGGTGCTTCAGCTCAAATTCACATTCGAGGTCGAACAGCGCGGGCATTGAGGCCGCCTCCGTTGGCGGGCTGTGTTCCTTCTGTCGGGAACCCGAGTTCTGGTTTATGGTCCGGAGATCACCGCCCCGTCCGAGGCGCCCATTGGTGACTGAGAGTGCTTCATGCTCCCGCCCTCTATGCCAAGCGGAAGCCATCGGAATCAACGACCGACAAACGCTGGACGGAATTGCAGTCCTGATCGCATAGGCGACGGACGCAAAAGCCGTCGTCCATCCATTCCCGCCCAAAGACTGAGGACGGGCTATTTGTGCGGCGAGGTTTCGCCTTTCATAGCTCCTTGCTGGCATTCAGGCGTTCGCCGTTGCATGTTTGTCCCCATGGAGACGCGCGAAGACTTCCTGCTTAAGCTAGCGACGGTTTTGGATGACGTCGGGTCGAACCAGAAATTGATAATTCGGGACCGTTACATCGAGCGTGCGTTTGGCGGCACGCGTGCCATCGCGATTGCAGAGGCGGAGGTCTTTGCCCGGGCGCACGGCTGCACTTTTCGCTACAACCGCATCAAGCGCCAAGGAGAGTTCACCCGTGCTTATCCGGCAGGCGGCAGGGCGTGAGGTGGCTCGTCGAGAGCGCGGGCTACTGCTGGTCGTTGGGTGCGGAAAAGCAAGTCCGGCGGCCGGTTCACGCTGGCGGGCCAGAACTTCAAGTAAGCATCCAGACGGAGAAAACGACACAGAGGCAGCTTGCACCTATGAATGCGAGACCCAAAAAGAAGCGCTCGGCAAGGTCCATTTCCATGGCGTTCCCCTCCGGCTGCCCGCGATAAGTAACATTCAACCGAGGTTCCCGCGTTATCGCGTGGAACTTGTGTTCACTAGGGCACAGACCACGGAACTGCCCGCGCGTTAGGCTGCAACAACTCAAACCCAACGGTTAGGACCCGTAAGATCGAGGTGTGTCATGCAGCGACGCCGTCGTTTTAAACAAACTGTGTCCCTCGAAGAACGTCTTGCCCAAGAAGCCGCACGCTTAAGAGAGCTAGCCAAGAAGCTCCCTGCCGGCTTCGAGCGAGAAGCTCTCCTTCGCAAGGCCAGACAGGCCGAGACCGGCTCGCACTTGAGCGAGTGGTTGAGATCACCCGGACTGCAGCCGCCAGAATTGGAACACGCGAACATTTCTTCTATGCTCTCCCTCGAATGAGGGCGGCTTATGACCCGGTACTACTTCGACATCCGGGACGACACTGGTTTGTACCCGGACGAGGAAGGTCTGGAATTCGACACTCAGCAAGAGGCCGAGGTCGAAGCCGCTAGCAGGCTGTTGAAGAACTCAGCCGCGTTCGCAAACGAAGCCTGAATCGTCGCCATTATGTATGTAGAAGTGGCCGACGAGCCTGCCCGCAGCGCCGATCATAACCCATCCGCGACCGCAGGCCGGGTCATTCTCGTCGTGTCCTTCCCATGAGAACTCCGCGCAGGCCGAACCGTCTCGCGCGCCGTAGCGGACGTCGAGAAAGCCCTTCAGCGCTCCGAAGGCAATTTCGCCGTCGGACTTACCCTCGAAGGTGAGATGCGCCTCTTCGACAAGATCGAGGAAGTCGCTGTCCCAGTTGTCCATTTCGACGATGCGCCAGCGGCCGGCAAAGGCCTTGGCGAAGCCGGGTACCCTGGCCATCAGCCGGCCTCCGCTATCAGCTTCGGCAGCCGCACCAGATTGTAGGCGGCGGCAGCGAAGGTAAAAGCCCATGCGACGCGATCACGGCCACGGAAGCTCGTCTTCTCTTGCCCTGCGATCGTCTTGATCCAGCCGAATGCCTCCTCGATGCGCTTGCGAATGCGCTGGCTGACGGCATAACCGCCGTGTCGGGTCGTTCGCCCGTCGATCGCAGAGCTGCGGCCGCTGGTGTTCTGTGCAACATGCGGCGTCACGTTCATCGAGCGCAGCTCGTTGACGAAGTCTTCTGCATCGTAGGCTTTGTCGGCGCCAAGTGTGATCGCTGTCGGTCGGTCGGCACGAGGCTCAATCATGTGCAGCGCGGCCACCCGTTCGGCGTGCCCGTCCGCCAGCGTCAGGCAGGCATCGACCAGCAGGCTGTGGCGGTTCTCCATCAGCCATGCCCGATGAAGCACAGCTTCGTCTCCTTGCCTTTACCCTTGCGATAGAGCCTGGCATCGGGATCAGTGGTCGAAGCATGGGTGTCGTTCGAGCGTCTCTGGCCATGGAAGTCCGCTTCGGCATTGCGCCCGCCGCCTTGCGCCGGCGGCTCGCCGGAGCCGTCCTTCGGCTTGACGCTCTTCATCGAGGCCCAGGCCTCAATCAGCGTGCCATCGACCGAGAAATGATCGCTCGACAGAAGCTTCTTCACCTTGGGCTGCGCCAGCAACGCCGCGAGGAACTTGGCCGAGATGTCGCCTTCCAGCAGCCGGTCGCGGTTCTTCGAGAACACCGAATGGTCCCAGGCTGCGTCGTCAACGCCGATTCCGACGAACCAGCGGAACAGCAGGTCGTATTCCAGCCGCTCCATCAGAAGCCGCTCCGAGCGGATTGAATAAAACGCCTGCAATAGCATCGCCCGCAGCAGCTTCTCCGGCGGGATCGACGGCCGCCCAATCGGCGAATAGAGCGCGGCAAACTCGCGCTCCAGCGCCGAAAGCGCCTCGTTCACAATCGTCCGGATCGCTCGCAGCGGATGATCTCGCCGCACCCGCGCCTCCAGGTCAACGTAGCTGAACAGCTCGCCCGTTCGATTGTCGCCGCCACGCACGCACCATCTCCGAATCTCATCGGAGCTAATGAATCACGGTCATCGGTCGGCGGCGAGCGCCTTTTTCACAAGCCGCTAGGTCGCTTGCGAACTTGGCAAAGGACTTTGCCACCATACGGCAGGACGTTTCCATGGAAGTGAGGACAGAAGTTGAGCGGGTGTTTCAAGCCGCATTCATTTTCGACAGAAGTAGGACGAAGCAGTAAGGACGGTTCCTATTTGCGAGTCAGCAGATCTTCCCCGGGCGGCATCAGCTTCACATAGGTGCCGCTTTCATGCTTCGACAACCAGCCGCGCTGGATCGCGTACTTCAGCCCGGCGCCGAACTCGCGCCCGCTGCCCTCCAGCCCGATCATGAACAGCGCGTTGATCCGGTCGATGTAGATGCGGCCGTGCAGGACGGCCGCGACGTTGGCTGCGAGCTCGAGGAGCTTGCGCGCCGCCGCTTCCGGGACCGTGTAGGGCGTTGTTCGGAGTGCTTCATTGGCGTGTCCCATTGGCCGCCTGCGCGGCGGTGCTGCCGCTCTTGGCCTGGACGAAGGCTTGCAGCGCGGGCCAGAGGTCAATCCCTCCGCGCGCGGCTCGATCCGCCGGTGCATCCGCAATGTCCTCGGTTGTGTCGCGGGACCAACCTTCGATGGCGTTGAACGCAACCACCCGGCGCGGGTAGGCATATTGGCCAGATACAATATCCCGCAGCACCGTCTCTCGATAGGTGTCCTGTTCGTCCGTCTCTCGCTAGGCGCAGTCGGCTCAAGCCGGCACGATGGACGGCGAGGAACGCACGCTTACCCCGATACTACAGGCTGCGGAGAAACGGCCCCGGCTGCAGGGGCAAGGAAGGGGTAGGCCGGGGAGCCGGGCAGATGCTTCAGACCATCGACGGAAAGCTGTCGCCGGGGCGTCGGGGGAGAACGGCAGCTCGCAAAGCAAGAGACGCTTGTTGTCGAACTGAAGCGCCAGTCCCAAGAGACGACCAAAGCTGGGGCCGAACTTGATCGGATGCGCGCAGATCAGCCACTTCGGAATCAGGATCGACAACGTCTCCGGTCACGGCTGCAACCCTGACTATGCCTCTTCGCCGGTGCCTGGATCCAACGCGGTGGCGCTCCCTAGCAGAGCCGAGCTGCCGTATTGATCTCCAAGAGGGCGGAATGAAACTTTTGGTCAGGGAGGATATTGTGCTGAGGAGCCTGCTATTTGGGAGGCCGTCATATGGCAGACCCTGTTCGCCACCCGTGGACCTCAGAAGAGATTGAGAAGCTCAAGGCGATGGCCGGGAATCACCGGCGCGAAAAGATAGCCGCTGAATTAAACCGAGGCGCCCCGGCAGTGGCCCTCAAAGCGCATCAGCTCGGGATCTCTTTGCGATACCACGCTATGCCAAAGCGTCGACCATCAACAGCCGAGTCAGCGCCTGGCCAGTGACTCGATTGTTTTCGACCAGAAGGGCTCATTAAGAAGCTCCGCAAGGAAACTAAGGCCACCTCAGTTGGCGGCCTATTTCTTATGGGCAATTTTTGCGGAGTCGCTTGGGTCTCGCAATGAGCAAGCCAAGAATCTCCCGCCAAGTTTCAGGCGCGAAGCTATCCTCCGCAAAGCCAGACAAGCCGAGACTGGATTGCATTGTGCGAGGGGCTGCGGTTCCCGGGCTCGCACGCACCGAAGTGGCTCACAACGCAAACGACCGCTGTCGTCTACAGCGGCCCCTCACGCTTTCCGGGTTTCAATAATTCCGAAATGAAATAGCTTAGCCAGCCCCGGAATGCCACTTTGTCCCGGTTAACAAATCGTTTCTATAACCTATGTGAATCAGCGCCCCTAATTCTTTCGTGGAGGCCGCCTTGTTTGGCTTGGCCACCGGCGGCACTGCGTCTGAACATCCGGCCGGTTCACGACGTAAGGATTGCTCGGCGGTGTGGGGTTAGCCGTACAAGCGAAGCCACCTTGTGGCGCTCCGGCCCAGCAAGATTTCGGCGCGATCCACCATCAACGTGGTGGCTTGGAGAGCGGGGAGGTCCATAGGAACTTTCGGAGGTGCAACCCATTGAGCGGTCATTCAAGTAGAGGACCGCTCTTGAACCACATCGCCGTTATCTTGATCTTGCTCGTTGGCGGCTCTTCGCTCGCCTTGGCCCAAAGTACAGGTGGATCGAGCAGTGGCGGCTCGGCGGCGAGTGGAACTGCGGCCGCCGGCTCGAAAGGTTATGCGGGCGGCACCCTATCGACCGGGCATACCATAAGCGGCACTGCGGGCTACTCCAGTCCCAACGTGGGCAACGCGCTCAGCCACGCAGCAACCGGCGACGTGGATGCTTCCTCGGTTAGTCCGGCTCCAACTTCCCACGACAACGCGGTGGATACGCCCGCCGCCGAACGCGCCATAAAGAACCTGGGCAACACCGACATCGGCATTCTCAAGAAGTAATACATGCTGCGCAGCCTGCGCGAGGCCGAGCGTTTTCTTCCCTCGCGATCCTGCGAGGCCGATCGCGGCCCGGCAGGAATATAGGTGGAGGCATGTGGTTGTGTGCGCGGCCCTGACAACGCCGCATCCATTTGGCCGATAATCTCGCCGGGCGGTGCGCCGATTGCGGCTGCGGCGTTCAGTATCGCCCGCATGCGCCTGCCGACGCGCGCAAGCTGTGCTTTGAATGCGCGCTGCCGTCCCTTGAAGAGAACGACACCAAGCTCGTCACCACCCAGCGCATGGTCGAGGATGTCCACGCCTACATGCAAAAGAAGCGGCACTGATGATCACGGAGGTGCTCGCCCAGATCGAAGCGCCAAACTTTACCGCCGGGATCGTGCTGTTCGACGACGTGGTGGTCGAGACGGCACCCGTCGTCCGCTACATGCGGCGATCCTCAACCTGCACGGCATCTCGGATTTCGAGGCGCTGCATTCCGGCCAGTACAATGAGGAGGTGCAGTTCTACGCCTTCGACATGCTGGGGGAGGATGACGACGATCTGCGTCGGTTCAGATTGCTCAATCGCAAGACTCGGCTGGCATGAACGGCGCGTTGATCCGCTCGATATTAATGCGGCCATCCTGGACGGTCTCGACGTTGGCTGCGAGCTCGACGAGCTTGCGCGCGGCGGCCTCGGGATCGGCGTAGGGGCGGCCGTCGGTGTATTTCATCATCAAGTACCCGTGCCACGGCCGATTGCGGCCGTCCTGGAAGATCGATTGTCGAAAGCTTGCAGAAAACACTCAGTCCCAACGGTTATTTGGAGAACCCGGATTTAAGCGAACCGAATAGTTCCCTCTCGAGGAACGCTTGTGGGCTCAAAGCTTTTGTTTCAGTACACGGGAGAGAGACATGAGCAAGGAAACACCCAAAGACGATCCGCGGCAACAAGCCGAGCAGGCGACGCACAAGCAGACGGACAAGCCTTGGAAGGGCAATCCGGAGACGGAGCAGCGCAACGAAGCCAACCTCGATCTCGAAAACTGGCAGAAGACCGACACACACTAGGCACGCTTATGGCAGTCAACGCGGGAGACTCGCAATGAACATACGCCTATCGATAGCAGCAGCGGTGCTCGTCCTTTCGACTGCCAGTGCAGTTGCGCAGTCTACCGGCGCTCCGAGCGGACGAGGGGCGACCACGGGTGACCCCGCAGCAAGCTCGGCGGCGCCAAGTAAAGATCCGCGTGCCACCACCGGCATGTCCCCTGGTTCGAGCAGCGGAAGTGGAACGTCCACCTCTGGCGGCAAAGACGACAATGGAGATCAGGGCCGGGACAAAATGCCGGACAGCAACATGAATGTTAAGCCCCAAGACCAGCAGCCGCAAAAGCCGCACTAGGCGGAGCCTGCGGTTCTCCCGACGTGCGCAGCGGCTGACCACACGGGCGACATTGCGACGCGGCGGCTTCCGGATCTGCGTAGAGCCGGCTCTCGGCGTGCTTCATCGGTAAACCTTTCCTGCTTGCGCGGCGTAGATGGTAGCTCTCGGCCCCGGCTTCCAGCTGTCGAATGTGGTCCCGCAGATGCAGCGCATCAGCGTGTTTCTTATCTTGCTGTCGAGCTTCTCGCCACGTGCGCGCTTGGCTTTCATTTCAGCGCGCCAGTCGCGATCGTGGCGCCATTCGGCGAAGGCATCGTCGGCGATGCTCGGCTTTAGCTCCGACCATGCGGTCTCGAAAGCCTCGCGCGCGGCTTCGAAGGTGGCGGCTATACCCCTTCGCCCGGTGCCTGGCTCCATATCGGCGTGCACGGGCAGGCCGGCGCGCGTGCCGATCGCGCCGATGCGAACGTCGTTGAAATAGATGTGCCAAGTCTCCTCGTGCGGATTGTCGGCGCGGCGGCGGGTGAGGGTGGTCATTGCCCAGAGAATAGGGGCTCATGGAGAAGAGGGCCAGCCGCTGCTGCTTGCGGGCGCAAAAGGAGCGAGCCCAAGGAATTGGTCAAGTGGGTCGCGAAACCCGGGGCAGGCCGAAATCAAAGGTCTTCAGCGTGGCCGGGATCTATGGTCGCCGGAAATGCGAGTCAGTGGTGCGTCTCATCAAAAAGGGCCCCAGCTCAAATGGGGGATGAGCCGGGGCCTGGAGGTTACCCTCAACGAGCCTCGAGGGCGCCGGGAAAACTTGGCAAAAACCACTATGTTCCTGTCGCGGCGCGGACGGCAGGGCGGTCAAACCGGTGCGCCCAATTGGCTTAGGAACTCAATTGCCCACTTGGCCAACAGGCATAGGCATAAAATCCCGACAATAAGGAAGACAATTCCCCAGAACCGCTCCAGCCATTTAGGCCAGCGGTACGTAGGCTTCCATCGCCTCATGATCGATCCTCAGAGTATGACCTCATATTCAAACGCCACGCCCTTCCGCTCGGCAAACGACGCGCGAGCGGCGTCTTCGGTCGCAAACACCTTCAAATGGTTCCTTGTCTCCGACCTGCTTGCTTGTATCGACGTAAATCCAAACTCGCATGCTCATTTCCTCAGGGCGAGCGGGGAGGTGTCCGCCGAAACCACATCAAAGTCCCGATCGCATATTGGTGCAGACCGGAAGTGCCCAGACCGTAGCCAAACGGCTTATGACTGCGAACGGACCTCCATTGTTGCCTTCTTGCGTCCACAAGAGGTGGCACTTTTCTGAACCGTTCTCATGGCTTTGGGAGCCCTGATGTCTGGCCGCGATCAGCTCTATGATGTTGACGAGCAATCGACGGGCTTGTGGAGCACGTCGTTAGGCGACTAAGCAGCCACCGCCGGCGGTCGTAAACGACAGAACCCACCCTTGCGACGTGCACACCGTTGCCTGCGAGATTGCCGACCTCGCCGATATGCTGGCAATCCTTATGGGCAGCTCCGATGCCGAGAATGCAACGGACGGCGTGCGTCCTGGTTGCGCTTGAGAACGGCGCCAGAGCCGTCAAGATCATCAAAGAGGCCGCGAAGTGAGGCTGATCCAACTCAGCTCACGCGCTGGCGGTTACGGCTAGCGCTAGGGCGGCTAGATCGCCGCAGAACAACGAGGCCGCTTCATGCTGGCGGTGCCATAATGCGCTCGCGGTCGTCGGGCCGGATCGCAATTCAGAAGTTCAACTCCCGCCGGCTCACAAGGTCGGCGGGGTTTTCGTTGGACTAACCGTCTCGGCGCGGAATGCCGATGCTATGGCAAGCGAGTGCGAATGACTCTTTCGCCTCAGCATCTTCAAAGCAAAAGCGCTTTCCGACCTCTACGTGATCAATCCACCAATCGGCTTTGGCTCCTTTTGCGATGCGGGAAGCTTCACCGCGTAACAGGTCCAGTTGTCTTCCGGCAGCACGAACGATCAAAAAATTTTCCTTGGCCATGATGCGATCCATAAAATGCCTCAGATCGAAGGCCGCAGCAGGAGGACTCCTGCGGCCTAGAAAAAAATCCGGGTGAAAAGATCTAAGTGAAATATGCAGCCAGCCCCCGGTGAGATGATCCTACTGCAGCGCTTCCGGCTTGCTATATGATCCATTTCACAATCGGCCGGATGCTAAACAGCCAGGTTCACGCTGGCGAAAAGCAAAGGGCCGCTGCTCTGGGCGGCGGCCCTACCCACCAACGGGGCATCATTTGATGCTCCAGGAGAGCTCCGCGGGGGGATAATTCAAACGGCGCACTGTTTAGCTTGAAGCCCGAGACTGCTCAGCCAAGCGGCGTACAGCATTCATGTAGCAGCCCGTTTGATCTGCCAGCCAGTCACTCCGGCGGGTCATTGCCTTTCGGTTCTTGTAAAAACTTCGGCGGATGACCGCGTCCCTCGCCGCGGTCACGCGGGGCGGGGCGTTCGGACGGGTCGCGGCCGAGCTTGGATTGCAGCTCGACGAGGTCGGTGAAGACGTCGGCCTGGCGGCGCAGCTCGTCGGCGATCATCGGCGGCTGGCTCGCGATGGTGGAGATCACGGTGACCCGGACGCCGCGGCGCTGGACGGCTTCGACCAGAAAGCGGAAGTCGCCGTCACCCGAGAACAGCACCATCTGGTCGATGTGCTCGGCGAGCTCCATGGCGTCCACGGCGAGCTCGATGTCCATGTTGCCCTTGACCTTGCGGCGGCCGGAGGCGTCGATGAACTCCTTGGTCGCCTTGGTGACGACCGTGTAGCCGTTGTAGTCGAGCCAGTCGATCAGCGGGCGGATCGAGGAGTACTCCTGATCCTCGATGATCGCGGTGTAGTAGAACGCCCGCAACAGCGTCCCGCGGCTCTGAAACTCCTTCAGCAGGCGCTTGTAGTCGATGTCGAAGCCGAGAGTTTTCGCCGTCGCGTAGAGATTGGCCCCATCGATGAAGAGCGCGATCTTGTTTTCAGGGGACGCCATTGTGCTGTTCGCAGAAGTTAAAGTGATTGAATTGAGAGTAGAAGGATTTGCTCGCTAAGGACGAATGGGCAGGCGCGCTTTCTGGACATAGTCACGGGAGACGATGAGCGCCAGATAGTGCAACTTGAGTGGTTTGAATTCTGCCTGGAACCCAGCCTGCAGACCGCGGTTGTCTGTCAAAATTGTCATTGTCACTTTCCTGTTTGAGGTTGGTCGTGCCATGACGTCTGGCAATTTTGCCCTATACGAACTCTCCATCAGAAAACGGGGCCGCGCATGGCGGTGGTGTGTCTCAGATAGATGCGGAAACCTTCTGATGGGTGGAAGGGAATGCAGCCGCCCCACGGCGCAATACCTTGCCGCTAGAGCCATGTTCCAGCTGTTGTTAACTGCCCCGTATCGCACTCTAGAGAGAGAGAGATCTGACCCTCCTCGGTCGCTGCGCGGCAATCGACCTGATCGTCAGGAGAGGTTTCGATCCCCTGTAGCGGGGCCGAGGGGAGCATGGAGGGACGGCGAGGGCTGTCCTTAGCTCCGGGGTTGGACTCAAACCGACCCCCTGGCGGGCGCCGCGTCCCAGGAACGTTTACCCTAATTAGGAGTCCTACAGTGCAAACGATCCTGTGTTGCTCAGTGGATCGAACGATGGAAAAAGCAGTCGCTTACGCGATCTCGGCGGCTATCGCGGCCTTTGGCTTCTGGATACTTGTCTTCGGCCTATCCTCCAGTTCTCCCGCTTTATGGACGGTCGTAGCACTGGTGCCAATCACGATTGGTATTGTCAGCGCCTTTGGCCCAACGTGAGGAGATGGAACCGGCTATTAAGTCAGCTCCTGCATTTCCAAACCAACTTTCCAGGGCCGGCCGCGCGCGCCCCTTTGATGCATGTACCCTTTTCTGGACACCTAGCGTCTCGCCAATTCCGGACCGCCGTTGAGCCTTCGGAACTACGGTGGGACATGGGGCAGGCGTTCGTCGCGCGTCTCAGTTCTTTGAGATGACATTCGTGCCGGATTTAGCAAGGGTGATGGCGTGCCTGTCACTGATTGCTCATTTTTGATTCAGGAAAGTGAACGCAGGATCCGGGCTTCGTGAAGCTGAAGGGGCAATAACCAAAGACTGCTCGGCCGTGATGTCGACTTCCCAGAAGAGGGGCTCTACGCTTAGCTCGATGCTGTTTTCGGGCCGAGGTCCTGACCAGTCGATGGCGCGCACGGGGGCCGGCCAGTCGTGCGACTTGTTTTTTGCAGTCGGTATCCGCCGCTTCGGCTGTCGTTCCTTCGACGGGTTGCAGGGTCAGGTAGCGAGGTGTCCATAACAGGACAAAGGTTGCGCTTTGCGGGGCGGCCCTGATCATCTCGGCGAGCAAAGCCGGGGGATCGAAGATGAATGGCGGCGCATAGCGCGCCGCGGTGGGCGGATTGCGTTGTTCAGTCGTTCTATGGTGAGCGTGGCGTCGCCGCCGTCATGCTTGCGGTAATCCTCATCGAAAGGATGATAGCCATCGATCCTTGCCGGACCCGGCGGGGCGCACCTTTGCGCGCTCGATCGCCGCAGGCTTGCTGGCACCGAACGCGCGTGGCATCTCCGCAGGCAGGCACCGGCTGAACGGGCGTCGGCATTCTCGGGGGCGCACCGCATGGTGGCGAAGCTTGCTGGACCACCCGCCAGGCTGGTGCGGCACTTGTCCGCACCAGCACACACGCGGCGCGCAGGAGGGGCCGCTGAGGTGGATTGGCCCACTCACTGCATAACCTTTTGAGAGATTATTGTGTCGGTGGCCGCCACCTCTCTGGCGCGCGCTTGGCGCGGTCGAACCTAAAGGCCGGGGACGGGCTTCGACTGCCGGTCGTCGATCGCCCAAGTCGATCAAGATATCGCTGCAATCGAGGCGGGGCTGCAGACGCTCTTGGCCGGTTGGTAGGTAGCACCAAATAGCCGGGTTGCTTGAGAGCGACATCCCTTGGAGTGCCCCATCTCTAGCGACCTCAAGAGCCGGGGGCTGGGTGTCAATCGGCCCTTTAATTGCGGATTGATGTCAATTCTCTTTTTGAAGCCATTCGGCAAGACGGTAGCGCTCGCCCCGTCGGAGCGGGTCGGGT
>NZ_JBEPQI010000060.1:0-11327 GCF_040547725.1 Bradyrhizobium sp. LA2.1
ACCCAGGCGTCCAAACCAACCTCCCGTCCCCGCAAACTCGCTCCCCGCTCACAATCGGATCGCTACACGCCCGGCTGTGAGATATCCGGGCTAGCGGGACGTGGCATCTGGACAGCCCGGATGTTACGCTGAAGTCCAATCGCGCGCGGTGCGCTCAAGACGCGAAAGGACGATTCCATGACAGCCCGCTTCATTCCCCTGCTCGCCTTGTCCCTGCTCGGCCTCGCCGCCGGCAGCACCATCGCGCTTGCGGCCGCCGACGAGAAGCTGAAGGCCGCGGCCGAGCAGGAGAAGGCGCCGCTGATCGAGACCCTGCACGACATGGTGATGATCGAGAGCGGCAGCGGCGATGCCGAGGGCCTGAAGAAGATGGCCGAATTCACCGAAGCGCGCCTGAAGGCGCTGGGCGCCACCATCGAGCGGCGCAAGACCACCGCGGGTACGGGCGCCGACATGGTGATCGCCACCTTCCAGGGCACCGGGTCGCGCAAGCTGATGCTGATCGCGCATATGGACACGGTCTATCAGCGCGGCATCCTCGCAAGCGAGCCGTACCGTGTCGATGGCAACCGCATCTACGGCCCCGGCATCGCCGACGACAAGGGCGGCATCGCCGTGGTCCTGCATGCGCTCAAGATCCTGAAGGACGCCGGCTGGCAGGACTACGCCAGGCTCACCGTGTCCTTCAATCCGGATGAAGAGGTCGGCTCGATCGGGTCAGGCGAGATCATCGCCGAGCTCGCCGACCAGCACGACGTCGTGCTCTCCTGCGAACCGACGGTGGCCGCGCCGATCGCCAAGAATGACGGGCTGCTGCTGGGCGCGAGCGGCACTGCCACGGCGAAGATGGAGGTGAAGGGCCGCGCCTCGCATGCCGGCGCCGCGCCCGATCTGGGCCGCAACGCGCTGATCGAGCTCGCACATCAATTGCAGCAGACGAAGGACGTCGCCAAGTCGATCCCGGGCACGCAGCTCAACTGGACCACGGCGCAGGCGGGCACGGTGCGCAACCAGATTCCGGAAAAGGCCGAGGCCGGCGCCGACATCCGCCTGACCATCCCCGATGGCATCGCCAAATTGCAGGCGGCGCTCGACGCGAAGGTGAAGGACAAGTTCGTGCCCGACACCGAAACCTCGGTGACGATCACGGCGGGCCGCCCACCCTTCGTCGCGAGCGATCGCGGCCGCGCGCTCGCGCAGGAGGGACAGGCGATCTATGCCGAGATCGACCGCAAGCTCGACATCGCCGAGATGACCGGCGGCGCCACCGACGCCGGCTATGCCAACCGCAGCGGCAAGGCGGTCGTGGTCGAGAGCTTTGGCCTCGCCGGCTTCGGCTATCACGCCCGGGACGAGTTCATCGACACCAACTCGATCGTGCCGCGGCTCTATCTGATGAGCCGGATACTGATCGAGCAGGGCAAGAAGAAGTAGGCGCAGGGGCCGGCCAAGCCATTTCGGCGAAAACAACCCCATGCACAGTAGACAGCCCTAGCGATATCAATGGCTTATCGAGGCCAAAAACGGCGGCGTGGGGCCCGCCTTGACGCCCTCCCCCTCCTGCGATACCTTCGAATACGGAATTCCGTATTCCCTTTTGTGTCTCGGAGCTGCCGGCGTGATCCCTCTCGACCCGCTCCCGAACCTGATCGACCAGGTCTATGCGCGGATCCTGGAGGCGATCTCCGACCGCACGCTTCAGCCCGGCCAGCGCATCCGGCAGAACGAGCTCGCCGACAAGCTCGGCGTGTCGCGCCAGCCGGTGTCGCATGCGCTGCATCTGCTGCACCGGCAGGGACTCGTCGCCGAGAGCGGCCGGCGCGGCTTTGAAGTCACCCAGCTCGACCCCTCGCGCATCCGCCAGCTCTACGAGGTGCGCGGCGCCATCGACGCGCTGGCCGCCCGGCTCGCCGCTCAGCGCGCCGCAAGCGACGCGGCGGGACGCGCGCGGCTGGACGCAGCCCTCGCCGCCGGACGCCGCATCGACCGCAAGACGTCGCTCGCCGAGCTGATCGTGCTCGACGTCGATTTTCACCGCGCGATCTATCAGCTCGCGGGCAATCCCGTGATCGAGGAGACGATCGCGCCGCAATGGCCGCATATGCGCCGCTCGATGGCGACCGTGCTCTCCGAGCTCGATTATCGCGGCAGCGCGTGGGCCGAGCATGCGACGATTGCCGGACACATTCTCGCAGGTGACGCGAAAGCCGCCGAACGCGCAGCGCTGGCCCATGCGCAGACGGCGGGACGGATGACCGAGGAAAAATTGAGGGCGACGAACGAGGCGGCGGCGTAGCCATTTGCGCCGTCATTCCGGGATGTCCGAAGGACCAGACCCGGAATCTCGAGATTCCGGGTTCGGTGCTCCGCACCGCCCCGGAATGACAACAATAAACAAAACAGGAGGACGACCCATGAAACTGTCTCAGGAGCAATTGGAGTTCTTCCATCGCGAGGGCTGGCTGTTCCTCCCCGAATTGTTCAGCCAGGAGGAAGTCAACTTCCTCGCGCGCGAGGCGGTCGGCATCTATGACGCCAATCGGCCCGAGGTCTGGCGCGAGAAGAGCGGCGCGCCGCGCACGGCCTTTGCCGCGCATCTCTACAACGAGGCATTCCGCATCCTGGGCGCGCATCCGCGCATGATCGACCCGGTCGAGCAATTGTTCGGCGAGCCGGTCTACATGCACCAGTTCAAGATCAACGCGAAATCGGCCTTCACCGGCGACGTCTGGCAATGGCACCAGGATTACGGCACCTGGAAGCGCGACGACGGCATGCCGGAGCCGCGCGCGATGAACATCGCGATCTTCCTCGACGAGGTGATGCCGATCAACGGCCCCCTGATGCTGGTGCCGCAGAGCCAGAATGCCGGCGATCTCCAGGCCTCGCATGACCTTGCGACGACCTCCTACCCGCTGTGGACGCTGGACGAAGAGACCGTGACGCGGCTGGTCAAGCAGGGCGGCATCGTCGCACCGACCGGCAAGCCGGGCGGCATGCTGACGTTCCACGGCAATCTCGTGCACGGCTCGGCCGGCAACATCACGCCCTACCCGCGCAAGATCGTGTACCTGACCCTGAACGCGGTCTCGAACTACATCCGCACACCGACGCGGCCCGAGTACATCGCGCATCGCGATTTTGCGCCGATCAAGACGGTGGACGACGATGCGCTGGTGCGGCTCGCACGTGCGCCGCGACAGGCGGCGGAGTAAGTTCTCACTGTCATTCCGGGGCGCGCCTTCTTGGGCGCGAGCCCGGAATCCATACTCCCGATCGTGGTTATGGATTCCGGGCTCGACGCTGCGCGTCGCCCCGGAATGACGAGCTTTGATTGTTGCGCTCAGGACATCCCCCATGAACCTCTTCCGCCTCCTCCAGGCCCGCGCTTCCGCCGGCAAGCCTGTCCGTGTCGCGCTGATCGGTGCCGGCAAGTTCGGCTCGATGTTTCTGGCGCAGGTGCCGCACACGCCGGGGCTGGAGGTGCCCATCATCGTCGATATCGATCGCGACCGTGCGCGCGAAGCCTGCCGCACCGTGGGCTGGAGCGCCGAGCGGATCGCGGCCACCGTCTTCACCGATGATGGCGCACGCGCCATTGCGGGCGGCGCGATGGATGTCGTCGTTGAAGCGACCGGCAATCCCGCCGTCGGCATCAGGCACGCGCGCGCTGCGATCGCGGCGGGCAAGCACATCGTGATGGTCAATGTCGAGGCCGACGTGCTGGCAGGCCCGCTGCTTGCCGAGGAAGCGCGCAAGGCGGGCGTGGTCTATTCGCTCGCCTATGGCGACCAGCCGGCGCTGACGGCCGAGATGGTCGACTGGGCGCGCGCCACCGGTTTTCGCGTGGTCGCAGCCGGCAAAGGGACAAAATATCTGCCGGCCTATCACGACGTGACACCTGACGGCGTCTGGCAGCACTATGGTCTCACCGCGGGCGAGGCACAGTCGGCCGGCATGAATCCGCAGATGTTCAACTCCTTCCTCGACGGCACCAAATCCGCGATCGAGATGGCCGCGATCGCCAATGCCTGCGGGCTCGACGTGCCCGCGAGCGGCTTGCTGTTTCCGCCCTGCGGCGTCGACGACCTGCCACACGTCATGCGTCCCAGCGACAAGGGCGGCGTGCTGGAGCGGTCGGGCGTGGTGGAAGTCGTCTCCTCACTCGAGCGCGACGGCCGGCCGGTGTTTCGCGATTTGCGGTGGGGCGTGTATGTCGTGCTGGAGGCGCCGAACGACTATGCCGCCGACTGCTTCAGGCAATACGGCCTGAAGACCGACGGCAGCGGACGCTTCGCGGCGATGTACAAGCCGTACCATCTGATCGGGCTCGAGCTGAACATCTCGATCCTGTCGGCGGCGCTGCGGGGCGAGCCGACCGGCCAGCCCTATGGCTTCCGCGGCGACGTTGCCGCCGTGGCCAAGCGCAATCTGCGCGCCGGCGAGATGCTGGACGGCGAAGGCGGCTACACCGTGTGGGGCAAGCTGGTGCCTGCGGCCGCGAGCCTGAAGGCAGGCGCCCTGCCGATCGGTCTCGCACATCGCCTGAAGCTGAAGCACGACGTCGCCCACGGCGAGATCGTGCGCTGGAGCGACGTCGAGTTCGACGCCAGCAACGAGACGATCAAGACGCGAAAGGTAATGGAGACGGCATTCGCGAAATAGCGGCTAGAACTGCCCCGGTTGAGCGGGTGGACTGGGCCAATCCGATCGCAAATTGTTCGGATTATTCCTTGCGAACAAGTCCTGCCTTATAACGCCGCTCGGGCCCGCATCAATTGATGGTGGCATTCCGCGAACATCACGGGTTGGCGCGACTATGACGCCGGTCCGAACGCCACAATTGGCGGGATAGCCAACGTGTCGGCAGTAAGTTGCAGCACTCGCGCCTGCATTGCTTCCAATTGAGAAGCCAATAATTAGCGACGCTGACAAGGCAATTGATCGCTTCATTCTTGCCTCCTGTAGCTGATCCACGGGAGAGAATTATAGATGAAGTGTAGCTATGCCAAAGCGGTGAATGTTGAACCATGAGTTCGGCTTCTCGATCAAAAGCCGGCATCGGCCGCAGCCCGCGCCATGTCCAACCGTATGCGGACTCATGATCGCAGCAGGTTGCGTCCTATTCGACCACGATGGCCTTGGCTTCGGCCTCCTCGAAATTCTTGCGCTGGTCACAGCGATTGATAGCCCCGAGAAGCCAATGGCCGGGCCGAGCAGTGTCAGGATGGTCGCGAAGGATGACACCGGGATGCTCGTTCTGTTCGTGCTCGCCCAACGTGTCACGTCGATTTGATGTTTTGCGCGCAAAAAAAACGGGTACTGACACACGTGGCATCTTGCACCACGGTCCAACCGTAAGGAGCAATCCATGATAAATCTGAAAATTCTTGGTGCGGTCGTTGTTGTGGCATCTGCCCTGTCCAGCTCTGCTGCACAGGCGCAGTGGTACAACTCCAATCCGGACGCATGCCAAGCTGAATTCGCCAGCTGCACGGGTCTTGGAACGGGGACCACCCCCGACTATCGAGTTCGGCCATCAACTCGGCGAACGGCATATCGCCAGCCGGCAGCGGCGGACGCGACTGTCGGCAGCTGGGGCAATTCCTACGCCATGTCGCCCGGCATGTCGTACGGCGAGATGGGCTGGAACGGCAGCTGGAGTACGTATGCTGCCCGCAACGGCATCGTCTGCCGGCCCGGCACCTATTTCAAGGGTAGCGACGGCCTCCAGCATCTCTGCCAGTAGGTCATCTGCTCTGACGTTAAACAGCTCAGGCGGCCCCAAAGGGGCCGCCTGTTTCGTGCTGGCTTGTGGCGCTCGCCGAGATCAGCATCCAGATCGCGCGGTGGGTGCACGACTGGGTGTACGAACGACCCCGATCTCCGGATCGAGGTCGCGTACCGTCACCAGTGCTTCGAGCGGGCGGCGGGCCTTCGTGGTAGCGATCTCTATGGAAGCAGCCGTTCTTCCTTGGCTTGCTTGAACCACTTCCGGAACATGTCCTCGGTGTCCATCATCTCGGTGAAGCCGGCGCGGTTGATCTTCACGGTCGAGACGATCGAGGGCGGACCGGACTCGGTCTGGCCGTAGCGCATGCTGTAATCGGCGTATTGGAACGACAGGCCGACGAAGTCGGCGAGGTCCGGCGACACGAGGTCATGCTTGCGTCGCAACGCGTCCCAAGAAGAGACCCAATTGGGAAATTCCTTGGCGAGCGATAGCGGGATCGGCTTGCCGGGCTTCATCTCCAGCGCGTCGGCCACCGCGGGCCAGATGTTTTCCCAGGTGAAGACATCGCCATTGGTGACGTTGAAGGCTTCGTTCTGTGCCGCCTTGGCCTCGCCCGACCAGGCGATCGCGCGCGCGAGGAGATCGACGTCGACGGCCTGCGCCACCCGCGCGGCGCCGCCGGGAAAGTCGAGCGGCCTGCCCTGCTCGCGCAGCATCGCCGCATAGACGCCGAGCGGCGGGATCAGATCCATGGCGCCCCCCATGGCGAGGCCGACGATGAGAACGGGGCGCAAGATGCTCCAGTGCCAGGCTTTACCGGCCTGGAGCTCGCGCAGGAAATTTTCCTGCGCCCAATAAAAATTGGGCTGCTCGTACATCTCGGAGCGGCCTTCGCGCGCCGGCACCGTCAGGGGGCGAACGTGAACCCCGTAAGCCTTGGTGCCCTGCAACAGAGCGACATGCTTGAGGTCCGGCGCGCCCGGCTCGAGCGCGGCCATCAAATTGCGCAGCATCAAATCGTTGGTCTTGATCTGCTGCGGATCGCGCCAACCATCGACGAGCTGTGGCGCCTCGTAGAGCGCGGCGTAGATCAAATGGGTGGCGCCCTGAAGCTCGACCGCGGCACGGCGGCAATCGGCTTCGCTGGTAAGGTCGATCGGGACGTGGCGGGCGCCGTAGAGGTCGCGCGGCCTGCGCCGTGACAGCGCGATGACCTCGCAGGGGCTGGATGTGCCGAAGTGTCGCAACGCGGCGTTGCCGACGAGACCGGTTGCCCCAGCGACCACGACCTTTTTGCCCGTCATGCGCGAGCCTCCCTTGTTATTGCCTAATCGCGTAGCAGATCGCTGATGGTTCCGACTTGCGTCTGGCCCGCGTTCGCACTTGCGAGGAAGGCATCAGGCTTGATTATCGCAGGGCGTCCGGTCATCCTTGCTGACGGAACCGCAACGCTCGGCTTCCAGCAACAAGAGCCCATCAGGGCCGTTCGGAAACGCTCAAACAAATCTCAACAAGAGAACGTCGATCCTCGACGAAGACAAGACGACAGCAAGATCGTTCCCTGGTCGATGCATCGACGCAATGGAAGGGATGCGCATGAAACGTCGTGATTTTCTGAAGGTGACAGGCGTCGGCCTGGCCGCGAGCACAGCAGTCGCTGCGCCCGCGATCGCGCAGTCGTCGCCCGAGGTCAGGTGGCGCTACGCCACGAGCTGGCCGAAAGCCCTCGATACGCTCTATGGCGGCTGCGAATATTTCTGCAAGCAGGTCGCCGACATTACCGACAACAAATTCCAGATCCAGCCTTTTGCGGCGGGCGAGATCGTCCCGGGCCTGCAGGTGCTCGACGCCGTGTCGAACGGCACGGTCGAGATCGGCAATACCGCGCTTTATTACTATTGGGGCAAGAACCCCGCATTCACGTTCGCAACTGCCCTCCCGTTCGGCTTGAACACGCGCCAGCAGATTTCCTGGCTGCTGTGGGGCGGCGGACAGGATCTCGTCAACGATCTCCTGAAAGAGCACAACGTCTACGGCATCCCGACCGGATCGACCGGCGCACAGATGGGCGGCTGGTTCAGGAAGGAGATCAAGACGGTCGACGACCTCAAGGGCCTGAAGATGCGCATCGGCGGCTTCGCCGGCACGATCCTCGCCAAGCTCGGCTGCGTGCCGCAGCAGCTCGCCGGTGGCGACATCTATCCGGCGCTGGAGAAGGGCACCATCGACGCGGCCGAATGGGTCGGTCCCTATGACGACGAGAAGCTCGGCTTCGCCAAGGTCGCGAAGTACTACTACTATCCCGGCTGGTGGGAAGGCACGAGCCAGGGCCACAACATCATGAACATCGAGAAGTGGAACGCGCTGCCGAAGCACTACCAGGCAGCGATCGACGCGGCGTCACGCGACACCTTCACCTGGATCACCGGCAAGTACGATGCGGTGAATGCTCCGGCGCTGAAGCGGCTGATCGTGAACGGCGCGATCCTCAGGGGCTTCCCGCAGGAAGTGCTCGAGGCCTGCTACAACACCGCCAACGAGATCTATGCCGACCTGTCCAAGACCAATCCGCATTTCGGCAAGATGCATGCGAGCATGACCGCGTTCAAGAATGACTCGTTGCCTTGGACGCAGGTGGCCGAGCTGAGCTACGACAGCTTCATGGCGCGGATGCGGACCAAGACGTGAGGCGCTGAGCGGCTCACACGACTAAAGACGAAGAAGCCCCGGAGATGCTGCCATCTCCGGGGTTTTACGTGCTTTGGTTCTGGTTTCGGACCAAACCTGGTTGTCCCAATCGGCTTCGCAACTGCGAGCGTTCCGACGACGCTTGATTATCGCAAGGCGACCGGTCATCCTGATGGGCGGAACCGCAACGTACGGGATCCACAAAGAGCCCTAAAGGGCCGTCGGACACACTCACACCTTCACCAAAGACAAGTTCGGTTCTCGGCGAAGCAAAAGACGACACGAAGATCGTTCCCTTAGTCGAGCAATCGGCACAACGGAGGGATACGCATGAAACGTCGTGAATTTCTAAAAGTGACAGGCGCTGGCCTGGCGGCAAGCACAGCGGTTGCTGCGCCGGCCATCGCGCAATCTTCGCCGGAAGTGAGATGGCGGCTCGCCGCGAGCTGGCCCAAGGCGCTCGATACGCTCTATGGCGGCTGCGAATATTTCTGCAAGCGCGTGGCCGAGGCCACCGACAACAAATTCCAGATCCAGCCGTTCGCGTCCGGCGAGATCGTGCCGGGCCTGCAGGTGCTCGATGCCGTCTCGAACGGCACGGTCGAGATGGGCAACACGGCACTGTATTATTACTGGGGCAAGAACCCCGCCTTCACGTTCGGCACCTCGCTGCCGTTCGGACTGAACACGCGGGCGCATATTTCCTGGCTGCTGTTCGGCGGCGGCACGGAAATGCTCAACGACCTGCTGAAGGAATACAACACGGTCGGCATTCCCACCGGCTCGACCGGCGCCCAGATGGGCGGCTGGTTCCGGAAGGAGATCAAGTCGATGGAGGATTTCAGGGGACTGAAATTCCGCGTCGGCGGCTTCGCCGGCACGATCATCGCCAAGGTCGGCGGCGTGCCGCAGCAGATCGCGGGCGGCGACATCTATCCGGCGCTGGAGAAGGGCACGATCGACGCCGCCGAATGGGTCGGGCCCTATGACGACGAGAAGCTCGGCTTCGTGAAGGTCGCGAAATACTATTATTATCCGGGCTGGTGGGAAGGCACCGGCCAGGGCCACAACGTCATAAATCGCGACAAGTGGAACGCGCTGCCGAAGCACTATCAGGCCGTGGTCGAGATGGCCTCACGCGATACCTTCACCTGGGTCACCGGCAAATACGACTACGTCAACCCGTCTGCGCTGAAGCGCCTGCTGGTGGCCGGTGCGGTCCTGAAGCCGTTCCCGCAGGAAGTCCTGGAGGCCTGCTACAACGCCGCCAACGAGATCTACGCCGATCTCAGCAAGACCAATCCGCACTTCAACAAGATGTACACGAGCCTGTCGGCGTTCAGGAACGAGTCGCTGGCGTGGATGCAGGTGGCAGAGCTCAGCTACGACAGCTTCATGATGCGGATGCGGACACGGACGTGAGGCGTTAAGCCAAACGCAGCGCCACAAACGACGAAAGCCCCGGAGATGTCTCCGGGGCTTTTTGTTTCGGGATCAAGAGCGCGATAAGGCGAGAGCCCGAACCACACCAAAGGTGTCATCGCCGGCTTGACCGGGCGATCCAGTATTCCAGAGGCCCATATTGGAGAACACGCTCTCACCACCTCCGCCGCGGCGTACTGGATGCCCCGGTCAAGCCGGGGCATGACAGCTGTGGGTGTGGCGGCGCTTTCTGTAATAGCGCTCAGTTCTGAAATAGCGCTCAGTTCTGATCGTCACCCAGCGCGGCAACCAGCTTGTCGTAGTACTTGCCGACGAGATCGATGTTGGCCTTGTTCTCGACCTGCGGCGCCGGCGTCTTCAGCGCTTCGTTGAGCTCGTCGAGTGCTTCCTTCTTGTCCTTGGCCGGCATCTTCTTGTCGGCCTGGACCTGCGCGATCTGCGCCTTGATGACGGCTTCGGTGCCGACATATTTCTTGGTCGCGGGATCGAAGCCGCCGAGCACGAGGCTGATGTTGTCGACGACGTTGTTGTAGTCGTCGTAGCCGGCAAAGCCGTTCTTCTTGGCGACGCCGTCGAGCTGGCCGATCACCTTCTGGTCGGGCGCGGTGTTCTCCGGCAGCTTTTCCGTGATCGCATCCATGTCCTTCTGTGCGGCGAGCACGCCGTCGAGCTGCTTGTCGGTCAGCGCGATCTGCTTGAGGCTAGGCGCGGGCGCGGCCTGCGGCGCCGGCGCGGCCTGCTTGGCTTGCGCGAACGCGGCGCCGGAGGAGGCAAGCGATGCGGCGGACAGAAGGCACGCGACGCCGAACGCGGTGAGGGCGGGACGAAGCAATGCTGGCATGGGAGTCTCCTCCTGAAGGGGATGGTTGGTGTTGTCAGCGGAAGGTCTTGGCGATCGAAGGTCTCGACAACGGAAAAACTAGGGAGCCTGGAATGAACTGCGCATGAACTCCGCTTGCGTCTGCTAAGGGCCGATCATGGCTGAATGATCACAACCCTGTGGTGGGTCCCGCGATCACCAAACATTGTTCTGCCTGCAATCCATCTGCTTGCCGACCTCTCGAGGCGCCTGCCATTTGCGGCGCGCCGGCGTTCAGCCTGGTGTCAGGAATCACCTGAAATCACGGCCTGCAACTGCTCGCTGTGCCGGCAGAAAAATGCGCTGATGACGAAGGTGCAGGAAAGCGCGCGCAGCGTTGAGAGCGGCGAAGATCTGCTGTCGGTCTACGAAGGGAAGACGCACCGCACGAAGCCATGTCTTCTGCTCGCGCCGCGGGATCTCCACGTTCCATCGCCAGCGCGGCGCCGGATCGTTTCGGCGTCAGCGTGTTCTGTCTCGAGAGATAGGGCTCGGCGCCACTGTTGCCGAAGACGACCGCACAAACAAAAACGCCGCCTCGGTTTCCCGAAGCGGCGTTTTGTATTCGAACATCGAAAGAGGAAGATTTCTTGTCCTTGGCAG
>NZ_JBEPQI010000061.1:0-10904 GCF_040547725.1 Bradyrhizobium sp. LA2.1
CAGATCGCGCCGTGGCGCGAGCTTTGACGCGAGGGCCATGATAGGGCCGATCGCTGCATCGCGCGAAATCTATTGGCCACTTCTTCAACGACCCCCGCGTGCACTTCATGCGTAACGCGCTGGCGCATGCCGGCAAGAGCGGCCGCCGTGTCGTCTCCGCCTTCATCGCCACCGCGTTTGCCCAGGACGATGCCGAGGCCGCACAAGCACAGTGGCGGAAGGTCGCCGACCAGCTTCGTCCCAAGCTGCCCAAGCTTGCCGGCTTCCTCGACGAGGCCGAGACCGATGTGCTCGCTTATATGGCGTTCCCGCCGCAACACCGGATGAGATGGACAAGCGATTTTTTTCATGACCGAGATGACGATTGCAGAAATCGCGTACGTCCATTCTTTTGTTCGGCTGCGCCGCGGGCCATTCTTCCGTCCCGGCCATCGATCTCGCAGCCGCCGCGCGCAGGGGCGGTCAAGGCTGGCCGCGTTTGCGGCCACCGCAAGGCTTGGCCTTGACCGGCCCGAGCACGGCGGCATGCTGGCGTGGAACGGGACTGCATTCCTGGCTGGCACTTGCCGTCAGGCGGGATTATCCTGGGTGGGCGCGGGCGACCTCGTGGCGAAGCGTGGCGCATCGGCTGCAAGCGCCACCAGGCTGCCCTATTTTGTCTTGCCGAGTTGAGGCGCCCGCGCGCCGGTTTTTGGCCGCCGTGGTTTCCATTGCGTCACCAAGCGCTCGTAGCTTTGCTCCGCCTGTGCGGCAATCAACATCTCGCGGTCGCGCAATGCCTTGATGTTGTAGGCATACGCTGGCCCACGCCGGCTGCCTTTCTGTTGCGGATGTCCGGCTTGAAGCTGCATCGCGCGGGTCTTAATGGCGACCAGTGCCGGGCGCGCCCACAGGTAATCCTCGCCCTTCGTCAACAAATGCCAGCAAAGCACGGTGAGCTTCCGGGCCACGGCCACCGCGGCGATCTGATGGCCGCGCCGGGCGCGGATGCGCACGAAAAACGCATGCAGCGGACCGGGCGCCTTGGCCGCTGCCCAGGCCGCCTCGACCAGCATGGCGCGCGCGTGACTGCGGCCGATCTTGCTGATGCGGCCGTGATGGGCGGCGCCCAGTCCGGACTGCCGCACCCGCGGGTTCAGCCCAAAATAGCTCACCAGCTTCTGCGGGCTGTTGAACCGGCTGATGTCGCCGATCGCCGCCACGATGCCGGCGGCGACCGCCAAGTTGACGCCGGTGATCGTCATCAATCTGTTGACCGCGGAATCGTCGATGGCGTCCTGCGCGATCTCGCGGTCGAGCAGGGCCAGATCTTCCGCCAGCCGGTCAAGCTCGCGGACGTGCCGATCGATCGCCGCGCGCTCATCGTCTGGCAACGGTTGAGCGGCCAACCACGCCCGGCCGCGGCCGTTGAAAAGATCGGCATGCGGGCACTTCGGGATTAGGTGTGCGTGCAGGATCGAATGCACCTCGTTCTTGAGCCGCGTGCGATGCCGCACGACCTGGTAGCGCCGCGCCACCAGCCGACGCTTGCGTTCGGTCTCCGCGTCAGGCGTCCAGATCTGCGGCAGGTACCCGGCCGCCTGCAGACTGGCGAGCGTGCCGGCATCGATCTTGTCGGTCTTGACGTGAGCCTGGGCGATCGCCTTCACCTGCAGCGGATTGGCGATAATCACCCGTGCCACGAACGGTGCCAGAACCCGCGACACCGCCATGCTGTTGGCGGTCGCTTCGACCACCACCTCATCACTGGCCAGCAGGGTCTTGCCAAATCCCTCCAACGCAGTCCGCGTCATATCAATGCGGCCCGCATGGCGAAGCCTGCCGTCCTCCCAAACCACCACCTCCCCGAAAGTTCGGTGGACGTCGATGCCAATCACCCGTCGCATTCGCACCTCCTGCCAATCAGACCACATGACGGGAGCTACGGGCGACACGACAACTACGGATTCGCGCTCTCAGCGCAACCGGGCGAGTCGCAGAGGCGGCCAGCTACTAACTCGAGCTCGCGGCTCATCGAATGCATCGGCCTGCCCGCACCTTCGTGCTCCCGGTGCCTCTGTCCCGATGGTCGCACCATACGCTACGATCTTGAAAATCGCAGCGGAACATCGGCACCGAGAAACTCTCATACCGGTTACCAACCCGATCGAGCGCCTCAACGGCGAGATCAAGCGCCGCACCGAGGTCGTCGGCATCTTCCCCAATGAAGACGCCATCGTCCGCCTCATCGGCGCGATCCTGCTCGAGCAAAATGATGAATGGGCCGTCCAGCGCGCCCGCTACATGACGCTGGAAACCATCGCGCCGTTGAGCGATGATCCCACTATCAGCCTTCCGGCGATCGCCAGCTGACCGGCCCGGCTCTTGCCGGCGAACGCGGTCTCCCGCCGCCAGCTACACCACGCAACGGGACACGATCCTGTTGAAGAACTCAGCCGCGTTCGCAAACGAAGCCCGAATTGTGGCCATTGTGTGTATAGACATGGCCGGCGAGCCTGCCCGCAGTGCCGATCATAAACCCATTCGCGTCCGCAGGCGGGGTCATTCTCGTCTCGGCCTTCGCATGAGAACTCCGTGCAGGCCGAACCGTTTCGCGCGCCGGAGAGGACATCGGGAAAGCCCTCCAGCGCACCGAAGCCAATTTCACCGTCGGACTTGCCGCCGAAGCTGAGATGCGCCTCTTCAGGTAAGATCGAGGAAGTCGCCCTCCCACTTGTCCACTTCGACGATGCGCCAGCAGCCGGAAAAAAGCCTTGACGAAGCCGGGCACCTTGGTCGTCAGCCGCCCTCCGTGATCAACCATTGTAGGCGGCAGCAGCGAAGGTAAAAGCGATCCGCCCCGATCACGGCCACGGAAGCGGGTCTTCTCGTGCCCGGGGACCGTCTGGATCCAGCCGAATGCCTCCGCGATGCGCTTGCGGATGCTTTGGCTGACGGCATAGCTGCCGCGCCCGTCGTTCGCCGTCGATAGCAGAGCGGCCGCCGCTGGTGTTCTGCGCCACATGTGGCGTCACGTTCATCGAGCGCAGCTCGTTGACGAAGTCTTCTGCATCTTAGGCTTTGTCGGCGGCAGGCGGATCGCTGTCGGCCGGTCGGCACGCGGCTCGATCATGTGCAGCGCGGCGACCATTCGGCATGCCCGTTCACCAGCGTCAGGCGGGCGTCGACCAGGCCGCGATGAAGCAAGGCTTCGTTTCCCTGCCTTACCCTGCGGTACAGCTCGGCATCCGGATCGGTGGTCGAAGCATGGGTGTCGTTGGAGCGTTTCTGGCCGTGGAAGTCCGCTTCGGCATTGCGCCCGCCACCTGGCGCCGGCAACTCGCTGGAGCCGTCCTGCGGTTTGACGCTCTTCATCGAGGCCCAGGCCTCGATCAGGTTCTGTCGACCGAGAAGTATTCGCTCGACGGAAGCCTCGTCATCTTGGCTGCGCCAGCACCGCCGCGAGGAACTTGGCCGCGATGTCAACTAGCAGCCGGTCGCGGTTCTTCGAGAAACCCCGAATGGTCCCAGGCTGCGTCGTCGGCGCCGGATTCCGATGAACCAGCGGAACAGCGGGTCGTAGTCTGGCCGCTCCATCAGAAGCCGCTCCGAGCCGATCGAATAAAACGCCTGCGACAGCATCGCCCGCAGCAGCTTCTCCGGGGGGATCGACGGCCGCCCAATCGGCGAAATAGAGCGCGGCAAGCTCGCGCTCCAGCAGGTCTCGAACCCGTTCCTCCAGCCGCGGGGCGTCCGATGCGGCGACCACATCCTCAGCCGCACTCGCCGCTGCCTTGCCCCTTCGATTATCAATCATCTCCACGGAGACCAGCGTCGGGAGGAGGGCCCATGGCGACGGACAACATAGCTGATCTACATGCCCGGTTGCAACGTCTCGTTGACAGCCAAGAGCTTCTGCTCCCTCATAAACTGCCGCTCGCGGGCAAGGCCGGTGATGACTCCACCTTCGAAAACGTCTCTGACCAGGCGTCGCTCCTCCGGCTAACGCCGGTGTCCGCTCAAAATTCTGAAGGCTGTTGCGCAGCAAGCCGGCATGTCGCCTCTTGATCAAAATGCCAGGGCCGACCCGCCCTAAATGAAAACGCGCACTCATATACGCCGTCAATTTGGTAAGGCGGCACTTTCGACCATGCCGCTCAAGACCCATCGAAACGACACCGTAAGATCGCCCGGCTGGTGAGAACGTGGCTGAGGTTCTTGCACCGGCGTCAGCTCGATTGATTTCTCACGATGACCGCACGTGCCTCGTCAGTGTGTCGGGACGGAGCACCTTTTAGCGCGCTATTCACGCCTGCCGCGTTCTTTTGAATGCTATTGTCGCTGTGTATCGCTAGCTTCATCGCGAACTCGGAGAAGGCACATGGACCTAGCATTCTGCAGCCAGAAATGAAGTCCGCATGATCGCGTCGCGCTACGGGTGGACGGCAAGCCAGTCTCGGCCCCGCTCCCGAGGGAGGTGTTGCGAGTTGCCTGCGACTGGATCTCGCCTGTTCGAGCCGAGGAGTACACATCATGACCAGCCCCAACGCGCCCCATGGGACGAGGTATCGGTAGTTACCGAACACGAGCGTGCCCAAGGATAGTCTCCAAAATCACCGATGGCACGTCAGGTCGTCGTGGACACCGCGGCGCCTTTTTCGGGGCTCACGATTTCCTGGACCGACGCGCGAACGAGCGGCAATTCATATAAGACATATCCTGGCCACGCAAAGTGTCACTGTGATTGGGGCAAACGTTTGGTCGTGCGGGAGACGAAACCTAGACTGGTATGCTCTGGGCACGCTCGGTTTGGGTGAGGTCCGATGGCGCGGACGGGTCCAGCCACTGTGCCTTACGAGCAACCCGACCGCGCGGCGACGGTACCTCTAGGAGAGCGTCGTGAGACGTTCCGAATGCTGATCGGCAGTGACTTGGGCAGTGACCAAGTCGCACGGTCCGTAGTTGCTCGTGAATCGGTTCGAAGCGGGCGGTCGGATGAGAAAGCCGTCCTGCGCGAGAAGCAACAACCATTCGATATTAAGCACACCTGAAACTTAACAATGAGACGGTGTGATGAGAGTATGCCGGTCTGGGCGCTAAGAGTCTCCACGACGAAATTTCAGCTGGGAAAACTGCTATGGCAATCGGAGGTCTACCATCGTGTCTGGCCGTAACTCTCAAATATGAAGGTGGATACTCGAACGATCCAAACGATCGGGGGAATTGGACTGGCAAGAAGCGCGGCGTCGGAGTTTTGAAAGGAACGAAATACGGGATCGCTGCTCATGCATATCCGAATCTCGACATCAAAAACCTGACGCTTGATGATGCAGAGTCAATCTATGAAAGAGACTATTGGAACCCAGTGCGCGGTGAGAGCCTCCCTTACGGCGTCGATCTTGCGACGTTTGACGCTGGCGTAATGTCCGGACCTCGGCGAGGCGTTCGCTGGTTGCAAGCGGCAGTCGGCGCGAAACAGGACGGCCTTGCCGGAAGCGAGACGATTGCGAAGACGATCGCCGCGAACGGCAAAGCGACCATCCTGAGGATTTGCGCCAAACGGCGAGGTTTTGTGCAATCCCTTTCGTCGAGCAACTTTTTCGGGAGAGGCTGGTCGCGGCGCATTGCTGAGGTTGAAGCGAAAGCCGTTGCCCTGTGGCTGACGCGCGGGGCCGGCAAGCTAACGGAAGAAGACCGTGCGGAGATCTATAACGATAGCATCGCTGCACGAAACAAGGCTGTTGCCCACACGAAGAGCGCGAAGTGGACTTGGACCGTCGGTGTGGCGCTTGGCGGCGGCGATACAATCCTAAGCCGCTGCCCCAACTTGGTCGTTATTGGGATCGTCGCTGTTCTCATGATCAGCGGGGTCGTGCTCTGGAACAAGGCCCGCCACAATAAGGAGCGAGCCTTGGCTTACAAGGCCGTGGGTGCTTGATGAGCAGTTCATTTTTCGAGCTGCAGAGCCCCTTTTTATCGCGATAGTTTCTGAGCCGAGACAAAAATACTCCATTGCCGGCTCAGTGCTTCCTTCGTATCCAGTCGTCGCAGGTCCGGTAGTCAGCGCCTGAGCAGGGTAGGATTTCTTTGTACACCTCAGCCGCCGGCTTGAGCCGCCGAATAGGACGCCGTGCGCTCGTTGCAGCCCTCGGCACGAAGCCGATCGCGCTGCTCGGTAGTCTCCACGCCTTTCGCGATCGTGGTGATGTTGAGGTGACCTGCCGCTGCTCCAGTAGGAGTTAGAGTCCGGCCCGAAGAAGGACGGACAGATGAAGCGAGCACGGTTCACGGAAGAGATGGGGTATTCGGTCCCGATCGCCTGACCGATTGCCGCGCGGCACGTTTTGGCTGACGATCATGGACCAACTCCATCCGGAAAGGAGGAAAGCCATAATCTACGTCGGCCTCGATGTTTCGCTGAATTCCGTTGCGGTATGTGCAGTGGACGAGACCGGAAAGCTTATCCGGGAGGGAACCACGTTGGCAGACGCGCCATCGATTGTTCAGTACCTCGAACCATGGGCTGGTCAAGTTGAGCGGGTGGGCCTTGAGGCAGGACCGATGTCAGAATGGCCCGCGCCGCGGCCGAACAAAAGAATGGACGCGATGCCCGCAATCGTCATCGGGGCGATCATTAAAAATCGCTTGTCCATCTCATCCGTCGAGTGCAGCTTGGCGCGATGTGCGGCGGGAACGTCATGTAGGCCAGCACATCGGTCTCGGCCTCGTCGAGGAAGCCGGCGAGCTTGGGTAGCTTGGGGCGGAGCTGATCGGCGACCTTCCGCCATTGCGCTCGTGCGGTCTCGGCATCGCCCTGGGCAAACGCAGTGGCGATGAAGGCGGAAACGACACGCCGTCCGCTTTTGTCGGCATGGGCCAGCGCATTGCGCATGAAGTGGACGCGGGGGTCGTTGAAGAAGGTGCCAATAGATCTCGCGCGATGCAGAGATCGGCCCTATCATGGCCCTCGCGTCAAAGCTCGCTCTACAGCGCGATCTGAAGCCGCAAACGCACTATGAGGGACAATCCAACGCAGAATAAGCGCAAGGAGAGCAGTTGCCAGCCGCTTGAGGTTGATGCCGGCGGCCGTGAGGTAGGCCTGGATCTTCATATTCGGTAGACCGCGCCGTATGGCGCGCGCCAGTCCATGCCAAGTTTTGGCTTCGCCGTGGAAGCCCTCTGAGCGCCAGCGATGGCGTTGATACAGACGTCGATCCTGCTTAGTCGTCCGTTAAGAAGGCGAATTGAGCGGGGCGGGACGGCCGAACGTGCGCCATAGCTGGAGCAGGATGAGGCACAAGAGTTTTCTGAGCCAGGCGAGGATGCGGCGGAAGTTGTGGCCCACGGCTGAGAGGATGACGTTGGCGGCGTCTCCTGCGCGGCCTTTGAGGTAGCAGCGGCCGAGGTGACCATCGGTCTTCAGGTGTCCGATGATGGGTTCGATGGCGGAGCGGCGGCGCAGCTCGCGCTTGATGACACCGAAGACGCCGCGCTTTTGGCCGGAGATGAAGATTCGGCGTGGATTCTGTGCGTCGTGGCCGCGATATCCCT
Source organism: Bradyrhizobium sp. LA2.1 (assembly GCF_040547725.1). Taxonomy (NCBI): domain Bacteria; kingdom Pseudomonadati; phylum Pseudomonadota; class Alphaproteobacteria; order Hyphomicrobiales; family Nitrobacteraceae; genus Bradyrhizobium; species Bradyrhizobium sp. LA2.1. Next base: position 7,531 of record NZ_JBEPQI010000061.1, read on the forward strand.
TGTCGACATAGGCCCGCTCGATCGCACAGCCGGTGAGCGTCTCGGTGCGGTCGATGACGTCGCGCAAGGTGTGACCGTCGTACGGGTTGTCGGGCAGCGCCCTGGCGTGCAGCACGAACAGGCCACCGGGAGCACGGCGGTTGTTGGTGACGATAGAGGCTTTGACACCGAACTCGTAAGGCGCGGCTGCTTTGCCCTTGCCGATGCACTCCACCTCCGGGGCGTGGAAGGAATAAAGCTTGAAGCCGCGCTGGCGCTGCTGCTGCGAGCGGATCTGCGAGGCCCGGCTGAGCGGGAGGGCGAACGTGTTCTCAAGCACAGCCTGACCTTCGATGTTGCGGCGGATATCGCGGATGATCCGGCCCAGTCGGCTGCGCAGGATGCGCAACTGCCGCTGATGCCGCTTGAATTGCTTGGCATGGGCGTAGCGCCCCGCCATCATTGCCGCGGTCTTGGCAATGCGAAGATAGGACTGCCGCAGCCTGCCCCCGTGCTTCCTCGCCAGGCGGTTGATCCCCTTGATCGCCGCGTGCAGCAGCTTGGCATCGGTCGGGAAAGTGATGGCCTTCGGCTGCACGGTGGTATCGACCGTGACCCGCTTGAGGTCCTGGCCGCGTAACGCGCCGGCCTCGTGTGCCACCCGCAAGCTCTCGGCCAGCAACAGCTCCAGCTTGTCGCCGAGCCGCTTGCGCCAGTGGCTCAGGTCCGAGCGCTCGTGCGGGAACGCGTGCTGGAAGAACTCTTCGCCGGTGAAGTACTGGAAATACGGATCGTGGACCCAGCGCTCGCACACCCCCTCATCGGACAGCCCGTAAATGTGCTTGAGCAGCAACAGCCCGATCATGAAGCGGGTCGCGATGCCCGGCCGACCGTTCTCGCTATAGAGCGGCGCGATCTCGCCGTCGATCCAGTCCCAATCGACCTTGCCGGCGAGCTGAACCAGCTCGTGCTTCATGTTGATGATCTGGTCCAGCCTGGCCCGGAACAGATCGCCCGATCCCGTCGTCCTGTGCTTCTTCGGTCGCATCGCCACCTCCGATGCGATGACGGAATCATGGTTGGCGATTCGACGGAATCCTGAAAATGAAATTGCAAGGTTCCGACGCCCGAAGCATCAAACCCCTGCAAACGCAAAACAGTCCACAACGACAAATGCGATTCTAGCTCAATCGCTTAGCCACTCTTCACGGACGACGCGATCGCCTAGGAAGCTGGCTCGACGGGCTCCAGAGTCGGATGCATCCGAACAAGGCCGTTGTCGCTCTAGCCGCCAAGATGGCCCGCATTGTCTGGGTGGTCTTGAACAAGCCTGGAGCTCTCTACGAACGCAGAGATCCTGCTTCCACCTGACGCTTTTGGCTTCGATTGCAAGGCTCGGGAACAGTGATGACGAAACAGTGGATCAACATGCCGTAAGCCCTGTGCAAAAAAGCGGGCTTCGTGCCCGAACCATTTATTGGGAACGGCGTGCGCGGATCTCATCATGGCCTGGCTGCAACCGCAGTCCACTCGCGAGAGGCCGGATACATTTATGCAACTGGAAGCGTCATTTTTGCTGGTTACGAACCCTTGCACGGACAGGGCGGACCATACATTTTTTGAAAGGAGCTCGCGAAGTGCGGCCGCATCGCCTTGAACCCTTGAACAACGCAAGTGGCGGCCAGGCGGGCTCGCCCTTTGTCACCAGCCCGGTCTGTTCACCCGAGATGGAGGCCACCCACGGGAGCAAGTTCAAGCCGTCAAATATCCGCACTGAGCCACTCTGACGCACGATGGTGAAACTGCCCTCGTTTTCACGCGAGTTTCACGGCCGTTCCTTTGGACCTTCTGTATAATCGCAGTAACAAGACATTACGAGGCCAGCTTCACAGGAAGTGGTAGTGTTTGAACATCAGAAGACTTTGACTGTCGCCCGACCTGACCGTTTCGTGAGTTCGTACAGTGTATTCAGCTGACACCACCAAAGGCGAACGGCGCCGGGCGGTGCTCGTAGGCATCAACGATTATCACGGCGCAGCGAACAACCTTCCGAGCAGTGTTAACGATGTTAATGCCTTTGAGGAGGTACTCAAGAAGCAATACGGATTCGCCAACATTGTTCGACTTGTCGATTCCGAAGCCACCGTAGGCAATGTAACAGCTGCCTTGCGAGAGCTCTTCGCAGACGTATCGCCGGACGATCGATTGGTCTTCTTTTTCTCCGGTCACGGAACGACTGCACTCCGAGGCCTCGTCATTGAAGAATGCATTGTTCTCTACGACGGCTTTCTCTTCGACGGCACGTTCGCGCAGATGACGCAGAACCTGCCGCCCGGAATATTGACGCTCGTTGCCGATTGCTGCTTCTCCGGCGGCCTTGAAAAGCGGATGTTGGCGCCGGCGTTCAAGTACTCCGGGTTAGTCGGACGCGCGCGCGTCAAAACCCACATGCGTCCAACCCGCGACAAATTCCTCGAACACACCAACGGGCAGGGCAGGGCAATAGCAAAGAAGCGCTTTGGTGAGATGACTTACCTTCGGAATTCACCCGTCGCGGCGAATTCGCGGGATCCCCTGGCCGGGTTGCAGGCCTCTATGCCGGAGGCCGCGTCCGGTGAGACGGGGCAGCTACAGTTAAATGGCGTCCTTCTTTCCGCTTGCCTCGAAACCGAAACGGCAGCCGCGAGCACTGCATTAACGGAAGGGAAGTCGGCCTTTACCTTTGCCCTTCTCCATTCATTGAAGGCGCTCGGCCCCGGAGCAAGCTTGGCTGAGCTTGTGGACGCCGCGAAGTTAATGATCCAGAGGGTCGGGCTTCCCCAGACGCCTCTTTTAAAGGAACCTAAGATTCCAGGGGACACACGGCTCCGCTCCTTCATCACCTTTGCACGCCAGCGGAGAAGTGTGATCTGAGAGCCGCAACCAACCGCAAACATCAACAAGGTGATCAACAATGGACACATCTACGCTTACTCAACTGTCACTTGGCACAGCTAAAGAGAGATATCAGCTTGAGCGCGACCCTTTCGGAATAGATCATCCGAGTCTAGTTCGCGCGATCGTCTCGATGATTACGGCTGAGAACAATGACCAGCAGCCAACCCGGGAACCTAACCAAATTGCAGGTGACCTTGCCAGAGGTCAGCAGCTTACCGAGCAGAAGCTGTTCGGCATCAACCCTGCTATTCTGATCCCGGCGATCATCTCGGCGGCTAGGGCGGTGATCAAAGGTCAGCAGCCCAACGAGTTTGACGAGAGCCTACGTGGCGACGCGATCCAAATTGCAGGTGACCTTGCCAAAGGTCAGCAGCTTACCGAGCAGAAGCTGTTCGGCATCAACCCTGCTATTCTGATCCCGGCGATCATCTCGGCGGCTAGGGCGGTGATCAAAGGTC
>NZ_JBEPQI010000062.1:0-10068 GCF_040547725.1 Bradyrhizobium sp. LA2.1
ACAAAGCCGAGCCCTTCGTCTGGACCAAGAAAAAGGTTCGTCAACGCCCCTTCAAAGGCCGCCGTATCACTCAGCTCTGATTCCGGGTACTAGGCAGGCTGGAAACATCTTTTTTGGTGATAGCGGAAGCAACATGTCCGGTCACGCCCAGGGCGGCGATGACTCATTCACCGCCAGAACGGACTCAGGCAACACATTCTACGGGGATGCCGGCGGTGACATGACCGGCCACAGCAAAGGTGGCAACGACACCTTCAACGGGGCCTTGTTCGCAACGCAGGTGTTCTACGGTGATGCCGGAGGCAACATGTCCGGCCATGCTGAGGGAGGCGACGACCGTTTCACGGGCTCCGGTGGGGCGATCATGTCAAAGACCTTCTATGGCGATGCCGGCGGTGACATCTCCGGCTTTGCCAAGGGTGGCAACGATACTTTCATAAACGAGGGCGGCTCCACGGTGTCTTTTTACGGGGACGCCGGCGCCACAATGTCCGGCCATGCGCAAGGCGGGAACGACCTTGCGACGTTGCTGGGTACCAAGAACTTCGCCGTTGGCGATGCTGTTACGATGCTCGACGCTACCAGCGGAGGTAATGACAGTCTCAGCGGCGGCGACAGTTCGGTGACGGATGTTGTGAACCAGCTCTATGGAGACGCGCAAGTCATGGGCGGGGCGACCCAAGGAGGCGATGATCTTATCTTCGGGGGCCACGCCGTTGACAGCGGCCGGGTCGACAACTTCTTATGGGGCGATGCGGCGCAAATTTCAGGTCGTGCTAAGGGCGGCAGCGATGTCCTATACGCGGGGACGGCTGGGCAAGGTTGCACAGTCAGCAATGAGATGTGGGGAGATGGTGAACTGAGCGGCAATGCTCATGGAGGTTCCGATACGTTTGTATTCAAGGACAATGGTCTAATGACTGTTGGAGCCAACAATCTCATCCAAGATTTCAGCCAATGCCAGGATGATAGGATCGCTTTCATTGACGTTGCGGGTGTGCACTCGTTTGGTGACCTTGTCATCACCCAGAGCGGAACTAGCACCATTATCATGGCGGGAGCTGATCAGGTAACGCTTGCAAACTTCACCGACTTGATGACGGCGAATGACTTTTTGTTTGTTTGAAGTCGCATCCCGCGACCACCCCTCGACGGCATTGAAAGATACAATTCGGAGCGGATAGGCGTACTGGCCGGACAGGAGATTTTGCAGAACGCCCTCGAGGTCAGTGTCAGCCTCATCCGTTTCCCGCCAGGCGCAACCGGCGCGCGCGCCGAAGTCTTCACGCACCAGATAGATGTCGCGGTCGAGGCGGTCGGCTGGCGAGATCGAGGAACGCATACGCTACTCCGATACTACAAAGGCGAAGAGAACGGCCCCGGCTCCGGAGGGATCAAGGGGGTAGGCCGAGTCCGCTCCGCCAACTCTGGCAGCGAGCCAGCGACGATTCAAATATTCGCCTGCTCTTGTCTTCCCCTTGAGATCCTTGTCCCGGAAGAAAAGGGCCCCAGCTCAAATGGCGATGAGCCGGGGCCTAGAGGTTACCTTCGGCGAGCCCGAGGGCGTCGGGAAAACTTGGCACTAGCCACGATGTTCCTGCGCGATGGCTTGCTGGCGCCCGTGGCCGGACTCGAACCGGCAACACACTGATTACAGGTCAGCCGCTCTACCACTGAGCTACAAGCGGCTGCAGCCAGGCAGGGGGAGTGCAAGCTGGGGACGTGGCTTGTCGGCCACACGTCCGACTAAACCGAGACGGTTTGTCGGGATTCGGACAGACGAGCCAGCGCCATTTATTCAGCCTGTCAGCCATTGAAGTGGTGTGATCGGCGGATCAGCCCGGCGGTCTCCTCCAAGGGCCGCCGGGTTTTTCCGGTTTGCCAGTGGCCAGGGGCTGACGCCGCTGAGTGAGTGGAGGCAAGTGGCTTGGATAAGGATCTTCATTTCAAAATTGCTGTCATCGCCCTTGGCGCGTTTACGACCGTCTTGGCTATCAGGCTGATATATCCTGTCTGAGGTGTTCCTTCGATGGCGGTGCTTGTTCAGTCGCATCGATGGAACCGTGACTCCAGGCTGCATATCCCGCATGCAGCACCACGTCTGCACCCAACCGTGCAGACAATCGGCAGCCGGGAAAAATAGGAACCCCCAGTACTTATGCCGGTTCTTTCCGCCGCATGCCCACCATCTATTTCGACATTCTCAGTGATGCCGACACGATCATCGACGACGAGGGCGTCGAATTGCCGGACACCTGCGTGGCCCCGCAGATGGCTCTGGAATTGCTAGGTCAGGCGATTTTGGATGGATCGCGCCGTGGCACTCCGGGCGTGACCAAAATCGAATTGCGAGATCAGAACGGGCCTTTTCTGCGCGTGTCAGCCGCGGTCGTGATCGAGCAACTATAGCGAGATCTCGGTGATCGCGCGCCCCTAAACGGACATTCATCAATGAGCGATTTTCTAAGTCATTCTTCAGCCGATATGTCCGTCTTTCCGAGACGGGACGACCTGCTTAGTAGGACTGAGCAAACCTCGCCGGTCAACGACCGTCGATGGACTGATGGCTATCTGTTGCCAGTCGTGTTCTTATCCGTCGCCGGCGCGGCCTCGGTTGTGTGGTTCGGCGCCATCGGATGGACCAGTTGGCGCCTGATCAACTGGGTGATTTCATAAGCCGTCCAGCAACGATAAGCCGCGCCGCCACCCGGCTGCGAGCCCTCGAATTCGTGACCGTTGCAGCCTGGCCACGAACGGCTCGGCTACGAACGTTGGGCTTATTCCCCGATTGAACAGCAAAAGGGAGGACATCATGGTCCGTGACCTTTTGCTCCTGCTCGCCGTTTCAATCGTGTTGAGCGCATTTATCTGGAGCATCTCGGAAATTCGAAAACAAGGTCTGGGCATCCGCGAGGTGAAGCATCACTTTCTTTGAATGCCGCTGCGGATTCTTTTCAACCGAGGTCTGAGTTCATCCGTATATGCGGACCGAACGCTGACGCGTCCGTCGCCCGGCGCCCACTTCAGCGCAGGCAGGCCAGTCTTAAATCTCCTGCGCGCACTCTCGTGCGCCCAGCACGTTCTGCATAGGGTCAGCGGAGGATGGCTGTCGGGGTAGCTCCGGACCTCTCCTGCGGAGTAGCGGCACTTGCCGCTGTCGCAATTTGGATTGTTGTTTGGATTCTTCACATGGGCCCCAGTCAAGTCGCGATCTGTCTAAAGTGAACGAAGATTGTGACGAGTGCATGCATGGGAAAAGCCTCAGCGCGCCGAAAAGGCGGCTCCAGCGGTAGGGTTGCGAGCGTGCTGGAGCCGCGCAGTCGCGATGTGCAAAGCGCTCTGGGACGAATTGGACTGGCCCGAAGCGTGATTCAAATGCTGTTCGAGCGCCAGCGTTCCTATTGAAGACGTGTTGGGCGGGATAGAACACATCTTACGCCCGCCTTAAAGATCGGGAACAACCGGAAATGCGCGCTGATTCAACTGCGCCGAACGACCGGCGATGTGCGAGGCCGTTTCGTTGTGTGGCGCTGAGAAAAGCAAAAACGCCGCCCACTTAAATATACCGCGGGCGGCGGCTTCCAGCCCGGAACGAATCAGCAAAATCCCGGATATCCACTAAGAGATGCGCGGCGAAAAGATTCAGCCGCACCACGGGGGTGTTTGTGGGGATGGCGGATTTGGAGCGGGGCTGGCCCCAAGATGGCGGGCGTCATTCGCGACTGCTCGCGGGCGCATAGCGCGTAGTCTTGGCAGCGATCTCAATGTTGTGGTTTTCGGCCTCTGCTGGAGTTTCGAATGGCACCGCTACGACTTCGCCGTTCGGTGCAATCATCACGGCAAGGTACGGGAGCCCCAGCTGGGGCGGATTGTAAACAACGAAAGTTATGCCTGACATTTTCATGTATCTCGCATCCGAGGTAACGGCTGAGCGCCATCTTCCATGCGAAGCGATCTCCCGCTATTGCCCACCGGCCGTATCCCTAGATCAAGGTGAAGGAACTCTTGCGAAGCTTTTCGTCGTGCGGGCGCCTATACAATTCCCAAAAAAGGGCCCCAGCTCAAATGGGGATGAGCCGGGGCCTAGAGGTTACCTTCGGCGAGCCCGAGGGCGTCGGGAAAACTTGGCAAAAACCACGATGTTCCTGGCTCGGCAGAATCCCCGCGGCGCAAAACGTCAACGGTGCAGGGGTAGCACCAGCTGGACCCCGATCGGCCGAGCGCGCGCTGTGTGAAACAGCCACACGCAGGGGAGATTTAGAACTTGGCTGGGAACGTCTATGTCGCGCCCGGCTTGTGTTATGCGGTGACGGTCTCGGTCCCACGAGACAGAAGCCTGTCCGGAAGCCCCAGCATCATTACGCCCCCCGGCCCGATGCTGGGGCCTCCACGGGCAGAGGATTCGAAGATGGGTCCCAATGCCAATACGGTTTTGGGCGTCCTGCTGGCGGCAGCCCTCCTGTACCTCATTTTTGTTCATTAGCCGGTTTCCGGGCTCAGTGGCCTAGTTTGAAATTGTCGCCTAATTTCGATAGCGTTCCTGCTTCGGAACGAGGCGGTGTTTTGGGCGGAGTCATGCGAGAGTTTCGCGCATACATAATCGATGATGAGGGGCACATAACGCTCCGAGTTGACCTTGAGGTACACGATGAGGCGGAGGCTAGGGAGCGAGCCAAATTGCTTGTAGACGGGTACACGGTAGAGCTTTGGGAAGGCGCAACCAGGCTCGATAGATTTGAGCCGATCAGCAGGCATTAAGGCAGGCCGCCTCAGTTGGCGGCCTCTTTCATGCTGCAGGTGGCGCGCGGCGCAAGAAGCGCAAGGATACAACTTCAGATTCGTTGTCGTCGGCCGACCGCCATGAAAGACTGACGGCATATTTCGCGTCTCGGAGGGAATACCCGATGCGCCTTGCATTGCCTTATGTGGGAATTGGTTTTTGCGCGCTTCTCTCGGGCTGGTTGTCCTTTACCCTGATCTATTGAGTGAGTAGGCCGCCCGAGCCTAGCAAGCGCACGTAAGTTCCGCTCTCGTGCATCTGGAGCCAGCCGCGCTCGATCGCGTGTTTGAGCCCGGCGCCGAATTCGCTGCCGCTGCCCTCCAGCTTGAACAAGAAGGGCGCGTTGATCCTCTCGATATAGATCCGGCCGTCCTGGACAGGGTCGACGCTCGCTGCGAGCTCGACGAGCTTGCGCGCGGCCGCTTCCGGGTCAGCATAGGGTCGTTCTTCGGTGTGCTTCATCGGCGTATCCCATTGGCCGCCCGCGCGGCGGTGATGTGTGCGCGGTGCTGGTAGCTCTCCGCCGGCTTCCAGCTGTCGAATGTGGTGCCGCAGACGCAGCGCATCAGCGTGCTTCGGATTTCGCTGTCGAGCTTCTCGCCCCGCGCCCGCTTGGCCGCAACCTCGGCCCGCCAGTCGCGATCGTGGCGCCATTCGGCGAAGGCATTGTCGGGAATGCTCGGCTGTAGCTCCGACCATGCGGTCTCGAAAGCCTCGCGCGCGGCTTCGAGTGGCGGCTATGCCACTCCGCCATGTGCCTGGCTCCATGCCGGGATAGAAACCGATCGACCAACCCCATTGATCAGCGTGCACGGGCACGCCGGCGCGCGCGCCGATGGTCCCGATACTATCGGTTGGCGTTCGATCCTGATGCTACCCAAGTGGATTGGGGGCCCGTCAATCGAATGCAAGCGAGCCACTTCACGCGCATTGACCCGAGATCCGTAAAGCTGCCCGAGGACCAGGCCGGTCTTTTGGATATGGCAGACGTAGCGGCTTACGCGCTGGGTCAGTCACTGCGCTATTCTGCAGAGCCTGAAGGTCGCAAGCACTGGCATCGGGCTTTTCCTGATCTCTTGCAAAAAATGGGCATGCGCACAGCCGAGTTTTCGTACCGACCACATGGATAGCGGCTACTAGGTCTCGCGAAACGCGCGTCGCGAACAAATGGTTGCCATGCGAAATGGAAAGCGTAGTCATTTCAATGACGGGAAAAATCCAGAGTTGCCAAAAAATTTCAGCAAAAACAAAGCTATACTTGCATCTGGGAGACTAGGGGTCGGAGGTTCAAATCCTCTCGCTCCGACCAAATTCATCAATAATTTCAAAGCCTTTTTCGGGCGGCCGGTTTACGTCGGTCCGCCCGTTTCCATCCGGTTTACAATCTTGTTCGCTGGCTGTTCGTGGCAGCGGCGGTTGAAAACTCGTGCGAACCGCGAGCGAGACTCGCGCTGCCCAGCGAGGGACGGCCCGGCTGTCGCCCGCCGAGCAGTTGATTTCCTTTTTTCCTATGACCCTTATCGAGCAACCCGCGCAGTCGGAGAAGGCGAAGCGTCAGCGATCCTCGTCACCTATCTATCTGCACAAGCGATCTGTCCGATACTCCTCGAGTGGTCGAATGTTCACAACACCTCCGCATGAACCTGAGCCACGCCACGATCCGTAATACCCAAGCTCCGCGCCGCGGCCAACGAAAGGTCGAGGACACGACCGCGGACGAACGGACCGCGGTCATTGACTATGACGATGACGCTTCGGCTTCCGTGGGTGACGCGCAACTTGGTACCGAAGGGCAGGCGGCGGTGCGCTGCTGTTAGCCGATTACGATCAAACGATGAACCGCTCGCTGTCTTGCCTTTGGCATAAGAATAGTAGGAGGCCGTGCCGGAGAAGACTCGATTCTGAGATTGAGCTCTTGAACGATCTTTCGAGGGCTCTTCCGAAGTCTGAGGTTGCGTTTGCTGTGTGGTCGAAGGTTGCGTTTGCGTTTCGTCCTTCTTTGTCTGGTCGCTTCCTTCAGGAGCTGGCTCCGCGTGAGCTCTTGGAATGATGGACCACCTGTCATCGAAGTTTTGTCCGACAGCAGGAGTTGAGTAGATCGCCATCCAAGCTGGGATTGTTGCAATCGCGATCATTCTACAAAGAACTTGCATGATCGGCCTCACGCACAAATGAAACTGATGGACAATGCGAACTCATCGGCCTGTGTTCCTGCACGCGCATCCACGTGCAGAACAAAGGTGAATGCATACCGATGGTCCGATGGGTGGTTCCAAGAGTGTTTAGACGCAGCGCACCAGGCAGCCATCGCTGCGACGCATCACGCCGTAGAAGCCGCAAACTGAAGGCGCAGATCATATTCGCCTCCAGCAGCCGCTGCTTGGCTTCTACTCCGGTGGTGCAGTCTTTCGATCTCGAAATTGCATTGCATTGGCCGCCAGCACGCCACGTCTGGCGAGGTAGAGATCGATCACCTTCTGCGCCTTGTCGACGCTCCAGCATAGCGCCTCGGCGATCTCTGCGCCGGCCTCAGCGAGCAGCGTCGCGGCTGTGCCGCGGTTATCGTGGATATTGGCCAGCGCGCTTTGACGCATTCGGCGTTCTTGCCGTTGGCTGCGGCCTCGGCTTCGAAGGGCCGCACGTTCCTCCTCCTCGACGCCAAGAGCGGAGAGCGATCAACGGCGCGCCAATACATATCCAATCAGGAAGGCGATTCCGAGCGATGCGAGCGGAGCCTCGCGCGTTAGGTCGCTGACGATAGCCTTCCACTGGCCAGGCGGCTTGCCGTCGCCGAGCCCCTCGCGGACATCGCGTGCGACCTCGCGGACCGTTTCGTTGGCGGCAGCGAAAGTTGAGGTTTGGGTTTGGGATGGCGTGTCAGTCATGGCGTCCTCCTCGAGCGACAATGAACCGCGGAGAGCCTGGTTCCTCCAGAACTGAGGGGGTCTGCTGTGCCTGACGTGTGCGACAAGACGGCATGCTGTTCGTCTCACGCTTTAGGAACGAGGCAATAACACAACATATTGTCGGAGGAAATGGCCGGCGGAGCCTCGCAATGATCAGCGTGTCAAGGAAGGATCTGGAGCTGATAGCACTGCGGGAGATCCGGAGCTTTCCGGGGGGCGAATTAGTCATCGCGGTCGAAATCGAATGCGACGAAGGTTATCCGAACGACATGAATTGGCGTTTGGACGTTACTGCGGCCGATAACGCCGACATAGATCGCATCGAGTATGCCGCTCGGACGACAACCGCAAGGCTTAAGCGTCGATACGTTTTCCGGCGGCACTGAAGATCGATCGCGAGAACTTTTAGAGCAAGGTTTGCGCAATAGGAGGAGCGACCGATGCCAAACTTAAGTCAGGAAGACATTCGTATTCGTGCCTACGAGCTTTGGCGTGCAGCGGGCGAGCCAAACGGGGACATGGAGGCCTTCTGGTTTGAAGCCGAGAAACAGCTTCTGGCGGAACGGTCGCAAGCAGATGAACTTCCGCCCGGCATGACCGATAATTTGCCGGTATAAGAGCAATCAGGGCGCGTGGCGATTACGCCACGCGCCTTCGAGCAACGAGCCGTCAACGTTTGGCGGGCGGGCCGCTCTTGTTTCCCGGCAGACCTTTGACGTTGGATGAGTCCTGTTGCTGGGTCGACATGTTCTGACCCACGGTACCGGCGGGAGAGGGACCGCTTTCGCTACCAGGTGCTCCGGCAATTCCGGTCCCGGAATTCTGAGCGCTAGGCGCCGTCGCCGTGGAATCGGCGCGACCGGAGTTGCTGCCCGGCGCTTGCGCCGCGGAACCTGGCCTGTCCTGTTCACCGACGTAGCCCGACGCACCGGAGTTGTGAGTCTTGATGCCTTTATCGGCTTCGTTTTGCAGGTTTTGCGATGGCGAGCTCTGTTGAGCTATGACCGGCGTAAAGCCAGCGGCAAGAACGATCGCTGCAAGTGCGACAACGTGAGAAGGGCTCACTGGCTCCTATTTCTTTTGATTCTTTGAAGGCCGATCGCATTCGCGCGCATTGCAAGAAGCGTTCGGGCCAACCTTCATTGATTGTGTCGCCCAAATCTGATCAGGGTGATGTTCTGTCCCGGTACCCAGCCGTGATCGTCACAGTTGATGCACGTCGTGGGGCTCACAATCGCTGGCCCAATCAGTAGGTTAGGTTGTTCAGCGGTTTTCCGCCTAGGCTGTGAGTGGATCACCTCCGGCTCTAATCCGAGTTCGGTCATGGGCGCATTTTAGCGGGGCCGACGAGGTGCGGTAACCCGGTGAGGCCTTACGGGTCGAGCGGCCCTTTCCAATCTGTAAAGTCGTATCGGCTCCACCATCTATGAAGGGACCGCCCGCACGCTTCACAATCGAAGCGTCCGTTTCCCACGACCGGCCACCGTGCCGATGTCTCTTGCCGAAATCCCCGGCGCGGAAGGCTCTGAAACATAGATTAGGGGCTCGGGCTGAGTTAGGCGTTGAAGCGCGGCCATCTCTTCAGACAGTCGTCGCGTGATGAACTGACCCTCGATATCCGACAATCTGGTCCCGAGCAGGCTGCGATAACGGGTGATGTTGTTGCGATGGGCACGCAAGCGGGCGAGGTTCTCGTCGATCATGGTCGTCGCTCTTGATCGTCTTCGATTATCCTTCAATTGCTGGGATCATCCCGCCAAAAAATTAGAATGACGGGGATCGGTGTCAAGTGTTTTGCGTTGCGAACTTCGTCGCCGAAAAAGGCAAGACGGTCTTCGTTAGCCTGGTTCAGGTATCAACGTCCTCCTACCTACATCTACTTCTGCTCTAGTGCTGTACGACGCGCTTGGCTCCTACACCATGGCTTGGCGCATCGCCGTGGCTCTCGGTCTTGCCAGCAACCAGGTTGCGTTCGCGGCTGATCCGGCCTTCGCAGCCGCCGTCGCCGATGCTGCGGACGGCGTAGGCGGGGCGGTGCTCACTAGCGTCAGCTTGTGAGCTTACAGCGGACGCCGTGCTGCTTGGTCGTGATGGCCGCTTGCGAACCGGAACGGACATTCTGAGTGTTGAAAGTCGCGCCCCAAGAGTTTCACTAATTCGGCGGGTTGCAGGTATCAGCGCTGACAATGGCAATCGGCCTGACGCACAGTGTCTTCGTTCCATTCAATGAAGCCATCGGCATTCTTCGAAGGTGCGCGAAACAATTTCGCATCCCTGTAACTTGAGTGTAAGCGCGAATTTCCCTGCACCTTTTGCTTTTGGGTGCTCTGATGCATGAGGTGTCCACCAAAATAGGTGGACACCTTGTGATGGCAGACGATG
>NZ_JBEPQI010000063.1:0-9721 GCF_040547725.1 Bradyrhizobium sp. LA2.1
CTTTGTTAACCCGCCCTTTGGATAGGCAATCGCCCTTGAGGGGACACCGGGCGCAATCCTTCGCCTTCGAGTAAAAGAAACGGCCGTGCTTGATGGGCCGCGCCGGGCGCAAGATACGTCCTCGCGGGCACTTCAAGATGTCGTTCTTGGCATCGTACCGGAAGCGTCTGAGCGGTACGCGACTCTTGATTGGTTCGGCTTTAGCTGGGATGAGGGCATCAATGCCGCGCCGCTCGAGCGCGCCGTAGACTTTAGCGTAGGCATAGCCCGCGTCGGCGGTGACCACCTTGATGTCGATGCCCGTAGTCGCTTCAACCTCATCGACTTGCGGCTCGATCATCTCTCCTTCGTTCGTTTGTCCAGTCGTGACCGCGACATCCAGAATGACACCGACCTTGTCATCAACGGCCGTGTGCTGCTTGTAAGCGGGTTCCAGCCGCCGGTTTCGGGCATTGGTGGCCATTGTCGCATCGGGATCAGTCGTGCAGACCTTTTTGTACTTCCCGCTTTGCCGGCCCTTTCTCTCATCCTCGCTTTCATCTTCGCTTTGATTTTCGCTCAGCACATCCACCACATGCTGCTCGGTGAGGCTGTCCCAACTCACGTTGGCGCGGATGAGTGACGCATCGATGTGAACCACTTCGGCTGTTGCGATCTTGGCCTTCAGGCAGGCCTGGACCGTGCGTTTAAAGATCCTACGGAATCGCTCTTCGCCCCAGCGCTGGCGGATGCGCGTCAGGCTGGAATGGTGCGGTAGCTGCTCGTGCAGGGCATAACCAGTAAACCACCGAATGGCGATGTTAACCTGAGCCTCCCGGATCAGCTTGCGATCGTGTACGATGCCGGTGAGCAGACCCGCGAGCATCAGGCGGACCGCGGCCTCCGGATCGATGCCTGGCCGACCGTCGTTCGCGCAATAGCAGTCGGAGACCTCCTCCCTTAGCCAAGATAGGTCGAGCACGCGATCGACCCGGGCCAGCACGTGCTCATCTGGGACGAGCTGTCTGAGCGAGCCAGTGATGAAGAGCTCCAACTGATCCCGCTCCTTGCGCCCCAGCATCTCATTTGCTCCGCCGATCGCGAATCGCCGACGAGAACGGAATCAGCCAATTGCAGCTTTTTCAACGACCCCACGCGGCAGCGTTGCCAACTGGCGTTGAGCACCTTGGCCACGGTGGCCTTGATGCCCTCGTGGGCGTCGGACACAACGAGCTTGACGCCGCGCAGGCCGCGGCGGGCGAGCTTGCGCAGGAACGCGGTCCAGAATGTCTCGGCCTCGGATGGGCCGATGTCCATGCCCAGAACCTCGCGCCGGCCATCGCTGTTGACGCCGACCGCGACGATCACCGCGACCGAGACGATGCGTCCGTTCTGGCGCACTTTCACATAGGTGGCGTCGATCCACAGATAAGGCCAATCGCCCTCGATCGGGCGGGCGAGGAACGCCTTCACCTTATCGTCGATCTCGGCGCAGAGCCGGCTGACCTGGCTCTTGGAGATGCCCGTCATGCCCATCGCCTGCACCAGGTCGTCGACCGAGCGGGTCGAGACACCCTGGACGTAAGCTTCCTGCACCACGGCCGTGAGCGCCTTCTCGGCCATCCGGCGCGGCTCCAGGAAGCCGGGGAAGTACGAGCCCTTGCGCAGCTTGGGAATGCGCAGCTCGACCGTGCCGGCCCGGGTCTGCCAGATCCGGTCGCGGTAACCGTTGCGCTGGGCCAGACGCTCGGGGTTCTTCTCGCCGTAGGCAGCCCCAGTCTGGCCTTCCACTTCCAGTTCCATCAGACGTTGGGCAGCAAAGCCGATCATCTCGCGCAAGAGATCGGCATCAGGGGTCTTCTCCACGAGCGTGCGCAGGTTCATCATGTCGTCGGTCATCGGTGGGTCCTCGGTTGCGTTGGTGTGTCGCAACCCGATCCTACCGGAGAACCGCCGGTGACCACCGCAAAGCCGCCCGCCCGCTACGGCGCTACTTGAGGGCGCGCGTCCGGGCGGCTTTGCTCTACCGAGCTACACCACCTCCGGGGACACGACCTTCAACAGTGTACTAACACAAGTAAAAAAGATCTTGCTGCCCCGATGCAAGCACCGGAGGATGCTCGTGAAAGGGGTTCGCAGCGACCTTCGGGCTCGCCCGTTCCAACCTGGTTGAGCGAACCGGCGGCAAGCGTAGAAACCGTGGTTCCTAGGCCGCGCGCCGGGGTTGCGGAGTTCACTTCCGATATCCGGTGCCTGGTGGATAGCCGCCCGGGCTATAGGTACCGCCGGATCGTCGCGCTCCTGAAGCTCGAGCGGCGATCCGCCGGCCATGACCCCGTCAAGGTCTACCGGTTTGTTCAGACCGGCTGCGATGTGGGCCGGGATCGCGGCGGCGGTGCCAGCGATGCACTGCTACCTGCCCCGCGGGTGAAACGCGTGATTGGAGCAAGACCCCTGAACATTCTTCCAGCCTCGCGCAGCAAAGTGCGGACTCGCCATGTCATATACGATGACGGCATGGCGCGTATCGCGAGACATTGGCGGTAAACACTCCGTTCTGGCATTGGGGGACCTTGCGGGCCAAGCCAGTGCACTAGCGCACGACCTACACGAGGGCTTGCCAGTCGGACGGCAAAGCGGCCCACGAACCGGAGTCCAGAAGCTCCACGCCAGCATTGGGCCCTCGAACTAAGGTTTACAGCGCCCTCATCAAGCGCGCTGGAAAACTGCGCGCGATAGCGGTCTGGCAAACCAGAGGCTCGGACAACGCCGCAAGTTGACATCCGCGGCCAGAACAGC
Organism: Bradyrhizobium sp. LA2.1; assembly: GCF_040547725.1. Classification (NCBI taxonomy): domain Bacteria; kingdom Pseudomonadati; phylum Pseudomonadota; class Alphaproteobacteria; order Hyphomicrobiales; family Nitrobacteraceae; genus Bradyrhizobium; species Bradyrhizobium sp. LA2.1. The sequence goes on from NZ_JBEPQI010000063.1 coordinate 2,779, forward strand.
AGCAGCACCACTTAAGAACGGACCCAATGGTCCTCAGCATCGCGACCATTCAGGGGACGAGCCCACTGGGGGGCTTCGAATGTAGCAGGTCACTTAAGTCTGCAAAACGTACAACGCTTCCAGAATGATCATCGACGTCGGCAGCAATGAACGATATTAACGGGAGCGCTCCAGCCGTTTCTTCTCGGGTGGTCGGATTGCTCGGTCGTTGACAGACACCGGTCTCAAGCTAAGTTGAACGTTGCGGAATTCTCCATAATTCGCTGATACAATGATTATGTCATCCGATTGTGCGAAAATCGCCAGCTGTCTGTCGATCCACCGGTCGAATGCCGTGTCGACGCCACGCAGCGACTCCAGAAATGTGTCGGGCTCCTGCTGAGGCGGGAATGTTGACCGGTGAGCTTGGACGGGTCTGCCGATCCCATCGATCCAGACCCTGTTGGTCTGCAAGGATACGCGGTCTTTTTCGATGCAAAGCAACTCTGGGTCGATCGCGATGCCTCGCTTCAGCTCCATTAGGCTTTGCCGGAGACTGGCTCGTGCCTGTTCGTACCAGCGCGTGCTCCAGAGCAACCTGGCAAGCCGGCGCCGCGGGACTGTGGAGTCTCCGCACATGGCGAGATAGGCTAGGATTGCCTGCGCTTTGCGGCCGCGCGGCAGCACGCTCTCACCTGTCCAGCGCCAAGCCTCCATTGCGCCAAAGACGCGCAGCCGGAGTAGCGGTCTGACGTTCTCTGAGTCGGTATCGAATTTCACCGTGCCCCTCTACTAAGATGATTGAGGTATATCATTGCCACCGAGTTTTCATCCAGCGGCAGTTACAGTCTCGGGCTTTTGTGTAGCGAGACCGAACTTTGGACCACCCAGAACTAGAGTTTTGCGCCTCTGTCACGTTGGCGGGCTGGTGGCGCCGACGTGGTTGTGCAGCAAAATCGGCCGTCGATTGCCGATCGCGCCGTGGGGCCGTTCTTCGTTATAGTATCTGCGCCAAGTCTCCACTTTTTCTTGGGCGTCCGCAAGCGACAGGAACCAATGGGCATTGAGGCATTCGGCCCGGAAGCGGCCATTGAACGCCTCAATATAAGCATTGTCGGTCGTTTTGCCCGGGCGTGAGAAGTCCAGCGTGACGCCGCGCTGGTAAGCCCAGAGGTCGACGCCACGCGACACGAACTCGCTGCCTTGGTCGACGCGGATCGTCGCCGAGAAGCCCACTTCGTTGCAAACCCTTTCCAGCACCTCCACAACATCGGTGCCGCGGAAAGTGAGCCGCGGCTCCAGGGCGGGCGAGAAGCGGGAGAAGATATCGATAATCGTGAAGACTAGCACGCGCTTGTTCATCAAAGCGCGTGCTCCACAGCAATCCAGCAAGGCGGCGGCGCGGGATGGGTGCCTCTCCGCACATGGCGAGATAAGCCAAGATTGCCTGAGCTTTGCGGCCACGCGGTAGAATGCTCTCCCCCGTTCGGCTCCGCGCCCCATAGGGCCACGCAGCCGCAGTAGCGGCCTGACATCCTCCAAAACCGATCTCAAAAGTCACCGCCTCATCTCTGACGCCGTTGAATGCGGGGGCGAAGGTCGACAAACTGGCGCTACGCCCTCAGGGCCGCCGCCCGCCCGGCCTCCGGGCCCGATGTGCGGATCACCGGCAGCGCCTTGAGGCTTGGCTTCGCGGCACCGCTGGACATTGAAAAACATCCAGCGCACGCACTGGAGCAGGATTGCCCGGTACGCCCTAAAGCGTCCCCGGGGGGGCGGTTTGGTTATTCCTGCATTTCGTCCTTGGGCGTTTGTCCGTCATCGGTGGGTGTTCGTTCGGTCTTCAACTTTCTCTTCCTCCCTTCCGCTCCCGGTGGTTCGTCTGGTGTTTCCTCTGCCACTTTGGCATCCAATTGGTATGCCTCTGCGATGAGCGCCTGAAATTCAGTGTCGCTGTCGTTCAATGCTGCCGAAATCAGCTTGTCTAGAATGTCGGCACCTTCGGATGGTGATTTCACTACGCCCTGCCCAAGCTTTCCTATCACAAATCTGTAGCATTCATTATTAATCTTGTTCACCGGCTTCTTGTATTTGAACGGGTTATCTTTCTTTGTGAAAGCCCTCAGTACTGGCCGGACGTCAGTTAGAAACGCTTCAACCGATCCGTTCGGCCTCAATTTGATCTGCTCAAGCAATTCCACACCGCTCTGCTGCATTTTGCTGACGTGTCCTCTTGTGTTTGTCGTCTCATTTGTTGCTTCGTTTGCCATTTCGATGCCCTTTAAAAGGCATTAAGACAGCTCGGAAGGTATGGCAGGGACATGATAGTCGTTGATTCCGCGTCCACAGCCCAGCCTTGGTTGCGTTCGGCTTCGCTGGTGCCCGCTTTGGACCCACTGTAGGAACCCACGGTCAGGTCGGCCGATCGTAGAAGTCTGCTGATGTTCAACCATTGAAACTCTCTGTGAAGCTGAACGCAGAATGTCTTGTTGTCTCGATTATACAGAAAGATCCGAAGGAAATGCCGTGAAACTCACGTTAAAAACGAGAGCCAGGTTTCACCATCGTGCGTCAGAGCGGCTCAGCGCGGATCACGAGTGAAGCCAGGCGCCATTCCAATTAGTCGTCTGGTGAAAGGGAGATGGCGACGTCTTCCCCAGATCGAGAGGCGCAACTGCGTTAGGGTGACCGAACGTGGGGAGGAAGGCCCGACATCTTGGTGACGTCGGATTCTGGAACACTTCTTGCGGCGTTCCCTGCTCTTCGATTTGCCCCTTTTCGAGGAAGAGAACCTTCCTCGATACATCGCTAGGTGTGAGATCTGAGGAGGTTGTTCATCCCGTCTGAGGACCTGAAGGTGGTTGTTGCGACCTTGCAATTACCCACATTTGACGTCGGATTTGAGCGAGGCGCCGCGGCCGAACTCTTGAATCAGTAGAATCTGTTGTGATTCGTTGTTGAGCACCTGATCCGGAAGCGCGGGGTGCTCGATGGGCTTGGTGCAGGTGCAGGAGTGACGGACAGTGCGCATCAGAGCATAAGGTCGGATTCAGCGTCCCCCAAATCGCTTAGCTCCGTGTCTTCCACTCGTTGCTTTTCTCGAGCTTCCGATTGTCCAGACTTCCCCAAACCGGAGTGTGGTACTCGTTGCTCGGGCGAAGTCGCGGTCTCACTCGGTCGCGTCCCTGCGCCAGAGACCGCGGCAGCAACAGCGACGCAGGATCTGATGGCGGCCCAGCGACTTGCGCCCCTGATATTGAGCGATGATGAGCGTGCCAGACTTTAGTCGGTGGCGATGCGCCGGAAGACGGCGCAGGCACTAGCTCTGAGAGCCCGGATCGTGCTGACCTGCGCGGAAGGCGGTCAAAACAAGGAAGTGGCGGACAAGCTAGGCCAGGAGCGGGGACAGTAGGCAAATGGCGGCGGGCCTACTACCTCACCGGTTCGTCGGATCTACTCACCATCGCGGCTGAACGCGCTTTCCTCGACGGAGGCGCCACATGAGCGAACACCTCCTTCTGGCGCCGCTCGTGGAGTCGTACTTCCGGCGCCGGTTTACCAAGCAACGCAACGCGACCTCCGCTACGTTGGCCAGCTATCACGACGTATTGCGCATGCTGATCCTCTTTGCCACTGCCCGTTTGCGGAAGAAGCCAGCGGCGTTGGCGCTTGAAGATCTCGATCGGGACCTCGTTCTCGCCTTTCTCGATGAGCTTGAGGAGAAACGGAACAATTCCGTCGTAACGTGCAACGCTCGACCAGCCGCGATCCGATCTTCTTCCATCCCGTCGCCGCCGCCGATCCCGCCGCGTTCGGCGTCCCCCAACGGGTTCTGATGATCCTCACCAAACGGGCACACATCGAGATGACGCACCACCTCTCCAACGCCGAGGTGGAAGCCATCGTCGCAGCTCCTGATCAGACAACGCCTCGCGGCCGGCGCGACCCGGCCTTTCTGCTCTTCTTGGCGACAGTGGCGCCCACGTGTCCGAAGCGACCGGCGTCAACGCAAACGACACCTTCAGTTGGAGCGAGGACGCCCGCAGGTGCTGCTTCACGGCAAGGGACGCGAAGATCGCGTCGTTCCCATTCCTCAGGATCTGGTGCGACCGCTGACGAACCTATTGAGCGAACGCGGACTCGCCCATCATGAACCGCGGCCGATCTTCGTCGGGATCCATAACGAGCCCCTGACGCGCCCCGGTGCGACACACATCGTGCGGCGTGCCGCCTAGCTCGAAAATCACAATCGTCAAGCGCCAGCGGAGCGAAGCACGGAAGGACTGATCGAGGCCTTGGCGGACCTCCTGCTGGAAGCCCTGAGGGCGGAGGAATCGGCGATGAAGGGGGGCGGCGATGAGCAGCAAGGTCACCTCTGAACACCTCGGCCGTATCGCCGTGGTCTACGTTCGCCAATCGACGATGGCGCAGGTCACGGGCAATCTTGAAAGCCAGCGCCGGCAATATGACCTGGCGGGAGCTGCGGAGAAGGCGGGGTTCGCGTCGGTAACGGTGATCGACGACGATCTTGGGCGTTCCGGTTCCGGCAGCGTGCAGCGGCCCGGCTTCGAGCGGCTTGTGGCGATGGTTTGCTCCGGCGATGTCGGAGCCGTTTACTGCATCGAGGCTTCGCGGTTAGCGCGAAACGGGCGCGACTGGCACCACCTGATCGACTTGTGTGCGTTGGCGGGAGCCGTGGTCATCGACCCAGATGGAGCCTATGATCCGCGACTCGTCAATGATCGCTTGCTGCTCGGTCTGAAGGGGACGATGTCGGAATATGAGCTGAGCTTACTGCGACAGCGCGGCATCGCCGCCCGCGACTCCAAAGCGCGGCGCGGGGAATACCGCTTCATGCTGCCGCCTGGCTTCTGCTGGAGCGAAGTGGGCAAGATCGAAATCGACCCAGACGAACATGTGGTCGCCGCGATTCGGCTCGTCTTTGCCAAGTTCACCGAGTTGGGTAGCGCGCGTCAGGTCTTTCTTTGGCTGCGGTCGGTCGACCTCAAAATGCCCGTCGTCCTGCGCAATATTGATGTCTACAAGCTGATCTGGAAGGCGCCAGCCTATCACAGCGTTATGCAGATTCTGCACAATCCACTGTATGCTGGAGCCTACGCGTTCGGGCGGAGAGCTCAGCGAACGCGGATTGTCGATGGACGGGCGCGCAAAGTCAGCGGGTTCGACAAACCCCGCGAAGAGTGGAACGTTCTGCTGCGCGACAATCATCGCGGCTATATCAGTTGGCAGGATTATGAAGACAATCAGAAGCTACTTCTCGAAAACGCTCATATGAAGAAAAATTGCGCACGTAAATCAGCGCGCGGCGGCCGTGCGCTTCTGACCGGTCTCATGCGGTGCGGACGCTGTGGGCGGATGATGCGTGTCTTCTATGGCATGGCGAAAGGAAACGCGCATCGCTACCAGTGCCGCGGCGACGACGCGCATGTGGGTGCGGGACTATGCATTGGTATCGGTGGGGTTCGAATTGATCGCGCGGTTGCCTGGCAGATACTGGAGGCCGTCTCAGATCGCGCTGTGGAAGCGGCGATCTTCGCCTCAGATCAGGTCGAGCGTTCAAGAAAGGAAGTTGTCGCTGCCGTTGAGCGGGACCTTGAAGGAGCGCGCTATGATGCATCTCTCGCCTCGCGTCGATACGAACTTGTGGATCCCGCCAAGCGCCACGTCGCCCGCGAGCTTGAGGCGCGTTGGAACGAGGCGCTGGAGCACGTGGCGGGACTTGAGCGTCGAATAGAGGAACTGTCCGCCGTGTCGGCGACGCGTCCAAAGATTGATCGCGCTCGCTTGCTCCAGCTTGCCCGTGACCTGCCGGCAGTATGGAACGCATCTTCAACGGACACGCGAACCAAGCAGCGGCTCATCCATATCCTGGTTCAGGAAATCGTGTGTGAACTCGACGACGCCACCAACGAGGCCGTTCTACTGGTTCACTGGCGCGGCGGACGCCATACAGAGGTGCGTGTCGCGCGCGTCAAGACTGGCCGGTATCCGACCGACATGGCGCCCACCGCAGTTGATGCGCTCCGCAAGCTTGCCGGACACTGGCCTGATCGAGAACTTGCGGTATCGCTCAACCGAATGCGCTGCAAGACGGGCAATGGCGAAACTTGGACAACGGTCCGTGTGCGCGAAATGCGCGAACGTCTCGGCCTCCCCGAATACGACCCCACCCAAGCTGGGGTTGAGATGATGATCAGTCTTGCGAAAGCTGCCGAACGGCTCGGCATCTGTGTGGGATCTGCGAAGAGCCTCGCACTCAGAGGCGTATTGCCGGCGACTCAAGCGATGCCAGGCTCGCAATGGCTCGTTCCGGTCGAAGCGCTAACCTCCGAAGCAGTGCGGATAGGCGTGCAGCGCGTGATTGCCAGGCGACCAAAGTTCTACGAAGAATATCAATACGATAGACTTATACGACTGCCCGGACTCTGACAAATGGATGCATTATGAAACGCGAGGAGTCTGGCAGAACCCAAAGTACCCTCGCCATCCGATGAGGTAAGGCGAGAGGTCTTTGATAATCCTTTCCAGATTGATGCCTCGTGTCCGGCATGTGACGTCCCGAACTCGGTCTTTGAACTTAGCGAGCGCTTTCGGCGCAATGCGTCGTTCGCTCCCATCGTTCGCAATACTGAACCCCAGGAACTTGCGCCCCTCCGGTCGTGCCACCGCGCTCTTTGCCTCATTGACCTTTAGCCGGAGCTTGTCGGTCAGGAACCGGGTGATCGAGGCCATGACCCGCTCGCCAGCGCGATGACTGCGAACATAGATGTTGCAGTCGTCCGCATAGCGACAGAACCGATGGCCACGTCGAGCCAGCTCCTTGTCGAGATCGTCGAGCACGATATTACTATAGCGCGACAATCTGGATGGGAAGCGCGCGACAATCAGGATGGGGAGTCGGTGTCGCGGCGAGGTGATGATTGCCGCGATGATTGTCGCGCGC
>NZ_JBEPQI010000064.1:0-9399 GCF_040547725.1 Bradyrhizobium sp. LA2.1
ATCCGCTGCTTGACCTCTCGAAGCGACGCCGCCCACAACGCAAGCGTCTCCTCAACCGACGCGGCCCGCGTCCACGACATTCGAATCATGGTTGCACATGGATTCAGAAGCCCGCAAACAAAGCAACTGTAATGCTAAGCGCCTGGTCGCCGAGATTGGGGAGGGCGAGGGCCGCCGCCGCGTCGAGGTCGATCAGCGCTTCTATCGCAATGTCGACCACGGCTACGCGACGACGGTGCATAAGGCGCAGGGAGCGACCGTCGACCGGGTCAAGGTGCTGGCAACGCTGTCCCTGGATAAGCACCTGACCTATGTCGCGCTGACCCGCCATCGCGAGGATGTGGCGCTGTATTATGGCCGGCGTTCGTTCCAGAAGGCCGGGGGCCTGATCCCGATCCTGTCTCAGCGCAGGGCGAAGGAAACGACCCTCGATTACGAACGCGGCAGCCTCTACCGCGATGCGCTTCGCTTCGCCGCAAACCGCGGACTGCACATCGTTCGGGTGGCGCGCACGCTCATGAGCGACCGCCTGCGCTGGACGGTTCGCCAGAAGCAGCGCCTCACCGAAGTCGGCCGTCGGCTGCGTGCGCTCGGTGCAAAACTCGGCCTCGTCGATGGCCGTAAACCCATCATCAACACCGCACATAAGGAGGCAAAGCCCATGGTCACTGGGGTGACGACATTCCCCAAAATCTCTCATCGACACCGTCGAGGACAGAATCCTGGCGGACCCCGCCATCAAGAAGCAGTGGGAGGATGTCTCCACCCGCTTCCGCCTCGTCTTTGCCGATCCCCAGCGGGCGTTCAGGGCGACGAACTTCGACGCCATGCTGAAGGATCCGGCCGTTGCGAGCACGACGCTCGCGTGCATCGCCGCAACCCCGGAATTATTCGGCGCGCTGCGTGGAAAAAGCGGTCTGATGGCCGGCAAGGCGGACAAGGAGGAACGCCAGCGCGCAGACGCCAATGTGCCGGCGCTCCGGCGCGACATCGAGCGCTACTTACGTCTTCGCGCCGAGGCCGAGCACAAGCACGAAGCCGAGGAACGCGCGATCCGGCATCGTGTGGCCATTGACATCCCCGCTTTGTCGCGCGACGCGCGTCGCGTGCTCGAGCGCGTGCGCGATGCCATCGAACGCAACGACCTGCCGAGCGCGCTTGAGTTCGCGCTCGAGGACCGGATGGTGAAGGCGGATATCGACGGTTTTAGCAAGGCCGTCGCAGAGCGCTTTGGCGATCGTACATTCCTGCCGAACGCCGCTAAAGAGCCCAACGGGCAGATCTTCGAGAAGGCGGCTGCCGGCATGGATCCGGCGCGGCGCGAGCAGCTGAAAGAAGCATGGCCCGCCATGCGTGCGGCACAGCAGCTCGCAGCGGGGGAGCGCACCGCGCAGGCCCTCAAGCAGGCCGAAGCGCAGCGCCTGATCCAGAGCCAGGGACAGACCCTGAAATGAGCAGTCGGCGCTCCCCCTTGGCGATCCTGGTGGCTGGCGCCGGGCTCGTCGCCGCCGTGGCTGGCGCCGGCTGGGGCGCCGGACTGCGCATCAACATGACGTCGAGCTATCCACGCGGCCTGTGGCGGATCGAGAGGCTGGATCGGGCAGCCGCCGTCGGCGATCTCGTCTTCATCTGTCCGCCCGACACAGCCGAGTTCGAACGGGCATTCGCGCAGCTACATTCGGCGCGGACTTTGCGCCGGGGGCTTAAGCCCACTCATCAAGACCGTCGCTGCCGTCGGCGGCCAACAGGTCGATGTGGCCGAGCAGGTCTCGATCGATGGCCGTCGGTTCCCGATTCCAATGTCCGGCATACCGATGCCGTCGGCCGTCCTTTCTTAGCCTTTGCCGGGGGCGTCATTCCCGCCGGCGAGCTCTATCTCCACTCCGATTTCGCAGGCTCCTATGATTCCCGCTACTTCGGCCCGCTCCCGTCATCGGGCGTTCTCGGCCTTGCCCGGCCCGTCTTCACCTTCGGTCGGTAGCGCCTGGCGCGCCGTGGCGATGGTCGTTGCCGCGGCCGCGGTCGGGACTCCTGCCTGGTGCGGTCACGCGCTCGCCCTGCCGCTCGCCTGCGCCTTGGCCCGGTGACGATCCCGGCGAACGCCTACTACGGACCGCAGACCGCACGCGGGATCGCAAATTTCCCGATCTCAGGTATTCCGATCAATCACTTTCCCATTTTATTAAGGGCTAGCGTTCGTGAAGACGGCTGCGGCAAGGGCAAATGCGCGTCTTGGAGATCTCCAGCAAGATAAGGCCGACGTAATCTGCGAGGTCTGCAGCGAAATAGCGCGAGGAGTGCTGTGGAGAGAATTTCCGCTCGACGTTTTCCAGGGAGGAGCGGGAACGTCGACCAATATGAACATCAACGAGGTGATTACGAACCGTGCCCTTGAGATGATGGGCTTGCCGCGCGGGCGATACGACGTCGTGCACCCCAACAACGACGTTAATCTGTCTCAGCCCACAAATGACGTCTGTCCGACGGCAATCCGGCTCTCGATCCTGTTATCCCATGGGCAGCTACAGGCGGCGCTCGAACGCCTCGCGATTGCCTTCGAGGAAAAGGCGGCGTCTTTCAGCGAAGTGATAAAGCTCGGCCGAACGCAATTGCAGGATGCTGTCCCCATGACGCTGGGACAGGAATTCCAAGCCTTCGCGACGACACTTCGCGAGGATGTCGCTCGGCTCGGAGAGATCGCCGCATTCTTCCAGGAGATCAATCTTGGAGGCACAGCGATCGGTACCGGCATCAATACCAACTCCGACTATCAGGCGCTGGCGGTATCGGTGCTTTGCAAGATCTCGGGTCTCCCGCTCGTGGCCGCCGGCAACCTGATCGAAGCATGTTGGGATACCGGAGCCTTCGTTTTGCTCTCGGGGATGCTCAAGCGAACCGCCACTAAGTTGTCAAAGATCTGAAACGACCTAAGAATACTTTCTAGTGGACCGCGGCGAGGACTAAATTAAATCAATCTACTGCCGCTTCAGCCGGGCTCATCAATCATGCCTGGCAAGGTCGATCCGGTGGTGCCGGAAGTCGTCAATCAGGTTGCATTCCAGATCATCGGCTACGACCTAACATTTACGCTTGCTGCCGAAGCAGGGCAGCTCCAATTGAACGTCATGGAGCCCGTGATTGCGTACAATATTCTTCACTCTCTCGAGCTACTGACGAATGCGATCGAGGTGCTGCGCACGAAGTGCGTCAGCGGGATGGGCAGCGTTCTATAAGTTCACCGACTTCACCGCGCACGTATTCCGGCGCATCGACCACGTCGTATTCTGGAAAATGGCGCACTGGCTGGGGCACAAATACCGGTTCTCGCATCAAACCTTTGATGCGGAAATGGTACCGACCCCCGGAACCGGGCAAGGCGAAAACCTGGCTCGTGTTTGGTCGAAATGAACGCGGCGGGGCCCCACCGAAAAGCACTTTACCGGCTTGTCTCAAGATGGCGCAATCCGGAGGAAAATCCCTACATCTTCCGAAAAGAAGCCCGCAGCACTGTCACCTCGCGCTATCAGGATGTTGCTATGGCCATGGGCCAAGCTTGAACAGAGAGCCGTATGCGCTGAAAGGTGCACGTACGGTTCGGGGAGGAGAAGCGCGCTCGCGCTTCTTACTCCACTCCCGATCGGACGCGGCTTCCTCTATCTGGTGGCTGTGATCGATTGGGCGAGCCGGGCCGTGCTGAGCTGGCGCCTGTCCAATACGATGGACGTGTCGTTCTGCATCGACGCCCTGGAGGAGGCGCTGGCGCGGTTCGGCAAGCCGCAAATCTTCAACACCGATCAGGGCAGCCAGTTCACCAGCGCGGCCTTCACCGGCGTGCTGGAGGCCGCCGGCATTCGGATCTCGATGGACGGTCGCGGCCGCTGGATGGACAACGTGTTCATCGAACGGCTGTGGCGCAGCCTCAAGCACGAGGACGTCTATCTCAAATTCTATGCCGACGGCAAAGAGCTGCACGCGGCCTCGCCGACTGGATCGCCTTTTATAACGAGGAGCGCCCGCACCAGGCAGACGGCTATCGCACGCCGATGGCGGTCTGGCGCGCCGGTGACCTGCCACTGAATTTTCATCCAGCGGCAGTTAGAGTCTCGGGGTTTTGTGAAACGCTCCCCAAAACTAAGCCAGCCAGAGCTGGAATTTTCCGGGTTCGGCTCATGCCGGCGGGGGGCGCCGATGAGCCATTCAACAGCGATATCGGCGCCTTGTTGCCAATCGCGCTGTGTGGGCGGATTTCGTTGTAGTCTCTACGCCAATCCTCCATTTTCTGCCGGGCGTCGTCAAGACTGAGGAACCAGTGCGTGTTCAGGCATTCGTTTCTGAACTTGCCGTTGAAGGATTCGATGAAGCTGTTGTCCGTCGGCTTGCCCGGCCTGGAGAAATCGAGAACGACATTCTTCTGGTAAGCCCAGATGTCGAGATCGCGGGAGACGAACTCCGACCCCTGGTCGACGCGAATGGTCTTGGGATAGCTGACGGTTTGGCAGACGCGTTCCAAAGTCAGCACGACATCCTCGCCTCGATAGCTGAAGCGCGGATCGACGGCTGGAGAGAAGCGACTGAAGATATCGACGATGGTAAGCACACGAATCTTGCGACCGGTGGCGAGCTGGTCATGAACGAAATCCATCGCCCAGGCCTCATTGATTTGACCTGCTTCCATCCTGTCCTCGCGTAGCTTGGCCTTCACACGACGCTTCGGCGTTTTGTTGCGCAATTGCAGGCGCAACTCCTTGTAAAGACGATAGACACGTTTGACGTTGATGGCCCAACCGTCACGTTGCAGCAGGACATGGACGCGGCGGTAGCCGTATCTCACCCGCGTCTCGCAGATGTCCTTGATCCGATTTTTGAGGGCGGCCTGGTCACCGCGCTTCGACTTGTAGACGTAAAGTGCGCGATCAATTCGAAGGGTCGAACAGGCCCGCCTGATCGAGACCTTCCAGTCGCTCCGCACCTTGTCGACAAGCTCCCGCTTGCAGCCAGGCCTCAGAGCTTTTTTGAGAGCACGTCCTGCAGCATGGCCTTGTCCAAGGACAGGTCGGCGACAATCCGCTTCAGCTTGGCATTCTCCTCTTCAAGCTGGCGCAGTCGCTTCATCTCGGAGGGCATCAGGCCCGCATACTTCTTCTTCCAATTGAAATACGTCGCCTGACTGATCCCGGCCTTCCGGCAGACCTCCGCCACCGCCGCGCCATCTTCCGCCTGCTTCAAAACGAACGCGATCTGCGCTTCCGAAAACTTCGATGCCTTCATGGAACTCTCCTCGTCCCGGTGGGATCTTAATTGGAAAATTCCAGTTCAGATTGGCCTCATTTGGCGGGTGCATGTCACCGGCGCTACAGCAAAGGCTGTGGACATGCTGGACAACGCCGAAGAGGCGTTGCCCACATGCCCACAACCTCAACAACAGACGCAGACAGAGGCCCTCGCGGCCTGATATCAGAAAATCGGAGCGGCGAGACTTCCAACTAACCCGTCTTATTCGCGAGAGGGCGCCTGAGAGGCTGGCGAGCGTGGTGTAAGGCGCTGATGCGGCGTAGGATTCGGTTGCAAAGCCAACCCCATCAGCTTCAGCCGCGAACACCACGCCCGCCATGACCGGTGATACGATTCTGCCCTTCTCGTTTCCAGCCGTTCACGCCAAGAAAGTCACAGCTGCCTTCGATGGTGGGCGGCTAACCTCGAACGGGGGCGTGATGCTTCTGGCGATGGCCGAGCGGCGTCTCGGTTTGGCCGACAATTTGGCCCGGGTGTTCCCGGATCGGCGCGATCCGACGCGGGTCGTGCACAGCCTTGTCGATATGTTCCGCGCGCGCATGTTCGCGATCTGCTGCGGCTACGAGGACGCCGACGACCTCGATCATCTGCGGTCCGATCCCGCATTCAAGCTGGCCTGCGGACGGCTGCCGGACACGGGTCGCGATCTGTGTTCCCAACCGACGCTGTCGCGGCTGGAGAATGCTCCGCGCCTGCGCGACGTGATCCGACTGACCTACACTTTGGTCGACGCATGGATGGATAGCTACCCGCGCGAGCCGGCATCCGTCACGCTCGACATCGATGATACCTGCGATGTCGTCCACGGCCATCAGCAGCTCTCGCTGTTCAACGCTCATTATGACGAACGCTGCTTTCTGCCGATCCACGTCTACGACACGGAGAAGAGCCGGCCCGTGGCGGTCGTGCTGCGGCCCGGCAAGACGCCGGGCGGCGTCGAGGTGCGTGCCCATCTGCGCCGCCTGATACGGCATATCCGGACGCGGTGGCACAACACGCGAATTACGTTCCGTGGCGACGGGCACTATGCCCGGCCGGAGGCAATGGCGTGGTGCGAGACCAACGGCATCGACTACATCTTCGGTCTGTCCGGCACCAAGCCGCTCGCCAGAAAAGTCGACGCGGTCGCCGACGACATCCGCACGCGACGCGCCATCGAGAACCTGCCGGTTCTGCGTGGCTATACCGAGACGCGCCACAAGGCAAAGTCCTGGGATCGCGAACGACGCACCGTCGCCCGTATTGAGGCGACGATGCTCGGCCTCGACATCCGCTTCGTCGTCACCAGCCTCGATGTCGGCTCGGCCGCGTGGATCTACGACAGCCTGTATTGCGCGCGCGGCCAAGCCGAGAATCTGATCAAGCTGCATAAGACACAGCTCGCCTCCGACCGCACCAGCTGCCGTTCGGCGCTCGCCAATCAAGTCCGCCTCGTTCTCCACACCGCCGCTTATTGGCTGATGCTGACCGTGCGCGACGCGATTCCCAAAGCCCGGGAACTGGCCACAGCCGAGTTCACGACGCTGCGTCTTCGTCTCTTGAAACTCGCTGCCCGTGTCGTCGAGACCACGAGCCGCATTCGCCTTGCGTTTGCCGCGGCATGTCCCGAAGCCGACCTGATCCGCGGCTTGCCAGGCGCGCTGCTGCCGCTCGGTCCTTGACCGGCGGGGCGTCCGCCCCCCGTTCGCCCAACCCATCCCTCAAGCGCGTTGCAAAGTACGGGTCGTCAGGCGGTGAAAAGCCGAAGGCAATCCTGTGCGCCTCGTCAGAGCAGATGTGCGGCCACATCAATCGGACTAAAAAAACGCACTCTCACGAATAGGACGGGCTAAGAAGGCGGCGTCAGTGGTCCTGCTCCCGGGGTCCACTTGGCTGGCTGGCTGAATATTCATTTTCTGTCATTTTCCAACAGCCGCTTTGGCCTCACCAAAATTTGCCCTCAACGGATAAAGCATTCGGGTCACTCGAAAAGACGTCCTTTGAAGATGGTGGTGACGAGCACGCCATTTTCTGTCGTTATCCCAAATATTCTTGGTCCCGCTGAGAGCCGAATTTATTTTTCTTTTAGCATTTCGCTTATAAAAAAAGCCATTATTCTCTTTCGCTTGCCCAAAACGGCACGCAACTTTTTGCGAGGCTTGAAAGGCCTCAGCGGTCATCTATTTATAACCTCATAATTCTTGCCATCCCACAACCACTTCTTTCATCGCAAACAGAATTAAATATCTCGTTTCAGGATGCCGGAACGTTACACATGGAAGTTCAGCCATAATGTGACCAGCAACCTTAGACGCGCTCTTGAGAACGCCAGGATAAATTATGAAGGCCCAGAGAATGAAGCCAATGTTACGCTTAAATACTATTATGGGAATGAGGCTGACGCTCAAACGACCGTGTCCGGTCGACGTTTTTTCGGAACTTGGGTCGAAGGCGGTCGCCCATTTGCTACGGAGGAGGGGGGGCGCGAGTGGTTCATCGCTGTCAAGAGCGCCCCGGACCTGACCGGTGAGATCGAGGTGGTAGCATGGGGGCGTGGGAAAAAGGAATGATCGAAGTCGCCGTATATTGGCCTGGGCGCTTATTGTGGTGTTGTGTGTATTGTTTTGGATGTTTTTGTTTGCCCCTTTAGGGTCTTAAAGCTGTATTTGGCGGCCCGTCATAGCGGCGGGTTCTCTGTAATAGTCTCTTTGAAAATAAGTCGAGGCCAATTAATAAAATGATCGTTTGTGTTTGATTATTGCCGTGGTGCTTTTAATGCGAGTTTTTGTGCCAGGGATCGTCTCAAAACACGCACAAGGTTTGAGAATTGAAAAACGACTAAAAATATGTTGAAATAGCTATTAGCACATTAGAGAAAAAATATAAATTGGATAAAGTAAGATTGTATCCGGTTTCTGTTGAAAAAGGCGGCTGTTGCGACGCAGAGGGATCAGTGATTCAGTCTGTCTAGTTGGCAGGACTGAAGATCATGATGGGGCATCGGCAAGTCGAACAGTCTGCGTTGTTCTATGAGTTCTCGCTCGAAAGGCATATTCCCACCGACCACTTGCTCCGGTCGATCGATAGATTTGTCGACCTTGAAAAGATCAGGCAGGAGCTGGCACCTTTCTACAGCAGTATCGGTCGACCTTCGATCGATCCCGAGCTGATGATCCGGATGCTGCTGATCGGTTACTGCTTCGGCATCCGATCGGAACGGCGCTTATGCGATGAGGTTCATCTCAATTTGGCCTATCGGTGGTTCTGCCGGCTCGGTCTGGATGGGGCGGTGCCGGATCACTCGACATTCTCCAAGAACAGGCATGGCCGCTTCCGGCAGAGCGACCTTTTCCGTCGCGTATTCGAGAGCGTGTTCGGCCGCTGCATCGAGGAGCGACTGGCCGGCGACCGAAAGCCCAGCTTTCCCAGAACATCTGATGGAGGAGGTGTGTAGCCGCGAGAACCTTCAAAGAGCGTGGAAACGCGTTCAGGGAAACAAGGGAGGTCCTGGTGTCGATGGGATGACCATCGACGTCGCCAAGGCATTCCTGCGTGAGCACTGGCCAGCAATTCGGCTCCAATTGCTCAACGGGAACTATCAGCCACGGCCGGTTAAACGGGTGGAAATTCCGAAACCGGATGGTGGGGTCAGAAGGCTCGGCGTTCCCTGTGTCGTCGACCGCCTGATTCAGCAAGCCGTGCTGCAGGTTCTTCAAGAACAATGGGATTCGACGTTCTCCGAGCACAGCTACGGATTCCGGCCGGGACGGTCGGCGCACCAGGCCGTAGCCCAGGCACAACGCTACATCGCCGAGGGCTACAACGTTGTGGTAGATCTCGATCTGGAAAGATTTTTCGACCGAGTCAACCATGACATCTTGATGTCGCGCGTCGCCGCACGGGTGACCGACAAGCGCGTGCTCAAACTCATCCGGGCGTTCCTGAACGCCGGGGTGCTGGAGGACGGCCTGATCAGACCGGTGGAAGAGGGGACCCCTCAGGGTGGTCCGCTCTCGCCCTTCCTCAGTAATATTGCGGCGCGGCAATCAGGATGGAAGTGCAGCGTCAATCAGGATGAGAGAGCTTCGCCGGGCTCGTGACGCAGGGAGGGCGTAGCCCGACCGGAGT
>NZ_JBEPQI010000065.1:0-9339 GCF_040547725.1 Bradyrhizobium sp. LA2.1
CCGCCGCTGCCTGAACGGGTCAGATGCCGCCCTCGATACGAAGGCCATCCGTCAAAAGCGCGGGCGTCACCGTGCGGAGAAAATCGCGCTTACGCCGAAAGAGCGTTGCGTGGCATCGCCCTGGGACGACGGAACTGGACCTTCGCCGGCTCCCTGCGCGGCGCCGACCGCGCCGCCATCATGCTGACGATGATCACGACCTGTCGCCTGAACGACGTCGATCCCAAGGCGTGGCTCGCCGACGTCCTGGCCCGTATCGCCGATCTTCCTGCATCGCGTCTGCATGAACTGCTGCCCTGGGAATGGAAGCTCCTGCGCCAAGCCGACAACCCCACCGATATGCAAGCCGCCTGACCTTCACGCATCGCCATCGTAGACCTGGCCCTGCCCGCGCGCATGCGTCAATCAGGCGGCCTTCGTCGTATGCGTACGTTCGGTCGCGGCCAGGAACATCCTCAGGCCTTCCTGGCCGGCTATCGCGGCTTGTTGATGAGCGACGGCTATGACGCCTGGCGCACGCTGACAGGCGCGACCCATCTCGGCTGTATGGCGCATGCGCGCAGGAAGTTTACCGATGCGCTCAAGGCCAGGACAAAGCCTGGCGGTCCGCCATTGCAGGCGCTCAAGTTCTTCGAGGCGTTGTATGAGGTCGAGAGGGTGGCGCGCCAGACGCCGCCCGACGGCGAAACGCGCGCCGCATACACCTCGCGGCTGTGCCAGCAGCATAGCCTGCCGGTATCGGCCGCCTTCCGGACCTGGCTCGACGACCAGGCGCCGAAGGTCCTACCCGAAAGCTTGACCGGCAAGGCGATCGTCTATGCGCGCAACCAATGGGATTATCTGACCCGTTACACCAGTGACGGTCTCGCCCCGATCGATAACAATGTTCTGGAGCGCGACATCAGGCCGTTTTGCACCGGACGAGAAAGTTGGCCGTTCAGTGACACCGGCTCAAAATAACCTGCCAGCTGACAACGATAGCGGCTGACGGTCGAACGCTCAGGATCAATCATGCCGTTCCGATGATCCCGCTGGGGCCCGGCGTCACGCGACGCCGCGGCCAGCCGCGCGCGCAGCCTGTGCAGTAAAATGCGCGCTTACGAACATCTCCGAGGTGGCGCGGAGCAACGGCGTTTCCCGCGGGCTGCTCACGGTGTGGCGACGCCAGGTTACGGCGGTGGCCGGCAAGGCCAAACTTTGTGCCGATCCAAGTTGGTGCTGAGAGCAGTGGCAGGTCAACTGGCGAGTCTAAGCGTATTTTGCGGCGGCGGCGGCAGGATATATTGTGATGTAAACTTCGCCTCGGTTTTTGAGCCGCAACGTCCGGCTCGCGCTGCGCGCGAGTCTTGGGCTTCGCCCAAGTCCGGACGTTGCGGCTCAAAAACCGAGGCGAAGTTTATTATTGAGGTTGTTCGAGCGCGATCATAGGCCCTTGTCACTTTTGAAGTGGACCCCGGAAATAGGACCAAACGTTAAGGTGTGAAGCGTCCTGCTCTGTTTGAACCGACGGAGCACGGATATGACGAAATCACGCAAGAAGTTCGATGCCGCATTCAAGGCCAACGTGCCTGGCTTTATTGAATTGAGTGAACAGTACAACAACATGTACGCCATAGGCGCAAAAGCATAACGAAAACAAGAAAAACAACAATAGGAAACGCTTACAAACCATTGGAAATAAAAAGCTCACTGAACAAAACCCACAACATTACAAATACGCGCCAGGCCGGTCTGTGGCGGCTTTGATCACGGCCTTGGTAACACGGGCCCCCATGCGACCACCGGAAAATCAAGGGCGTTGCGGAGGGTCTGGTGGTTTGTGGCGTTAGCAGCGCACCAAGCCTGCGGGACAGCTAGGAACCAGTTCCACGGGCCTATCGGACCGTTAACCGGAATCTTCGCCGCACAAGTCCATCGATTTCCATTGAGGCCAAGAAAATTTTGGTTGTGAACACAGATAACAGCATCCGCGTCGAACATGTAGAGGTACGCGAGCTTAAAATTATTGACATCAGCAATATTGTTCGCAGCTGCGTACGCCAACCTTTGGGCATCGAGGTGCCCCTCTAGCTGGGCACTATCATTAACCATGAATGCGCCTGGAACGTTCCACACAGCCACCGTGAGAGGGAGGGGGAGAACGCTTGTGGTGTTCGGCGAGAGTAAAGATGGAGGCAGAGGAGGTTTGATTGTCCGTGGTGAAGTGTGAGGACGAAATGAGGCTTATATAGAGAGGGGCTCTCTTCCTTTATTGGACCGCAACGTTTGTAATCTCCAAACGGTACGTTTGGTGGCGTTTCGGTGCAATAAAAGGCATCTTTTTGGATGTGTCCCTTAGGGTCGGGTAGAGTCGCAGCTTCTGTGCAGCCGCTGGCTCTCGCCACAGTTCAAAGGGCACAACTTTAGCGTTCTGCAAAGGGCAGCCCGGATTGCTAAGTCCACAACCTCCAAAGGTCAATAGTGTTCCTATATAAACTATAGGTATCTTTCGTCACTCACAACGCAACTACCCTTTTCCATCATCTGCCCCCACCTTGCACCTTCTTTTCCGATGTCGTTCCCAAGTATAGATCGTCCAAAATTTACTTGCGATCGTGAGATTTCATGTGTGCTGCTGGATGTCGAGCAACGTCTCCAGCAGATGGTCGTGCGTTATAAGAGCTTCCTCCGCGATGAACTTCTGCCTGCGCAAATCTATTTCGCTGATATATTAGACGCGTCTGATGGGTGGAGAGTGAATTTAGATCCCGACATTATGGGCGATATTATAGACGATCGCCTAGCCGAATACCGCGGTTATCCGTGCATGAACGATCCGACGGACGGCATCCTAGAGCAAATTATGCGCGATGCTAATGGAGATCCTAAAATGCTGTACGTCTTACTTGCCGAGACGATAGCCGCGAGCTGTGCTGACACCCAGAACCTTAATGTTATTGCCGGGACGCCATATCACTTTCGTGACGGCGAGGGAAAAACAAGAATGCTGGCATACGAGCTTCCGCCATACGGCGCCGCGTTCTATCGTCGGCTGATAATGACAAAAATGGCCTCATTGGGAGGCGGCCTCGTCGGTCAGAGGTATTATGGGTCTTGCCTTGTCGTTCCCAGAACTGACTTTTTTCGGAATGAAGGAGAAGGCTTTTGGAGTCGCCCGGATTTCGGCGACTTTGATGTGGTGGCTCGGGTCCGAGCGGACCTTGACCTTAGGTAGGCGGTGTTAAGCAAGCTGTTTTCGCGAATAAGATGCGCCCCTTTGGGCTTGGTCTGTTATGCGTGGGTTTCCCCCCGTGGAGTTTGACGTTCTCCTTTGGGATTATGTGTTGTGTGTTATGCGTTTTTTTTGAGTTAAGTTACTGTCAGGTGTGCGTCTTTGTATTTCTGTTTCCTTGTCATCGTTGTGCTTCGCTGTTCTGTACGGACAAATCGTTTCAGTATTAATGAATAAAATCACGTCTTTTTTATTTAACGAGAAACAACTATTCTTGATGCAAATATTAGCTGTCGTTGTGCCGCAATGAAGTGTTCCCGTTGGCGCGAGGCCGCCATCGGCGGGGATTGCACGCGCTTACGATTGACCCACAATTCTAAGCGAACGGCGCATGCGAGAACCTTACGGAAAACGACTGCCTTTTGGAGACGAGCGGGAGGAGTGGCTAACCCCTATCTTTTTATCTGTCCTTGTTGTCACGCTGTCATCGACAGATAGCAGATAGCCCCCGCCCCGGGCGGGCGGGCCCCGGGCAGGATATATACCTGTGTCACCTTTCTTCATTTGTCCATTCGTGCACTCATACTTGAGTTAGCTCTTGGGTGACGCACTGACACCGGCGTGGTCTTGCCCCAAGTTTTCTCGGACGCTTCCGTCGAAAGGTCGAAAGCCCCCGGTTGGGCCGATTTCTTGCGCAGCAGGTCTCGAGCGAGAACTGCTGCTGGCCGCCGCGGTTCGCTGTGAGCGGAAGAGAGCGCGATGCAAGGCCAAGCCACATGTCGTCGGCATCGAGATCGAAGGTAGTCGTCCGTGAAGAAATCCCAAGCTGTTGATTTGGAATCTGGAAACGGCGTTTTGCCGTGACCGGATTTGCCGGAAATCGGGCTTTTGGATCGGGATTGAACGAAGCCGCTGCCGCGGCGTGAGGGGCAAGGTGGCGTAGATCGCCTCCTGGCTGAGAGGATGTGGGTGTTGGAGCCCACCCCTCAGACAGGAGTATCGAGATGGCCGATTTGAGCCCTCTTCGCCGCCGCATGATCGAAGACATGACCGTCCGCAATCTGTCGCCGGCGACGCAACGATCCTACATCAGCGCGGTTTCGAAGTTCAGCCGCTATTTTGGCCGATCGCCTGACCGGTTAGAGCTGGAAGATGTCCGCGCCTTCCAGGTGCATCTGGTCTCGACCGGCATCTCATGGCCGGCGCTGAACCAGATCGTCTGTGCGCTACGGTTTTTCTACGGCGTCACGCTCGGCGAGGCGCTCATCCCGGAGCGCATTCCCTATGCGCGAGAACCGCGCAAGCTGCCGGTCGTTCTCAGCGCCGACGAAGTGGTTCAGTTCCTCGAGGCCGTGTCCAGCCTGAAGAGCCGCGCCGCGCTCACCACGGCCTATGCGGCCGGACTCAGGGCCTCTGAAGTCGCGGGACTGCGGATCGAAGACATCGACAGCGCCCGCGGCGTCATCCAGGTGCGCCACGGCAAGGGCGCGAAGGATCGCAACGTGATGCTGTCGCCCCAGTTGCTGGGCATCCTGCGCATCTACTGGCGGCTCGCCCGGCCGCGGCTTTATCTGTTCCCTGGTCGTGACGAAGATCATCCGATCGATCAGACCGTGTTGCACGCCGCCTGTCGGTCGGCGGTGAAGGCTGCGGGCCTGACCAAGCGCGTCACGCTCCACACGCTGCGCCACAGCTTCGCGACGCATCTTCTCGAGAACGGAACCGATATCCGGATCATCCAGGTCTTGCTCGGGCACAACAATTTGTCGTCGACAGCGCGCTACACGCAGGTCGCCACCGATACGATCCGGGCGACGCAGAGCCCGCTCGATCGCCTGTCGCTGGAGGTGACGCCACCTCGATGATCCGCGGCGGGATGCGGGTGATGATCCGCCCCGACAGCCGCTCCAACAGGCCCGCCATCGAGATTGCCGATATTCTGCGCCGGCATGGCGACACCTATCGCCGCGTACATGCCGGTCATCTCGGTCGGGTCGAGCGGCGCGTGATGAGCGCGATCGTGGCGTGCCGGACCGAGGCGCTCGGCGGCCACATGGAGGCTTGCGACGACTGCGGCACGACACGCATCGCCTATAATTCCTGCCTTATGGGCAAAGCCGGTAATGGGGAGCTGGCGGCATTTGATCGCGCTCCTGCACCAATCACCGCCAAACCCCGCTCTCCATTACGAGGTACGCCTGAGGAGTTCGATCAGCTGGTCGGTGGGCCGGAAGACGCCGCGCCGCAGGTGGGGCGGCACGATCGCCTCCATCGCATCGAGCTTCTCGGTCGGATCGCCGCGCGTGCCGCCGCTCGCAAATAGCGTACCGCTGTCTCGGGGCCATAGCCTTGCTGCTCCAGTGCCGCTGCAAACCCGTCAAGGTAAGGCCCGCTCGACCCGCTGCGCAAATGCCCCAGCATCTTCGCCGCCGAAAAGTACGTCTCCCACATGTTCGTCCCCGTATGTGACCGGCCATCAGTGGCCGACCCGACGGGGCCGCACGGGCGACTTGTAATGGAGAGCTCGAGCGCGGCAATACACAGGAAAATACGGTGATCGCGATTGCCAGCTCCCCATTACCGGCTTTGCCCATAAGGCAGGTAATGGGCGTCACCCATTACCTGCCGCAACCGGCACTGTCCGAAGTGTCAGGGGCCAGCCCGGGCCGCGTGGCTCGCCGCGCGAGAAGCCGACCTGCTGCCGGTTCCCTATTTCCACGTCGTCTTCACACTGCCGGCTCCGATCGCCGCGATCGCCTTTCAGAACAAGGCCATCGTTTATGCGATCCTGTTCAAAGCCGCCGCCGAGGCAATGTCGACGCTCGCCGCCAATCCACGCCGGCTCGGCGCCGGGATCGGCGTCGTCGCCGTCCTCCACACCTGGGGGCAGGCGCTGACGCACCATCCCCACGTCCACTGCGTCGTGCCGGGCGGCGGCCTCTCGCCCGATAGCGCGCGCTGGATCGCCAGCCGACCAAACTTCTTCCTGGCCGTCAAACCGCTCGCCCGGCTGTTCAGACGCCTGTTCCTCGAACGTCTGACCGCCGCCTTCGACGCCGGCACCCTGAACTTCTTCGGCGATCTCGCATCCCTGGCCGAGCCTGCTGCCTTCGCAGCTCACCTCGTCGCTATGCGGCGCATCAGCTGGGTCGTGTACGCCAAACGGCCGTTCGGCGGCCCCGCGCAGGTGCTGGCCTATCTCGGCCGCTATACCCATCGCGTTGCAATCGCCAACAGCCGGCTCGTAGCCCTCGACGAGGATCACGTCGCCTTTACCTGGAAGGACTACCGCCAGAACGGCGCGACGAAGATCATGAAGCTCAAGGCCGACGAGTTCATCCGCCGCTTCCTTCTTCACACGCTGCCCGATGGCTTCCATCGCATCCGCCACTTCGGCTTCATGGCCAACGGCCATCGCGCTGCCAAACTCGCCCTTTGCCGCAAACTTCTCGATCGTGAGCGGACCGCGCCAAACGATGGCGAGCCGTCGCCTGTAGATTCGGATGCTCTGACGTGGCCCAAGGTTCCCGCCTGTCCTGATTGTGGTGGCGTCATGCGCATCATCGAGCGCTTTCGACACAGCTTCAGTCGTTCCGGCGCTCCAACCCAATCGTTCCGGTGCGACACATCGTGAGCCAATTCATCCCGTGCACGAAGATCGGCATTCGTCATTATGATCCCATCGTCTCGATCATCGCAGACGCTGCCGAATCCGTGCGGCCAAACAGCGCGCCGGAAACTATTCGATGCAGCGGGCCATCGATCGCGACCGCCCGTAAAATGCTCTCTGTCTCAAGTTGCCGCCATTGCGCAACCAAAACGTCGCGGCGTCAGCTCCGCAGTCTGCCGATAGCAACCCGCGATCTCAAACTATCCTCATAGCCGCACCACCGTGCATATTCTCCCGCGCCTTCGTTCAATCCGGCTTCAATGAGGTCGCGTGATAAGCGCTTGCCGCGCCCTCGCGTGAGCGCGACCTCACAGAACCCTCCAGATTCCCTCGAATCTCGCGCCGTGATTCTCTGCTTCTTGAGATGCTGAGCGGAGGGTTCGATGCGGCCACGGGAACGTCGGGAGAGCGGAGAGCAGGATCTGTTTCGCTCACGTCTTGACCAGATCATCGATACGGAACACGCGCTGGTGAAGCTGGTGCGGACGATCGATTGGAGATTTCTGGAAGAGCGATTCGGCGAGGTTTACACGGATAGCCCTGGCCAGCCGCCGCTGCCGACGCGATTGATGGCGGGGCTGGCCATCCTCAAGCACACCTACGACCTCTCCGACGAGGTGCTGTGCGAGCGCTGGGTGGAAAACCCTTATTATCAGTACTTCTGCGGCGAGGAGTTCTTCCAGCACCGGCTGGTGTTCGATCGCTCGTCGCTGACGCGCTGGCGCAACCGCATGGGCGAGGAGCGGTTGCAGGCGCTGATCCAGGAGAGCCTGTCGGTTGCCACCAGGACCAAGGCGATCAAGCCCTCCGAGCTGTCGCGGGTCATCGTCGACACGACGGTTCAGCCCAAGAACGTCATGTTCCCCACCGATGCGAAGCTTTTGAACCGGGCGCGCGAGAAGCTGGTGCGGCTGGCGAAGCTCCATGGGGTGGATTTGCGCCAATCCTATGCGCGGGTGGGCAAGTTCGCCCTGATCCAGCATCAGCGCTATGCCCACGCCAAGCAGTTCAAGCGCGCCAATCGCCTGCTCAAGAAGCTGCGCACCTATCTCGGCCGCGTCATCCGCGACATCGGCCGCAAGATCGAGGGCAATGGCGGGCTCGAAGCGGCGTTCGCAAAACTGCTCGCGCTGGCGCGGCGCGTGCGCGAGCAGCAGCAGCGCCAACGTGGGCCGAAGGTCTATTCCCTGCATGCGCCGGAAGTCGAATGCATCGGCAAAGGCAAGGCTCATCGGCCTTACGAGTTCGGCGTCAAGGTCTCCGTCGCAACCACGCTCAGCCACGCCAAGGGCGGCCAGTTCGTCACCCACGTGAAGTCGCTTCCTGGCAATCCCTATGACGGTCACACCCTGGAAACCGTGATCCCGGACATGGAAAAGCTGGTCGGCAACACCATCGCACGCCTCCTCGCCGACAGGGGATACCGCGGCCACAATGCGCCACCTGACCACAAGTTCAGGGTCTTCATCTCCGGCCAGAAGCGAGGGGTAACGCCCAGCATCAAGCGCGAGTTGCGCCGCAGGTCCGCCGTCGAGCCCGTGATCGGCCATCTCAAAGCCGAGCACCGCATGGGCCGCAACTATCTCTGGTACCGGCAAGGCGACGCCAATAACGCCGTCCTCGCTGCCGCCGGCTACAACTTCCGCCGCCTCATCCGATGGCTCAGCCTCTTGTTGCGCCAAATCCTCATCGCACCCTTCGCCGAGCCAAGCATCAATCCCGCCTGAAATAAGGGTTCTTCACGGACGACTAAGAAGATCAGCCCCCAGATTGTAACTATGATGGGTGGCGGCAATTGTGACGGCCCTCAAGGCATGGCGATTCACCGCAACTTTCCTTGCTTGGATTTCGTCGTCCGAGGGGAGGGCGAAACTGCCTTTGATCAACTCCTAGAACACTTGGCTTCGGGAAAGAAAAGCTTCTTTGCAGTGCCGAATTTATGCTGGCGCGATGGCGGTGATACGATCACGAGTCCACAGAGCGCTTACGAAGACATGGACGCGGTGCCAAGGCCGGAATACTCAGCCTATTTTCAGCATTTGAGCAACTCGGAGATCCAGGCGTATATACAACCAGCCCTTATCGTCGAAAATGCAAGAGGATGTTGGTGGGGACAAAAACATCATTGCACCTTTTGCGGCCTAAATGGTTCGAACTTGAAGTTCAAGAGCAAGAATCAGTCCAAGGCGGTAGATGAAATCGAGGCGTTGGCAGCGAAGCACAAGACACTCGATATCGTGGTAGCGGACAATATCTTGGATGCCAACTATTTTGAGGAATTTCTACCGATGCTGAAGGCGCGCAACCGGGATTATCGCATTCAGTATGAGATTAAGGCTAACCTGAAGCAGCCCCAGATCGAACTAGCATTACAGTTGCTTTGTTTGCGGGCTTCTGAATCCATGGGCAACCATGATTCGAATGTCGTGGACGCGGGCCGCGTCGGTTGAGGAGACGC
>NZ_JBEPQI010000066.1:0-9072 GCF_040547725.1 Bradyrhizobium sp. LA2.1
CATCGTCTGCCATCACAAGGTGTCCACCTATTTTGGTGGACACCTCATGCATCAGAGCACCCAAAAGCAAAAGGTGCAGGGAAATTCGCGCTTACCCTGATTGAGCTTACTAGCGCCCTTTAATCTTATTGCGGGTGAGCCTCAGACATCAGTTCGAAGCCAGCAGCTACGCACCCGATTGGCTAGGTGCTGATAACGGCCGGCTCGGTCCAACGTAACCACGCCTATTTACCCGTGTCTCAGCTGCATCATGAGACCAGAGTGGCCGTAAAACCAATCTCGGCATTCATCAACTTGGAGACTGGGGAATACGCCTTTGCCTTCGAAACGATTGACTGGAACATGTCGCGGTCAATGCCCGGTATCTTCGCCCTGACGGTGAGATGGACTGAGGTGATGGAAATGCCGGCCTCATCCTTCTCGAGGATGATGTCTGATTTGCTCTCCACATGCTCGGGGACGAAGTTCGCCATTCCGAGCATTCTGACAAGCGACGTAGTGAAGCACGCAGCGTGGGCCGCGCCAATCAATTCTTCGGGGCTGGTCTCGCCGTAATGAGTGAGGAAGCTATAGGGATAGTTTTGCAAAGCGCGGCTCTCGGTCGAGACCGCCCCCTGGCCCTCAAACAAACCGCCAATCCACCTAGTAGATCCAAATCGTTTCATGGCCTCTCCATCCTTGTGAATGCGGCAGCTTGCGGGAGACCATTACGGTCACCCTAAGCTTTGCATCAGACGCAAACAACGTGCCAATCGCCCGGCGCATCGCTTCGTCGGCTCCTTCCGAATCTTCAGGATGACTGAACGTATTGTTACGCGGCCATCACGGCCTCGTGAAAACGCTTCATTGCCGCGCTTTATGTATCCGGAAGGATGATGAAGCTCTCGGGCCGCGCGGGCCGCCAACCTTTCGGAATAGCGGCCAGAGTCCGGTGCCGGTCAATCGCGTCGGTTTGACGCTCGGTTGCAAACTTCCGGTATGCCCCTATGAACCGACATTTGGCTACACCGCATCAACAGAAGCGACGGGCCAAAACCGGCACCTTTGCCTGTTCACTCAATTACCTTATCGGCCCTCGCGGCGAGCGCAGGAGGTACGGAAAGCCTCAGCTGCTTGGCTGTCTTGAGGTTGATGGACAACTCGAATTTCGTGACTTGATAAATCGGTATGTCGCCGGGTTTTGCTCCTCGGAGAATCGCGTCGATGGTGTCGGCGGCGCGCGTAAACAATTCGATGAGGTCGAAGGAATAGGCCATTAGCCCCCCGGCCTCCACGTAGTTAAGATGCGTAAAAATTGCCGGAAGATTCGCGTTGCCGATTAACCTAACGATCAACGTTTTGTTTTGGTCGACCTCAGGCGAATCGACGACCAAAATTGCATGTGCACCCTCGCGCGCGATGCTCTCGATCGCCGTCCGATAGTCTGCTTCGCTGGCACCAAATTCCACTAAACCCACCGCGAGAGGGAGGCCCGCCGCTTCGGCCGCGGCCCGGATTGCGGGACCTGAGACTGGTCCATTCCATGACCACCGAAGAGCAAGACAGCCAAGTTTCGACATCGTTGGAACTATCTCGCGCAACAGTTCAATCCGTTTTCCATGAATGGAAACTCCGGCGTCGATGCTAACTCCCGTGAAATTTCCGCCCGGGTGAGCCAGACTTTCGGCGATCCCTGTCTTCACGGGGTCGCCGGTAATCACTACGATCGGAATAAGCGATGTCAGCTTTTTAAAAAAGGGCGCGCCAGGTCCAATGATAAAGATGACATCCGGGTTGCTCCTAACGATTTCCGCCGCCAGGGCTTCGGGGCCGGACGAATTTTGATCGCGGCCGTAAGCTTCGACTTTGAGATTGTGTCCCTCGACCTGCCCCAACCGCCGAAGTTCAGCGAACAAGGCTCGGGAACCTATGTTTTCGCTGTGGGAGTGCAGGTCCACGCTTGGGTGTGATGGGCTGAAGACAGCAAGACGCTTGCTATTGGTTCTTTGCTGTGCCGCCGCAGTGAGCGGCCATGTCACCGCCGCACCGCCGAGAAGACTGATGAAATCGCGCCGCCTCATGCAGCCCTCCAAGGAGGCTCAGGACCACGCTAAATCCAGTTGAAGCATACCACATCGCGGCACGGGAGTCCGGGGAGTTGGAGGCGCAAGATGTCGTGCGCGGCGACCGGCTATTTTGCGTGCATGACCGCTAAGGGTCAAAGCGCCGGTTTGACACTTTCCTGCGCACTTCCGGTCTGCCCCGATATTCGGACGTACTCGGTGTCGGCAGGGCTACGACGGGACATCAATTGCTATTCGATCACCTCGTCGGCACGGACGAGTAACGAGGCCGGTACAGTGAGGCCGAGCGCTTTGGCAGTCTTCATGTTGATGATGAGCTCGAATTTGGTCGGCCTCTCTATCGGCAAGTCGGAAGGTTTGGTGCCTTTGAAGATCTTGTCCACGTAGTCGCCTGCACGGCTGGCCCCGCATACCGACAATCCGCCACTGCTGTAATGTCGGAACAAGTAATTTGCCGGCAGATGATACTTCGCCGCGAGCGCGATAATTCGCGGAGCCTGTCGCCACTTCGCTGATGGGCCATGAGCCGACGTAACGTTCAGCTAGGGAAAATGCCAATGGCGCCGAACGGAAGGTGTCACTGGCGACATTCATCGCCTTGACCACAAGATGATGATGCCGATGACGATCGGAGCCAGTCCAAAGGCCATCGCGACCCAGACTTGGGCTCTTGGAGGATGTCGAAGATTTTGACCATGTTGAGCAAGGATAGCGTCACCTGAACATGTGGTCACGACCTGTGGGGTTGTCCGTGATACTACGGGGGCAGGCTGACGCTCATCATTGCAGATCGGACCGGCCGGTCTAAACTGGTGCCTATCTACCAAAACCGATTCGAAGGGAAATGGCGAAGTCTTCAAAACTTGTTGTCGCGAAGAAGGGGCGCGTGCTCCTGGTCAGACGACGGCGCGATAGGCTCTGGATGTTTCCGGGCGGTCGCAAGCGTGCAGGTGAGAGCGATCGGAAGTGCCTTCGCCGTGAAATCAGGGAAGAACTGCCGAAGCTCAAGCTCGGGCCGGTGAAGCTCTGGAGAGAGGTGAAGGCAAAGAATCGTCGGTCCGGACGCAAGATGAGTGACGCGATCTTCTTAGCCAAGAATGCGTCCGGCCCCCTGAAGATCGGCGACAAGAAGGAGATCGACAGGGCGGTCTGGTGCACGCCGCGAGGAATAAGGCTGACGCCGACTTCGCGCTACATTCGGGACAAGTTGTTTCCAAAGTGAATCCTGTCCCGGCAATTGGAGCACAGTCTGGCGACCCGCTTCGCATGATCTCAAGGGTTAGTGATCTGGCTTTTCGCGCACGATGACGCCGGTCTTAGGATCGGCATGAAATTCCATCCTCTGTCCGTTCTTGATGCCTTCGCCCTCCCATCGGCCGTCGTCGGCTTCAAGCTTCGTGACCTGCGAATACCCCGACTCCAAGACTTTCGCCTTCACTTGCTCCATGGGCATCCAGTCAGGTCCGGGTTGATCTGCTCTCGCTGCTGAGCTCACGACGAGGGAACCGAGAACCAGAATTGTGGCAAGCTTCATGATGGGCGCGTCCTCGCGTTAGAGGCGTCAACGAGAGCGTTGACATGGTTGTTCCTCTGACACTCTCGCAATTTCACAGCGTCAGAACGACGCATGGGTTTTTAGGGCTTGGGCACTCAGAGCTGCACAGCTGCTGGAGTCCGCGAGGGCGGTTATCGGACGTGAAGAGCAAGCCCGCCGGCATGCCAGCTAAGGGCCGATTTTGTTGCAAAAGCCGGTTGAGTAAGACCTCGAACGGTGATTCCGTGTTGACGCGATTCTCGGCGAGGTCGATCCATGATGGGCCGTCTGAAGAGTGTCCAAGGTAACTGTTCTACGAGTTTCGTCCTGGCGATGCGGTTCACGAAGATCATCTGGTACGGAAGATCGAGGCTGCCCTCGATCTGTCCTGGCTTCGCAGCGAGCTTGCACCTCATTATTCATCGATGGGTCGCCCGTCGATCGATCCAGAACTGATGATCCGGATGCTGGTCGTAGGTTATGTCTTTGCGATCCGCTCGGAGCGATTGATCTGTCGTGAAGTGCAGGTGAACCTCGCCTATCGCTGGTTCTGCAAGCTCGGTATCGAGGATGCTGTCCCGGATCATTCGGCGTTCTCGCGCGCCCGCAACGAGCGCTTCCGCGATGGAGATGTTCTCCGCCACGTGTTCGAACGGACCGTCGAGACCTGCATTGCCGCCGGTCTGGTTGGTGGCGAAGGATTTGCAGTCGATGCGAGCCTGATTGCGGCCGACGCGAACAAGCAGCGCTCGATCGCAGGTCAGGACTGGCGCAGGGATCGCGATCCGGCCAGGTCCAGCCGCGCGGTGAAGGAGTATCTGGCGATCCTCGACGATCCGGCGTGGGGTGCCGCCAGCGATGTCGTCCCGAAGTTTATCTCGCCATCCGATCCGGCAGCGCAGTGGACCGGGGCTCACAAAGGGCCGGCATTCTTCGCGTACTCCGACAACTATCTCATCGACGTGAAGTTTGGCGTCATCGTTGATGTCGAGGCCTCCCGCGCCATTTGCCAAGCCGACGTCGGCGCAGCAAAGACCATGATCGAACGGACCGAGGAGCGCTTCGGTCTCAAGCCAGAGCGGCTTGTCGGGGATACCGCATACGGAGCGGCTCCGATGCTGAACTGGCTGGTCGAGGAAAAGGGCATCGCGCCACATATCCCTGTGTTCGATAAGTCGAAGCGGGATGATGGCACCTTCTCGCGGAGCGACTTTCGATATGATCGGACCGGCGACGTCTACCACTGCCCGGGTGGCAAGCGGCTTGGGACGAGCGGTACCGTGCACGAGGGCAAGACCCTTCTGTATCGCGCCAGCAAGCTCGACTGCGATGTATGCCCGCTCAAACCGCAGTGCTGCCCAAAAGAACCGTCGCGCAAGATCCCGCGCGACATCCATGAGCACGCCCGCGACGTCGCCCGGTCGTTGGAAGGTACCGAGGGCTTCGAGACGTCGCGACGTGAGCGCAAGAAGATCGAGATGCGGTTCGCACATTTGAAGCGCATCCTGGAGCTCGGTCGGCTCCGACTGCGTGGTCCGCGAGGTGCGCAGGATGAGTTTGTTCTTGCTGCCATCGCCCAGAACCTGCGGCGGCTCGCGTTGCTGGTCGCTCGTCCACCACCCGCTCGGGCTCTGTGCATCGCGTAGGTTGCGTAGAGAGCGTCAAAGCCGGCGGACCAAGCCGGTCGTCCTTAGCGAAATGGCCTACCGATCCATCGGTAGCAGCCGACTTTTGCAACAAAATCGGCCAATTGCGGAAGTCTCCCCGGCTCCAGCCTTCATTCGCACTGATGCCGGCCAGCCAACGATCTCGGCGCTATACAATGAACCGAGCGTCTCCGGCATCTGCTGAGCCTGGGCGGGACCAACCGATTCCTGCCCTGCTGAGATACGCGATGAATCCGCGCCGCCACATTAGCTCCCCGGCTCCGACCAAGGTTCCGGACCTACTTGGCGCGATTGTAGACGAGCTCAGAAGAGCCGCCAATGGATGTTGATGGGTTGGCGACCTTCAATTCGTCCGCAGCAATCGTGAATGCTCGCGTCTGTTCGGTTTCTGCCCGATTTGGGAACGAACTGCCCTCAAATTTCAGCGTGTAGGTTTTTTTCGTTTCGTCGACCGAGTACGTGCCGAAGTTGGCAATGCTTCCTTGTACCACGGCTTTGTTTTCCTCTGGCGTACCCTGTGCGCGGTTTTGCGTCGCAAACTTCGGAAGATCGGAGCGCACAATTTGCGATGCGAAGTATCCGTTCTCTGTAAAGATTAGCAGCCCTTTTGGTTTGGTGCCCCACGCCGGACTGCCGTCAGGAAGCTTGCTTGTAGAGGAGACGAACGTCCAGGTCCCCACGAGTTCCTCCTTGATCGACTTCTGTTGACCAACGACGTTGCTCGGTAGCAGGGCGACTCCCAACGCCATCAGTGTAGACATGCTCAATATACTTTGCCGAACCATGTTCTCCTCCTGTCTCGAATGGTGCTGAACGGATCGCAAGTGCGGTCGCAATTTCGCGGCCGCGCGTTTTGGCGGCCACGGCGCACATTCCGGCGAAAAGAATGTCGGTTTGTTGGAGTCCCATGCCCGCCGACGGCACGCTGGCGGCCCGCTCCCGCGCGGAGAATTCGGCACGTCCCGCTTCAAGGGCAGCTACATAAGATCTAGCAGGTTTCGCTGGCTTGAGGAATGAGGCTCATGGCCCGGCCTATGTCTCAAATGGGTCTTGGTTGTGTGGAAATTTTCACAGCCAGGGTCACAAGCGGCAATACTCTGGTTGAGCAGAAAATTTCTGCTTAGATCCCAAAAGCCGACGTCGGCGCTTAAGATTAGACGCCCTGATAGGAACGACTCGTCAAGGCTCGCATTTGCCTTGCCATCGATACTCTGCTTCGGAACGCTGACATGCAGAGGCAGCTATGGATTGTGATAGGGGCTTTGTCCTCAGTGGCGCTGGTCGCGAGTATTTGCGCTGTGGCTCTGCCGAAAGCTTCGTACGACCACAAGGGTCTGCCCAGCTCCGATCCGTCAGTGCTTTGGGTGTCGGAGAAAAGTCCATATATGCGGAACGAGCGCTAAGACGCGCTACCACTTAAGCTACGCCGCCCATTGACCAACCTCTTGGGCCCGACCTAGGCTCGCGCGCAAGCACCAGCGGCTGGCCCGGCATCCGACTAGCGCCTATCCTCTCGGCATGAGTAATGATGCCGCCCTCCCCGCCGCCGCTCCGACAATCCGCATGAGACTGGCAGATCTACTTCACCCATGTCCGCGTCGGGACCATCGGCGTGCGCGCTGGCGTGCCTGTGCACGCCGATCAATGGGAATGGTCGGTCGGTTTCTATCCCGGCATGGAGCCAGGCACATGGCGGAGTGGCATAGCCGCGACCTTCGAAGCCGCGCGCGAGGCTTTCGAGACCGCATGGTCGGAGCTACAGCCGAGCATCCCCGACAATGCCTTCGCCGAATGGCGCCAAGACCGCGACTGGCGGACCGAGGTAGCGGCCAAGCTGGCGCGGGGTGAGAAGCTCAACAGCGAGATCCGGAGCACGCTGATGCGCTGCGTCTGCGGGACGACATTCGACAGCTGGAAGCCGGCGGAGAGCTACCCGCACCGCGCACACATCACTGCCGCGCAGGCGGCTGTCATTCGGCCTGCAATATTGACCCCCTGAGCCGGGGGATCGGCGTCCAAAATTGGCTCTGACGCATATTCGATGATCGTGATTGTTTTTATGGCGCGCCAATCAGCCTAGCCTGAAGGAGATCGAGCTTAGCGCGTCCGTACATTTGCCGTTTGACCAGCTTGAGCTTGGTGATCTGAGCTTCCACTTGGCCATTGGACCATGGTTGCGTGATAGCCGCGTGCACCGCGCCCTTATCGTTGGCAATGCCATTCGCGAACGAGGCAATGAGGCTCCGCTTGGATTCCTCAATCCAAGGTTCGAGCTCCATCTCGGCCTTCTTTCGGATCATCGCGTGGAAGCGGCCAATGAGAGCTTGGGCATCGGCCAGCATAGGAACGTTTTGTTCGATGACGGCAAGCGTGACGGTCTCGGCCCTGGTCAGGTGGTCGCGCTTCGTCGTCATCAGCTGCGCTATCGTCCTGGCGGCGGGGACCTTCTGCAATTGTTGATGGCTGATAGTCTCGGCACGCCGCCGTCGCGTCGCCCATTCCGCCACCACGCGCAGCGATCCCATAAAGCCTTGTCCCTTCAAACGGCGCCAGAGTTCGGCACCGTTGCGACAGCCGCCTGACCATTGCGCGTCCAGGAACGGCAGATGCCCGTCCAGGGTGCTTTGACGGGTGCGGAACATATCCGTACCGCCGCCGCGGCTAATTTGGCGAACCAGATTGCGACTATGTCCTGTGCGGCGGACGATCTCCTTGAACGGCACACCGTCGCTGACGAGAGCCGCAATTGCGGCATGGCTGTCCCGGCGCCGCAGATAGCCCTGATAGCGCAGCTTTTCCGCATAGGTCAGCAATTCCGGGTTGATCGTTGTCGCTCCGATTGCGGTTCGGATTCTGTTCATGGAGCGGCGCACCGCATCAAGGAAGGCCGCGCTCGCATTTTCCATCAGATGCCAGCGGTCGGCGACCTGGATGGCGTTCGGGAGCGCCTTAGCTGCTGCCTCGCCGTATCCACCACCGCGATCTCGCGACACAATGTTGATCGCTGGGTGCTTCGATAGCCACGCCCGAACGGTCGCAGTCTCCCTGTCGGGCAGCAGGGTAACGATCCGCCGACGCTCCAAATCGCACACGATCGTCCCGTATCGATGGTTTCTCCGGAACGCCCAGTCATCGATGCCCACAACAAGCAATGGATCTGTCGGCATCGCCGTCCGCCGACGGACCACCCGTAGCAAGGTATCGTTGCTGACAGGCAGCATGAGCCGCTTGGCGAAGCTTGCCGCCGGCCGGCCGCCGAGCGCCAACCCCAGGTGATGGACGATGTATTCCAGCCGTGCTGTCCGGCGCCGTCGCAGCGGGACGATGTCTTCTCCGAACCGCTCCGCGAAGATCCGCCGGCGGCAATGCGGCACCTCGCATGTGAAGCGCCGCGTGAGTAATCGGAGGCGCACCTTTCTGCCCGCTGATGGCAAATCGGCAACGTGCCGGACGTAGCGGCTATGGATGCGGCTCGACGCTGTCGCGCACAAAGGGCACCGAGCCTCCGCAGCTTCCGACCTAACAGACAGAATAAGCGAATCCATTGAGTCACTTACACCATCAACCACCAAACCACTCGGTACTAGCGATGAGATTTGAAAGCCCGTCCGCATGGCGCTGATTCTCCGTTTGAGAACCACAGTCGCCCGGCAAACTTCATCGGAAATGAGTCAGACCCAAAATTGGACGCCGATGAGGGGTCAAATTTGCAGACGATGACGTAATTGCGGTCAGCGCTCGGGGCACGAAAGCTCCGTTATCGTCGAGCTCTCGCAATCAAGCGATTCGGAGGAGCTGTCATGAGGCA
>NZ_JBEPQI010000067.1:0-8420 GCF_040547725.1 Bradyrhizobium sp. LA2.1
ATCGTCTGCCATCACAAGGTGTCCACCTATTTTGGTGGACACCTCATGCATCAGAGCACCCAAAAGCAAAAGGTGCAGGGAAATTCGCGCTTACCTTTCGGCGGCGTTGTTGCTGAGGCAGATCCTGCCATCGTCAAGGAAGTGGGCGAAGTCGTCCCAGCGCCTGAGCATGTAATTCATGGGCTTCAGGACCTCGGACGAGCGCGAGAGGGTTTCGCGCTCACGTAGTAACCACGCGTGCATGTCGTCGAGGAGTGGTTTGCTCTTCTCCTGGCGCACGGCGCGCCGCTCGTCAGCACTGCTGCCGTTGATGGCGCGCTCGATCTCGAACAACGCATCGAGGCGTCTGACAGCCTCCAGCGCGATCGGAGAGACCGGTTTGCCTTTTTGGCCCTCCCGGGCGGTTTTCTCGATGTCAGCCAGCTCGAAGAAGCCCCGCCGTGCATGGGCGAAGCAAAACGCCGGCGTAATCGGCAGCACCTTCTTCTGCGGGTCGAACAGCGGCTCGAAGCCGTTGTAGCAGTCGGCTTGCAGGATGCCGGTGAAGGCGGCCAGATGCCTTTGCGGGTGTTCGCCGCGTCGGTCGCTCGAAGCGTAATAGACCGCCGCCGGCGGCGCAGGCCCGGCGAAGGGACGGTCATCGCGCACATAGGTCCAGATCCGCCCGGTCGTGCACTTGCTCTTCGCCAGGATGCGGATAGTGGTGTCGTCGCCATGCAGGCGCTCGGCCGCGAGCACATGGCGCTCGATCAGGTGGAAGAGCGGCATGACGGCGAAGGTCCCGTGGCCGACCTGGTCGGCCAGCGTCGACAGCGGCAGGTCGATCCTCTCGGCCTTAAAGCGCACACTCTGGCGGTTGAGCGGGATATGCATGCCGAACTTGTCGAACAGGATCGTCGCCAGCAATTGCGGACCGATGAAGCCACGCGGCGTGGCATGGAACGGTGCCGGCGGCTGGCTGATCTTCTCGCAATCGCGGCAGGTGAACTTTTCCCGCACCGTCTCGATAAGCTTGAATCGGCGCGGTATCTCCTCCAGCGTCTCGGTCACATCCTCGCCCAGCTTCGCCAGGCGCGATCCGCCGCAGCAGGCACAGCTCGTCGGGGCCTCGATGACGACGCGCTCGCGTTCGATGTCATCCGGCCATGGCTTGCGCACCGGCCGTTTGCGCATGAAGGGGCGGACGTTCTGCGTCTTCGCCGCGGCGGCTTGCGCGGCAAGCTCATTCTCGCTCGCCGTCGTGACGAGTTCTTCGAGCTCCAACTCCAACTGCTCGATCAGCCGGGCCGTGCGCTCGGAGCGCTGACCGTACAGCTCGCGTTTGAGCTTCTCGATACGCAGCTCGAGATGCGCGATCAGCGCCTCGTTGTCCGACAGCTCTGCTCGTGCATTGGCGGCATCCGCCTCGGCTCGTAGCCGCGCTTCACGCTCGGCCTGCAGTGCCGCCAGGGCACTCACAAGGTCCGATGGAAGATCGTCCGGCTTCGATATCATGAAGCCATTGAATCAGATCAGGCGGCAGATTCAATCGTAAAAAGCCTATCCAACTCGCGTTGGACGCCGTGTTTCTTGAGGGTTGCGCCAGTCGATTCCAGATAGCAGATAACTCAACTGCGCCGGAGAGATCGTTACCGATTCGCCGGCAACCGATGGCCAGATGAACCTTCCTCTCTCGAGCCTTTTTGTAAACAGGCATGCCCCTTGGCCATCATGCCAAATGACCTTCAAAAGATCGCCGCGTTTGCCCCTGAAGCAGAAAAGACCTCCGCCCATGGGATTGTGCTTGAGCACTTCCTGCACGCGGAGAGCCAGGCTCGGAAAGCCGCACCGCATATCGGTATGGCCCGTCGCCAGCCACACTCGCGCCCCCGTCGGGATCGGGATCACCGTAGTGTCTCCAACCCTCGCATGATCCGCAACAAAACCGCGACATCGACGTTGTGGTCCACGATCACGCGTCGGCCATTCGCGGTCACGATCTCCAAAGTGCCAGTCGCCGCCGGCGCGGCAGGCTCTGTCGTTGACTGGATCTCCGGCACAATCCGGGCTGGCTCAAATCCATCGACCTGACAGCCGCCAAGCTGTCCCTCGCGATAAGCCTTGCGCCACGAAAACAGAAGCTGCTTCGAAAGCCCATAACGCCGCGCTGTCGCCGACACCAGCCGCGGCTCCAAAAGACTTTCCTCGACAATTCGAAGCTTCTCGGCATCCGACCAGCGTCGACGCCGACCAGTCTCAACGACTTCAAGGCGGCTCACTTGGCGACTATCAGTAAGGATATCCATACCGACAGTCAGCTACAGGCCGGATAAACTCGCAAGACGGCCGTCCTCGGACGCATACGACCGAACTGGTAATCGAACAGCACGACCGGCTGCGCGCAGTCCTGGCCGCTGCGACAGGCCCA
This sequence comes from Bradyrhizobium sp. LA2.1, assembly GCF_040547725.1. Taxonomy (NCBI): domain Bacteria; kingdom Pseudomonadati; phylum Pseudomonadota; class Alphaproteobacteria; order Hyphomicrobiales; family Nitrobacteraceae; genus Bradyrhizobium; species Bradyrhizobium sp. LA2.1. The sequence continues at coordinate 2,408 of NZ_JBEPQI010000067.1, forward strand.
CATGAAGGATTTGGCTGCGCATCACGGCCGTCCTCTTTGGACCCAGGTTTCGTCGCCGTGGACCAGGGGCTGCGACCTGAGCTTTTGCTGTAGCGCGTCATAGACCCGATGCAGATGCAACTCCCTCGCCCGGATCACCCAGTTGCCCAGCGTCCCGCGGCTGATGCTGACGTCGGCGCGCCCCAGCGCGTCCGCCACACGGTACGGCGGCGTGCCGTCGACGTATTTGTTGGCGAGCGCCAGCGAGCGCCAGTGTCGATGGCGTGACGAGCTACCCGGCAGCGGCTGCGCCGGCATCGGCGCGGTCACAATCGGGGTGTTCAGCGCGGTGCGCTCGCAGTGACGGCAGGCATATTTGAAGCGCACATGTTGCAGCACCGACGCCTTCACCTCGGCGTGCAACTGCTCGGTGACGGTCTCGCCTATCCGATGCATCCGATTATGGCAGCACGGACAGTCCTTTTGATCCTCACCCAGATCATGTTCGACGCGTTGGCGCGGCAGATGGTCAGGCAGCGGCTTGCGGCCGCGTGTCTTCGGCGCCGGCTTTGGAGCCTCCGGCAATCCCGTGTCCGGCACGACGACCGCCTCGACATCGTCGTCGTCCCGGCCTTCAGCGGCGGCCTGCTCGGCTTCGTTGAAGATGCGCTCCTTGAGCTTTTCGCTCTTCGGCGCATACCGGTGCAGGCGCTCCAGGCGCAACTGCTCCTCAAGATGCAGCACGCATTGTGCGAGTTTCTCGTCTTCGGCCTTCGGCGCCGCGATCTCGGCCGCGTGCGCCGCGATCAAGGCTTCCAGCTCGTGCGTCGTGGGCTTGCGACTCATCGTCATCTCGAAGTCATGCCGCCGCGTCAACCGGGCTCCCATGTCTTCATCATGTCTTCGGCGGCGGAACGGCCCTGCCGAAGCCCGATGACGCCGTGCGCATCGAACAGCTCAGCCCACGCTCTGATATTGCCGCACCGGATGACGACGCACCGCCGCGATGTTGATGCCGTCAAGCAGCCAGTGCAGCTCCTCCGTCGTCAGCGTCAGCACCGCCTCCTGACTTCGGGGCCAGTGAAATCTGTCGGCCTCCAGCCGCTTCAGCAGCATCCAAAATCCTGACCGATCATAAATCAGCAGCTTGATCCGGTGCGGCGACGATTGCAGAACGCGAACACCGCGCGCTGGAACGGATCCAGCCCCATCGACTGCTCGACCACGGTCGCCAGGCTGTTGATGCCCGCCCGGAAGTCAATCGGTTCGCGGTGAAGGTAGACCCGAAGATCAGACGCCAGTCGCTGAGGCCTTCCTCTCGATACAGACGGTAGATCCGGTTCCGCCCGGACGGCTCGCCCTGCTGGCGAAGCAGCACGAACAGCCGGCGGTAGCCGAACCGCCGACGGGCATTAGCAAGCTCGCGCAAGTGGCCGCGTAGTTCGGTGTCCGGCGGTCGGCACGATCGGTACCGAACCATCTTGCGGTCAGCGCCGACGATGCCGCAGGCCCGCCGCTCCGACAGACCCATGACGGCCTGCAGGTGCGCGACGGCTTCGCGCTTGGCGACGGGCCCTACCATTTTTTTGACAAAAGCTCGCGTAGCGCTGCAGCATCCAGCACCTGCTCGGCCAGCAGCTTCTTCAGCTTGGCGTTCTCGTCCTCGAGTTGCCGCAACCGCTTGGCATCGGAGACGTCCAGGCCGCCGAACTTCGCCTTCCAATTGTACAGCGTCGCTTCAGAGACGCCATGCTTCCGCGCCAAATCGGCAGCCTTCGCACCCGCCTCATGCTCACGCAGCACGCCAATAATCTGCTCTTCCGTAAACCTGGCTCGCTTCATCTGTCCGTCCTTCAGAAGGCCGGACTCTAACTTCAACTGGAGGAAATCGGCAGGGGCAGGTCAGAATCCGTCACCTTGAGGGAGACGGAGATGAAGCAGTCGAGGTTCACGGAAGAACGGATCATTGCGATCCTGCGGGAGCAGGAAGCGGGTTCGAAGACGGGGGATGTCTGCCGCAAGCATGGGATCTCAAGCGCGACGTTCTACAAGTGGAAGGCCAAATATGGCGGCCTGGACGTATCAGACGCTCGGCGCCTCAAGGTGCTTGCCGACGAGAATGCAAAGCTGAAGAAGCTGTTGGCCGAGGCGATGCTCGACAACGCCATGCTGAAGGACCTCAATTCAAAAAAATGGTGACGCCCGTCGCAAGGCGGCAGGCTGTGGCTCACCTTCGTTCGAGTTTTGAGGTCAGTCAGCGGCGGGCGTGTGAAGTGATTGGAGCTGATCGGTCCTCGGTGCGTTATCGCAGCCTTCGGCCTGACGACGCGACCATTCGCGTCCGGCTGCGTGAGCTGGCGTCGGTACGCCGGCGCTTTGGCTATCGCCGTCTGCTTCTCATGATCCGCGGCGAAGGCGTGCTGATCAACCACAAGAAGCTGCGGCGGCTGTATGCCGAGGAGCGGCTGCAGGTTCGCCGGCGCGGCGGACGCAAGAGAGCTCTGGGAACACGGGCTCCGATGGCGTTGCCGCAGGGACCGAACCAGCGCTGGTCACTGGATTTCGTCAGCGACACGCTGACCGACAGCCGACGCTTCCGTATCCTGGCTGTCGTGGATGACTTCACCCGGGAATGCATCGCATTGGTCGCCGACACCTCGTTGTCGGGGACTCGGGTGGGTCGTGAGCTCGATGCCGCGATCGCTCAACGAGGCCGCCCGACGATGATCGTCAGCGACAACGGGACCGAACTCACCAGCATGGCCATCCTACACTGGTCGCAGCTCACCCGGATCGAGTGGCACTACATCGCACCGGGCAAGCCGCAGCAGAATGCCTTCGTAGAGAGCTTCAATGGACGACTGCGCGACGAGTTGTTGAACGAGACGTTGTTCTCGTCACTCGAGCATGCTCGAGAACTGCTTGCCGAATGGCAGGATGATTACAACACCGTTCGTCCGCACAGCGGGATCGGCAACCTGCCGCCATCAACCTATGCCAGACTAACAGCGTCCGGAATGCAACGGGACGGGACGCTGCGCTATGTCGAGGGCTCCGCGCCCCGTCCCGTTGCATCACCGAGCCACACAGGCTCAAATAACCAAAGGATTCTGCCCATCGCTGGATGATCTTTGGGGCTCAGGTCAGGAGCGATCAGTTTTCAACAAACAAGCCAGTTCAATGCTCCGCGGGTCCATTTCACGGGGCATCCCCATTGCTTGGCCCGTATTTTATTTAAAACAAACCATTACAGCAAACCGTCGCTATGACGAGTGATATTAAGATTCGCGCCCTATTATTTCCTTCTTTTATTTATAATAGTAAGTTAATTACATAAAACCCGCCGCATAGGGCGAGTGATAGTTATGCAATACAAGAAAATGAAAAGAAACCGCGATCGGATTGGCGGATCCCTCTGGTCGCTGCTGATTCGACCGACCGCTCGATACCGCCCGTTCAACGGCCTGGCAGTTGTAGTCCTCCCTGAACGACCGACGTTGACGTCTTTGCACTCGGCACCTCCGGGCTCTCCGAGCCAACTACAGGTGTGCACTGATTCGCAGGAGCTTCAAACAGTTGTGGCTGATAGAGCGGTCGCATGTTCATGTAGCATTTGGGCGACCTCGCCCCTTCTGCAATCCTCCACAGTCGGGCCGCCGCCCTTCGGAGACAGGATTGACCGTCGCGGAAGGCGCAGTCTACACCGAGTACACGGTTTCGTCGCCGGATGTCCTTCATGATGCACTCGAGCGGATTGACCGTTCGAATCTTCCGCCAATGGATGTCCGGAAAGGCGTAGTAGGTGAGCGTCTCGTGGACCTCCTGCTCGACCAGATCAGCAGCTTTGGCCATGCGGCTTGCCCGCAGATCCGCGATGACGGTCCTGGCTTTCTCTTCGGCCGCGGCCGGGCTCTCCTGGGCATGAATTGCCTTGAGCCTGTGGCTCACCTTGCGGGCCCAGGTCGACGGCACCCGGCTGGAGACCTTGCTGTAGAAATGCGTCGTGCACCGTTGATAGCGCGCCTCAGGCAGAGAATTCGCAACGCTCTCGACAAGCCCTTGGCACGCATCGGAAACCACCAGCTGCACGCCCTTCAGACCGCGATTGACGAGATGCCGCAGAAACGATGACCAGCCGGATCTGCCCTCCTGGGTGCCTTCACAGATGCCGAGGATCTCCCGGAACCCCTTTGCATTGACCGCCGACGCCACCAGCAGCGACACGTTGTGAACCTCACCAGCCCAGCTGCGCTTCATCACGATGCCGCCGAGGTAGAGATACGGATGCTCGCCTTCGATCCTGCGATTCCGCCACGCGTCAATGTGCGTTGAGCGTCATGAAGGCGTTCCGAGTAGCAACCTGGACTGGATCGCCAACCTTACGCGACATCGGATAGAGAGAAGTGGAAGTGAAATGAGTTCAAAGCAAAGGTTGCGTTTGTGAGTGATGGAGGCAAAGGGGCTTTTGTAAAGTCCAAGGAATGACCTTTCAGGCGCCCAGGGGATCTTTCTTGTTAGGCACGCTTTTAGACGGTGACATCATGCGGGTCCATTTCAAAGGTTTCTTGCCTTCTGCGAAAAGCCATTGAGCTATGCTTGAATCGGGTGACGGAGCCGATCAAGCGGCGTGGCTTGCTGGGTGGGAATGACCTCGATGCTGTCGGCGAATCTGACACCGGCGATGATCTGAGCTAGCTCCGGAAATCTGGACAGGCCGATAAATGGAGTTTCTGCCTGACGGCGGGCAAGATTGGAGAGACGATGAGCAGACGAGCCCCGCCGGCACCACGCACCGGCATCCAAAGCCAAGGTGGCCGTATTCGGACAACATCGCTTCTTCAGCGCACATGCATCGCAGTCGAATTTGGAGGCACGATAGCGGTGCGTGCTGCCGTCGTGCACGGTGCCGGTGGTGTGCAGTACTTTGTCTTTTGGAAAAATGTAGACGCCGCGCCGTTTGTCCTAGCGAAAGTCGCTGCGTGAAAATGTGCCGTCATCGTGCGAGCTTGCGTCGCGAACGGGAATGTGTGGAGCGATCCCGCGGCCAACCAGCCAGCCCAGGAAACGGCCCGTTCCATAAGCGGTATCAGCAGCAAGCCGATTTGGCTTCAAACCAAGCGACGTTCGGTTCGATCAAGCATTCTTTGTGGATTCGACCGAGTCATAGGTGCGCGTGGGCGTTGGTTCGACGTCGACAACGACTGCGTGCTCGACGTCGAGGAGATAGTTGAGCCCATACCCGAACTGCACGCGCTTGTTGGCTTTCGCTGTCCACGCCGAGGACGGATCGGAAGGCGAGATCACCTTCGGCGGCTTGCGATCTGACGCTGCGGTCGGGGTCCCGTCAGAACCGCCACCGCGACTGTCCCCGCCTTGCTGGACCTGCGCCTCGGACTCAAGTCCTGCAAGATACTCGGCCACGGCATGCTTCTGACGTTGCGCATCGCTCCAGTCCAACGCTGGATCGCCTACTACGATGATCGTCGCCTTCATCAGTCCCTCGGCTATCGCACGCCGATGGCGGTCTGGCGCGAACGGATGCAGGCCGCGAAGGGTGTGGACATGGTGGACAACGCTGACGCGTTGACCACATGCCCACAGCAACTGCAGCAGACAGAGTCTCTGGCTGCATGACAGAAAGGCATCAGGAGCGATCCGTTTCCAACTAACAAGCCGGTTCAACCGGTCCCGCTCCGCGGGTGGACACCGGCGTTAGCCGGAGGAGCTAGGCCTAGTCCTAGGCATACGCCTGTGTTTCGGCATGGAATAAGGACCCCGTTTTCGGGGTGATCGGCATCCAATCTTTGGACGCCGATCGGGGGTCCCAGTCCAATGCCGATTGACATCAAGAGTCGCGTACCGCTCAGACGCTTCCGGTACGATGCCAAAAACGACATCTTGAAGTGCCCGCGAGGGCGTATCTTGCGCCCCGCCCGGCTCATCAAGCACGGCCGTTTCTTTTACTCGAAGGCGAAGGATTGCGCCCGGTGTCCCCTCAAGGGCGATTGCCTATCCAAAGGGCGGGTTAACAAAG
>NZ_JBEPQI010000068.1:0-6089 GCF_040547725.1 Bradyrhizobium sp. LA2.1
CAACCCGCACGCATCATCGCATGGTCTTTCTGGCGCAGAGCTCATCAGGCTGCCGCTCAACGCGCTCATGTCAAATCAAAAAGACAACTGTAATGTTAGGCTCTGCTTCCACGACCTTGCCGATCATGCCGTTCTTGACGCCGAGCGAGCCCTCGTTCTTCAGGAAGACGATCTGGTCGCCCGGCGCAAACCGGCGCTGGCCGTCCTCCGTCCGGAACGCATGTCCCTGTGCGACGAGACCGCGCTCGACGAGCTTGGCGCGCGCCATCTCGTTCAGCGCGCGGAAGTCGCGGCGCAAATGCGCGAGGATCAAAGTTGACTTCGATGGATCGTAGTCGCGGTTCCAATCAGCGATCAGATTGTCGATCGCCTGCGCCTTCAACTCCGAGCCGAACAGACGTCCATGATCGCGATAGGCGGATAGGGCCTGCGCCGTCCGGCCACGGGCAAGATCGAGTGAGGCGTCGCGCATCCATTGCTGGCCCTGGCGATAGATCGTCTCGAGCTCGGCATAGCCGATACGTTCGACGATCGCGCGAAACGCCGCCCCCGCTTCGATCGGCTGGAGCTGCTCGGGATCGCCGACCAGGACGATCTTCGCTCCCGCCTTTGATGCTGTTTCGATGAACAGCGCCATCTGCCGCGAAGCGACCATGCCGGCCTCGTCGAGGACAAAAACCGTCCTATCATTGAGGCCATTGCGGCCTCTCTTCCAGCGTAACTCCCAGGAGGCGAGCGTGCGGGATTGGATGCCCGCTTCCTTCTCCAATCCCTCGGCCGCCTTGCCCGCCAAGGCGCCGCCGACGACGCGATAACCGGCCGCCTCCCACACCTCGCGCGCAGCCCGCATCATCGTGGTCTTGCCCGCCCCGGCACGGCCGACAACCGCCGCGATCCGCGTCCCGGACGCCAAATGATCGATGGCGGAGCGCTGCTCGGCCGAGAGGTTGGCATGACGCGCGGACACGGCGGCAACCACCTGTGCCTTGACGGCGAAAGCCGTGCTGCCCGACAGGTGGACCGCGCGGCGTGCCATCTCCGCTTCGAGACGGATGAGCTCGCGTGTCGTGTATTTCGCCGGCGCCCGCGCGCCCGTGGCAAAGTCGATGGACTCCCCTTCCAGCCGCAGCGCATCGGGGCTTTGCAGCACCCGCGCCATCAGGTGCTGGAAGGTTGCGGCATCGTCGAGATAACGATGCAGGAGCTTGCCGACATCGCGCTCGTCGAACACGCTCTTTTCCCGCGAAATCATGTCGAGCACGATCTCCGGACGGCGCTGGATCCGCCTCAACGTCTCGGCCCGGTTCTCCTCAAAAACGCGCAGCCGGTCGAGATTGGGATCGCGCCCTTCGCGCTCCGCCCGGCGCTGGATGGCCTTGGCCGCGACGCCGATATGGGTGGTCGGCACGACGTCGATGCCGCGCTCGGCGTAGGAGCGGCCATCGACGCGAATCTCGTGACCATGCAGAGCTAGGTGCTGATTCTGCAGGTCGAGCGAACCGTTGCGCTGCTCGAGGAACTCCTGCTTCTCGCCGGCCCAAAGCCGGTAGGCGATCTTGCCGGATTTCATGCGCAGCGGCTGCCCGTCTTCTCCGACGACTGCGACCCGCTTCGGCCCGAATCCGTCCTCGGTGAGAGGCCGCAGCGTCGTCATCAGGTGGACATGCGGATTGCCCGGCTCGTCGTGATAGACCCAGTCCGCGACCTGTCCGCGGGACAGCACCTGCTCGGCGACGAACTGGCGCATTAGCGCGACGTTCTGCTCTAGCGTGAGCTCGACGGGCAGCGCGATGATGAACTCCTTGGCGAACTGCGCATCCGCCCGCTTTTCGAAGGCCTCGACCTTGTTCCAGAAGGCCTCCGACGCGCCGGCGACGGAGCGATCCGCGATCATGGTCCGCAGCCAGGCTGGCGCGTTGGCCGGCACCTGGAATTCCTCGTGGATCATCCCGCGCTTGTTGGAATAGTCGACGGTGCGGCCCTCGGCCTCGAACTCCATCCTCGCGCAATGCCGGTAGGCAGCGGCCAGCACGGCGCTGCGGCCATCGCCGCGTCCGATGAGCTGTGGCGTGAAATGCGTGATGGCCACGGCTGAAGCGATCCTTCGAACGAACATGCTGTTCGTCGGGATCGGCCCGCCCAGTTGGGCCGCGAAGCAGGACGTCGCGTCAGCGACGTATTACTGCGCCCTTGGAAGCCGCTCCTTCGGAACGGCGGGATGATCTTCCAAAGCGTCGGCTCCGCCGACCCCGTTAATTACCCGGGTCGCGCTTCGCGCTCACCCCGGCTTTCCTGTCGGCGCTTCGCGCAATTAATGACAGGAAAGGTCTTCCGGAATGAAAAAACCCTCGCGGCAGATCAGGGACGAAATCGCTCGGCTCCAGGACCAGCTGAAGCAGGCAGAAACACGGGAAGCCGAGCGCATCGGCCGCATCGCGCTCAAGGCCGGGATGGGAGAAATCGAGATCGAGGAAGGCGCGTTGCTGTCGGCGTTCGAGGAGATCGCCGGCCGGTTTCGCAAGGGCGGGAGCAGACCGGCCAAGGCGGCCACGACCATCCCGCCTGTCGCGCCTGCGGGCCTGGCTGAACAGGGCTGAACGCATGCGTCGGTCCGATGCAACTCGCGCCCGCAAGAAGGACACGCGGGAGAAGATCGAGCTCGGTGGCCTGATCGCCAAGGCCGGGTTGCGCTACGAGAAGCGTGCGCTGCTGCTCGGCCTGTTGCTTGATGCCGCCGATCGTCTGCGCGGCAACGAGGCGGAACGCGAGCGCCTGACGGCGATCGACGCGATGGCCTTCGGCCATGAGAGCAAGTAGGATCGCGCTGGCGATCGCGCCGGCCGTGCTGATGGCGGGCTCATGCCTTGTCCTTACCGGCATCGAAGCGTGGCTTTCGAAGTTCGGAACAACCCCAAACGCGCACCTGGTGCTCGGGCGGATCGGCATCGCCCTGTCCTACGTGATGGCCGCGGCGATCGGCGTGGTCTTCCTGTTCGCGGCGGCTGGTGCGACGGCGATCCGCTGGGCCGGTTGGAGCGTCATGTTCGGCGGCCTGCTTGTGGTCGCGATCGCCGCCTCGCGCGAGATCGCCCGCCTCCATTCCTTTGCCAATGCCCTGCCCGCTGGAGACCGGCTTGTCGCTTATGCCGATCCCTCGACCATCATCGGAGCGACGATCGCATCGCTCGTGGCGGTGTTCGGACTGCGTGTAGCGATGAGGGGCAATGCCGCGTTCGCGGCCGCCGAGCCGCGCCGCATTCGTGGGCGACGCGCCATCCATGGCGAGTCGGACTGGATGACGATGATTGAGGCTGCGCGGCTGTTCCCGGAGGCGGGTGGCATCGTGGTCGGGGAGCGCTATCGTGTCGATCGGGATGCGGTCGCCGACCAGTCGTTCCGCGCCGATGACGTTGAGACATGGGGCGCCGGCGGTAAGTCTCCTTTGCTCTGTTTCGATGCGTCTTCGGCTCGTCGCACGGCATCGTGTTCGCCGGGTCCGGCGGCTTCAAGACAACATCGGTCACGGTGCCGACGGCGCTCAAATGGGGTGGAGGGTTGGTCGTCCTTGACCCGTCCAACGAGGTCGCACCGATGGTCACCGGACACCGGCACGGGGCGGGTCGTCAGGTCTTCGTGCTCGACCCGCGCGCCTCGGCGATCGGCTTCAATGTGCTCGACTGGATCGGCCAGCACGGCGCAACCAAGGAAGAGGACATTGCCGCCATCGCGTCATGGATCATGACCGACAATCCACGCCAGGGCCCGGCGCGGGACGACTTCTTTCGTGCCTCGGCCTTGCAGCTGCTGACGGCGCTGATCGCCGATGTCTGCCTGTCCGGTCACACGGAAAAGAAGGATCAGCACCTGCGCCAGGTCGGTACCAACCTGTCAGAGCCGGAGCCGAAGCTGCGCCAGCGGCTTCAGACGATTTACGAGAACTCAGGCTCCAGATTCGTAAACGAGAATGTCGCCCCCTTCATCGCCATGACGCCGGAAATGTTCAGCGGCGTCTACGCCAACGCCGTGAAAGAAACCCACTGGCTCTCCTATGCGAACTATGCCGCGCTGGTGTCGGGGTCGAGTTTCACGACCGCCCGGCTCGCGGAGGGCCGTACAGACGTCTTCATCAATCTCGACCTGAAGACGCTGGAGAACCATGCCGGCCTTGCCCGCGTCATCATCGGCTCGCTGCTTAACGCCATCTACAATCGCAATGGCGAAGTGACCGGCCGCACCCAGTTCCTGCTCGATGAGGTCGCCCGCCTCGGCTACTTACGCAGCCTCCAAACGGCGCGCGACGCGGGGCGCAAAGAGCTGGCCCCGGTTGTTTGGACAGCGCCCCGCGGGATTTAAGTGGATTCCTGCCGGGTTATGCTGAACGCGGGGCCTTACGATTTTGTCGTTGCGTCGGGAGGGCGTAGCCCGACCAGAGCGACGACAAAATCGTCGGCGACGGTCATGCGGCCATCACCATAGCTTGCGTGCCGAAGTAAGCCTCGTCGGGCGTGCGCCCGTCAAGGCTCGAGTGAGGGCGTCCCTGATTGTAGAAGGCCAGATACTTGGCAATTGACGCTCGCGCCTCGGACACGCTGTCGTAGGCGCGGAGATAGTCGAGTAGCGCGGGGGAATCCCACCCCCACGCCCTCCGAGAACCGGACGTGAGTCTCTCGACTCATCCGGCTCCTATCGCCCCAACCGGAGATTTCGTGGACCAATGGGCGAACAGGTTCGGCTGGCGGGATTTGACCCCGCGCAACCAGCCCCACGCCCGCTTTGCGTGTCCCCGAAGTCTTTTGTATTTCCGCTGTGCCCAGCGCACGATAAATGGATCTACTGTGCGTAGTGCCCTGCGAAGCGCCGAACGATGAAAACGCCCGTAATAGTTGACCCAGCCAACAAGAATCGGCCGTGCCCATTGGGCGATTTTCTCCAAGTCGAGATCGTTGCGATGATGCAGCTGCCAGCGACGCACGTCTTCGCGCATCACCTTGGCCGCTTTGTCGCTGACCGCAGGAGAGAAACTGACGAACAGCTTTCCTGCGCGATTCATCGATTGTCGGGGTCGAAACGTAAAGCCCAGAAAATCGAAGCGTTGCTTCGGATAACCGTTCGGTCGGTTTGAGTCTTTGCAGTACACAATCTTCGTCTTTTGCGGATGCAATTCCAACTTACACGCCGCAAGCCGCGCTTCCAGCGCTTGCCGCAATGAAAGCGCTTGCGCCTCACTGCGACAGTGACAGATGGCATCATCAGCGTAGCGCTCGAACGGAATGTCTGGATTATTTTCCTTCATCCAACGATCGAACGCATAGTGCAGGAAAAGGTTTGCCAAGATTGGGCTGACGACTGCCCCTTGCGGGGTTCCTTTCTCTCGGCTGACCAGCGCGCCATCCGGCATGCTCACGGGTGCCTTCAGCCATCTTTCGATGTAGAGCAGCACCCATGCGCAGTCGATATGACGACGCACCGCTCGCATCAATAACTCCCAATCGATGTTGTCGAAGAAGCCTTTGATGTCGAGATCGAGCACCCAGTCAAAGCGCCAGCATCTCTGCCGTGCCGCAGCCACCGCATCATGCGCCGACCGACCGGGACGATATCCAAAGGAGTCATCGTGGAACACTGGTTCCAGGACGGGCTCAAGATATCGCTTGACTACCATTTGGGCGATTCTGTCAGAAACGGTCGGGATACCTAACGGTCTCGTTCCCCGTCCGTCCCCTTTCGGTATGTCAACTCGACGAACCGGTGGCGGCATGTAGCTGCCCGACGACATTCGATTCCAGAGCCGATAAAGGTTGTTACTCAGATCCTTCTCGAACTCCGCGATCGTTTGATCATCGACGCCAGCCGCCCCGCGGTTTTCCCTCACTCGCTTATAAGCCAACCATACTTCGCGCTTGGAAATATTAAACGGTCTTGCTTTATCCACGCTGGTCCTCCCCTTGCGGGTTGCCAACATAATAAAGCCGGGCGACGCCACCCCTTCGGTCCAGCGTAAGCGCGAATTTCCCTGCACCTTTTGCTTTTGGGTGCTCTGATGCATGAGGTGTCCACCAAAATAGGTGGACACCTTGTGATGGCAGACG
>NZ_JBEPQI010000069.1:0-5722 GCF_040547725.1 Bradyrhizobium sp. LA2.1
ATCGTCTGCCATCACAAGGTGTCCACCTATTTTGGTGGACACCTCATGCATCAGAGCACCCAAAAGCAAAAGGTGCAGGGAAATTCGCGCTTACGGTCAATCTTGTCGGTTTTCCCGCGAGCCGCTGACTTCCGCTCTAGCCTGATAAGCGGACTCGTCAGATCGGACCGGCATGTCTCAAACGGGCCATTAGCGGAACAGTCGCGCTCTCGCTATTTGGAAGGCTTCTTGGTCCAAAGGCGGGTATGTTGCCATTTGCAAGGCAGGCCCTGTTCCCGCGGGATGGTTCTATGGACGCGAAGTCAGCCGCACGATTTAAACAGCACGTAGAGCGAGTCATTGAGGAGTTATCCTTGGCGCTCTGAAGCCAGGAGATCGTCTATTCACGGGCCGCAGAGGGCCGGACCGCAGCCTGACGACACGGCAGTATGCACGCCTGCGATCGGACTGGCTGGCCGGTATAGGATTGGACCCTCACCTGTTCGGAACGCATTCACTCCGACGAACCAAGGCGACGCTCATCTATCGTCGCACCGGCAACTTGCGAGCCGTGCAGCTCCTGTTGGGGCATACAAAAATCGAGAGCACCGCTACCTCGGAATAGAGGTCGATGACGCACTCGCAATAGCAGAACAGGTGGACGTCTGGCTGCCCTGGCAGAGCCGACCTGCCCTGCCCCTCCGTTACAGGAGGCTGCGGGCCCGAAACGGAAGTCGCGCTGCGTCATTCAATCACTTCATCGCCCGTGGATCGCCGTCGCACCAATTGCGAACACCACTCTCCAAGTCTCGTCCAATCGATGCCTCGCACAAAAAAAAACGGCCCCAGCATCGGCCGGGGGGCATGATGATGCTGGGGCCTCCGGACAGGCTCTGACCTTGTGGGACAGAGACCGTCACCGGAAAGACAAGCCGGGCAGCATCCGGACGTTCCCAGCCCAAGTCTTAATCTCCGCTACTTCATATCTCTTGCCCGAGAGCGCGCGGGATCTAAGCCGCGCCGCCCTCGGGTGCAACTGTCCAGTCCCAGCTGGATTCCGTCGCCGTAGGCAGCCTAAGCGATTCCAACGCTAGGCAGACCTAAGCGACACCTTTTCCACACCACGACGGGCAGTAGCTCGAGCTCGTTCCGCGCCGCCAGGTTTTGACGCAGGTTTTAACGAGTGGCTTCGGGAACGTTCGGTGGTGGCGTTGCTTGGAGAGCAATGACGAGCACGACCGTAGTTCTCATTCCCGGCATGCTGAACGCCCTTCGCCTGGTGCGCGTCTACGGCTTTATGGTCGAGCGCAGAGACGGCCTGTATTACCCCGGCAGCAACCAGCCGGCATGCTCGAAGGCTTTGGCAGAGAAGATGGTTGAAGGCGGCTGGCTGGTGAAATACGGAGAGCGTTATCAACCTACAGAGAAGGGTTGGCACGCAGGAGAAGCCGGTTGAGAAGTTTGGCTGCTGTCCGAGTCGCCAAATGATATCAAACCTGAGAAGGTTCCTGCAAAGGCGTGAGCCCTATCGCTCCTCGCCCTCAAGCCGTTGAGCTTCATTTCGATAGTTTTGTAGCCATCTCTTCGAGAGCTTCCCGGCCCAGACCGGGGAGGCAGAACTTCGCCTTCTCCAAGGTCGAGGCCGTCATATCCCTCAGGCCTTTAGGGGGTCTTTCTGACGGTTCTCGATCGACGCAGCCGCCCGACGGCAATCTTCGGCGACCTTCAAAAGGCCGACGCGCTCAAGCTCCATGGAAGCTATCGCTGCATGTTCACGGCAAATTCGCTCTAGTCTACGGAATTCCCTTAGCTCTCGGTCCACGTGCCCTCCGCGATGTGAGGCAATGATCACGTCAACGATCGACTGATGAGAAGTGACGATCCGTAAGCTTCCCGTAAGTAAGGCTAAGCAAAACGGGAAAATCAAGCAACTCTTTAGCAGCGCTTAGAAATGGAACCCGAACACCACGGCGCCCTTTAGAAGGCGCCGGTGTGAAACGGCGGGCGATGTCCACACCCACGACAGGCAGTATATCGCGAGCGTTGTTACAGGTCGCAAAAAACGGCCCCAGCACAACTAGATGCCGGAGCCGTTGGAAGCCTTGGCGGTAATGGGGGCGCCAAGGTCTACTAAGGTGTAGGAAGATTCGGCAATCGGGTCTGTATGCCCTCCGACATAGGCGGCGCACTGCTCGCGCTCTCTGAGTGATCGACGCTCCTTAGCTTTTCCACACCCACGACCCGCGGTGGCTCATGCTCGTTCCGAGCCGCTAGGAATCGATAATTTGCAAGGTGCATGCGATGCCGGTTTGATCGAGGCATGCCTCGCCCCGCCAGACGCCACATGCCTACGCATGCCGACGGTCGACCGCGCAAGATCACCATCGGCGAGATGCGGGAGATGGGCGTTCGCGGCGTGCTGATCTATTGCCATTGCGGCCATCACATTGCTCTGGACGCCGACCGCTGGCCTGACAGTGTAAGGCTTTCCGATCTCGAGCCGCGGTTCGTCTGCCGGGGTTGCGGTAATCGCGGCGCCGAGGTTCGGCCGGATTTTGAACGTGGCAACCCGCAGCTCGCAATCATGGGGTACCGAAACACGCAATGACCAAGGGCTGGGGGCGGCTTTTCGAGGAGCCGATCGAGGTGGACGGCCGCAAGCTGGTGACCCAACGCCCTCTTTTACGACCAGTGAGGAGCGACGATTGCAGCCATGCTGAACGCCACAACGCAGGCGGCGGCCAGGGACCACAGTGCTATGGCGATCTCTCTCTAGGCATGCGTATTGAACGACACTCTGTGGAACGGGTTCCTAAGTGGACGAGACCGCCAACTCAGACGGCCCGACACCAGCCGTAAGTCTAGCGCCGGGCCTAACCGGGCGGCGTCGGGGAAGCCAACCCCGCGGGGCTGTTCACTACCCTACGCTCGCTTTATCGCCCGCACCGTAAATTTCGTGAGAGCTTCAACCGTCCGTTGAGGCTGTAGACCCCTAACTAAGCGGAAGCCCGTGGGCCCTCTCGAGACTGGGCCGCGGGAAACTTTAGGGCCTTGTGCTTGGGGTCCAGGGCCCGCCAGCGCGAACTGCGCATACGAAGAGGCCTCCAACTGGGAGGCCTTAACTTCAGGTGGGGACTCTTAGACCGGGGGACCGCAGCCACTCGCTGATGTGCGAGCCGGTTTCAGCCTGCCGTGCTTTCCTTTCGACGGCTTCGCGCAGATTGCCATGCGGAAGCAATTCGGCTTGTTCATGCAGGCGCTTCGCCTCTTCGGCGAGACGTTCTTCAAGGGATTGGGTTTGCGTGAAATGCCGACGCATGGCGCTGCTCCTATCTAGAGGAGGCGGGAGCGCTAATGGCGTTCTCATCACCGATGAAAGCCAGGGCCGCGCGGTGATAAGGTGGAGGGTAGCACATCTTTGTTCCCCGTGATGGTCAATATTGCTCACCTCCGAGGCCCGCCAGCGTGAACCGGCGGCGAGGAGATCGCCAACTGAGGCGGCCTTACTTCTTTTGCTCGGGATGAAGCGCAGCCCTTTGGACTTGCATCTCCTCAATGAGCTTTTTGATCCCGTCATGTGCTAACTGATCGTTTATTCGAGTCGCATGACGACGGTAGCGCTCGATCTTTCCGTCCAGTTCCTTGCACTTGTCGCACATCATCATTCCGCATTCGCGCTGGATGGGCGGTCCCCAATGACCGTCCTCAAAGTTAGACGGCCAAGCTGTCGATTTTGTTCATCTATCGAATTAGGACACCCCCAAAATCAACTTAGGACACCGGAGCTTAACCACGGACAGCTCCCCTTTTTCAGGGGGACCGTTCAGAGGAACCGCAAGGGCGGCGAATGTTTGAGTCATCGCTTGCTCGCCGGCAGAGCTGGCGGAGCGGCCCCGGCCTACCCCCTCGACCCCTGAAGCCGGGGCCGGCTCTCCGCCCAAGGACAGCCTTGAAGTGCGTAGCCCTGCTCCTGCGAGTTCAACTGCGCGGAAGTCGGAGGGAGAATGTCGTTCCCGTTTGTTCGTTAGAGGCGACAGAAATTTCGCCGCCGTGGGCTTCGACGATTAATTTCGCGATATAGAGACCGAGGCCCAGATGTGTACTGTGCTCAGACTCATCGCTGACGTCCTGGCCGCGCATCCAAGAGTGAAATACTAATTTTTGTGTGTCCGTGGGGATTGGTGAACCCATGTTGTGCACGGCTATTGTGACGGTGTCGGGGTCGTTGCCTACGATCCTCACAGTGATGGGCTGCTCTCGGTCGCCATATTGGGTGGCGTTGCCCATCAGGTTCGACAGCACCTGTCCCAGGCGCGCAGCGTCACACGAGCACGTAGGATCTCCGTCGTGCGTGACCTCAAAATCACGATCCGTGTGGATGGCGCGTAGCTCATCTGCAATCTCCTGACAGAGCGCCACCATGTCGATTTTGGTCTTTACAACTGGGATTTCAGTACCGAAGGACGAGCGCGTGAGATCGAGTAAGTCATTTAAAATTTGTGTCGCCCGGCCGGCCGCCGTCCTAATCTCCGAAACCACCTTTGCCTGTTTCGGATTTGTTATTCCGGATCGCTCCATCCACTGAGCACCCATCGAAACCGCGCCTATGGGGTTGCGCAAATCATGACCCAGCACGCCCAAGAACAAATTGCGGGAGTCATTAATCGTCTTAGTGTAGTGAGCTACCGACTCCGTGACAGCCTGATCAATCGCTTCATTGAATCGCGTGAGGTCTTCAACATCGGTTGCAGCCAGCCCTTGATGATGAGCCACCCATTGCTTCACAACACTTGCGCGAAGCGCCCGGTATTCGGAGACCATCTGGTCGATGTCAAAACCATCGGCAAGGCGAAGAGCGGCATGAACCTCAGCCGCGCTCTCGGAAAACGGATTTTCTGGAGGGCCCACGCCGCGCGATTTATCAAACCTCTCTCGCGCAGTCTGCGCAGATTCGAGGTCGTCTGCAATAAACCCGAGAATATCCACGACATGATCTTGCAAAGCTAGCTTCGTCATCTTGTCGCTGGCCGGCGATATAGTTCGCGCGAAATCGATCCATTCCTTGACGATAGCGGCGTGGTTTTGCCGAATGAAGTCCGCCAGCCGGCGTTCATGCCCTCGTGTCTCACTTGGATTGGTCACAGCCGGCCCCTTTGCGCATGTTGAGTATTCTGCCGTGGTTTCTTTTGTTAAGGTGAAAGCCCGGCATGCTTCGAGTGAGTTCAGAAACGCTTGTTAGCGGCGGCGCAGGCTGAAGAGGTCAATGACCGAAGCCGCCAAACTTAGGCGGCCCTACTCTTTCGGGGCGGGGGGGTGATTGGCGGCCTTCGCTTCCGTCGCCTGTGCGATCAGGATTGCAATTTCGTCCAGTGTTTGCCGGTCGTTGATCCCGAGTGACAATCGTCGATATCGGGCGATCTTATCGTCGTACAGAGTGCACTTTTCACACATGCTTCCGCTCGCATATAGGGCGGGAGCATGAAGCACTCTCAGTCACCGATGGACGCCTCGGACTGGGCGGTGATCTCGGGACCATAAACCAGAACTCGGGTTCCCGACAGAAGGAACACAGCCCGCCAACGGAGGCGGCCTCAATGCCTGCGCCGTTCGACCGCGAATGTGAATTTGAGGTGGAGCACCGGACCGATGTCGTCCCGGACTTCAATCGACATCTGGTGGCTGCCGTCCCCTGGGGTCCGAACGGCATCTCGGGCCATATCGCCAGCGAGCGCGCCGCCTATTC
>NZ_JBEPQI010000070.1:0-5087 GCF_040547725.1 Bradyrhizobium sp. LA2.1
GGTTTGGTCGCAAAGCCGACATCGGCAGGCACGTATGCGTCTTCCAGACGATCTGGATCGTCGGTCCATTCCTTCGGAAGATACAACGCGCGATCCGACGATTGGAAAGCCAAATATCCCGAGCTGACCTTCGCGGTCATTCCGGCGGAAAACGCCTCGGGCGTGACCGAGCGCTGGGCGCCGTTCATGAGCTATCTCTCCAAGGAATTGGGCGTGAAGGTCACGCTGCGCATCGCCAACGACTACGCCGCCGTCATCGAAGGACAGCGCGCCGGCAACATCCATATCGCCAGCTACGGCTCGGCCTCGTTCGCCCGCGCCCGCCTGACCGGCGTCAAGACCGACGCCTTCGCCAAGGACATCAACGCCGACGGCTCGACCGGCTACTACTCGGTGTCCCGCGACCGAGCGTTCGCCCTGTTCAAAGGCACCTGCACCCGTGGCATCTACGACAACATGAAGACCGCCGTAGAGACGATCTTCGTCGGTAAAGGGCGTCTCTACAATCGTCGCTTTTGCAGCCACTATCTGGTCGATCCGGTCGCCTGCACGCCGGCGTCAGGCTGGGAGAAGGAGCAGGTCGAGAACCAGGTCGGGCTGGTCAGGCAACGCTTCTTCACGCCGCGGCTGCGGTTCAAAAACCTCGACGAGTTGAACGCCTGGCTGCTCGACAAATGCATCGGCTACGCCAAGGCTCATCGCCATCCGGAGCTGGTCGATCAGACGATCTGGGACGTGTTCGAAGCCGAACGCCCCAAACTCGGTCCTTATGCCGGCCGCTTCGACGGCTTCCATGCGGTGACGGCGTCGGTCTCGAAGACCTGCCTGGTGCGCTTCGACAACAACAAGTACTCGGTCGCAGCCAGCGCAGTCGGACGCCCCGTCGAAGTTCAAGCCTATGCCGATCGCATCGTGATCCGTCAGGATGGACGTATCGTTGCCGAGCACCCGCGCCTTTAGTCGCGGCGATACTGTCTACGACCCCTGGCACTATGTGCCGGTGCTCGCCCGCAAAGCCGGCGCCTTGCGCAACGGCGCTCCGTTCAAGGACTGGGTGCTGCCGGCCGCGATCGAGCGGATCCGGCGCAGGCTTGCCAGCACCGATGACGGCAACCGGCAGATGGTCGACATCCTCAACGCGGTGCTGACTGACGGTCTGCCTGCGGTGGAAGCGGCCTGTGCCGAAGCGCTCAGTCACGGCGTCCATTCCGCCGCGATGTCGTGCTCAATATCCTGGCCCGTCAACGTGAACCCGCCCCACCGGCCAACATCATGACGCCGGCCGCACCGACGCTTCGTCATGCGCCGATCGCCGATTGTGCCCGTTACGACAACCTCCGGAACAGGCCATCGCCTCCGCAGCGTGCAAGGCTGGAAAGTTCCGACGGGTTGGCAGTACCGCTTGCGACGAGCGCAATTGTTGTGGTTACCGAAAAAGGACCTGAGATCGTATTAAAGATTGTCCTGCATTTTCCCGCTTCAGAACTTACACCTTAAGTTATCGCCGCATTTGCGCGCGCCGGTCGTCTGCTCTAATGTGCACTACCGATTGTGCGGGCGCCATTCATGTAGGCGCCGGCACTCGGAGAGAGCACTCAAATGTCAACGAGTTCACGGCTTATTGGCGTCCTCCGCACAGTCCTTCTTACACAGATTGATAAAGAACGACTGAGCATCAAATGAGATTCTGCCGTTGCTAGCGGCCGTATTGAACGCAGCGATGCAGGCGCGGCGTCCCGCACCCTCCATGCCAGGTTGCGCATTCAGGCGATAAACATAATTCTGCACATTCACTTTACAGATCATCGAGGGTTGCCCGTTCGCGAGCTTCAGAGTGTGACCCTCGGCATTCCAGGCCCCCGTCAGGTCTGATTTCCCCTCGCAGTTCGGGTTTCTGACCGTGATGTGCAGCTTGGTCGTTTCGTTGAAGGTGAGATGAATGTCGGGACTTCCCTGCGCCAACTCGCAGACCCAATGGTTACTCATGCCGAGACTCTTGCAGAGTCCGGAGTTGGCAGCGCTGCCGTAAAGCGTGAGCGCATCGCAAATCGGCGCAACGGCGGAGGCCGAAGTCGTGAACGCGAGCGCGGCGGCGCCGGCGAGGATGAGTCTGCGAGTGATCATGGTACCCTCTTCATCGGTTGGGGTCGGTTGACGCAAAAATTGGGCAACTAACAG
The DNA here is from genome assembly GCF_040547725.1 of Bradyrhizobium sp. LA2.1. NCBI lineage: Bacteria > Pseudomonadati > Pseudomonadota > Alphaproteobacteria > Hyphomicrobiales > Nitrobacteraceae > Bradyrhizobium > Bradyrhizobium sp. LA2.1. Next base: position 2,179 of record NZ_JBEPQI010000070.1, read on the forward strand.
GTATGCCGCGGCTCAGGCGGCCGCGGCCGTTCCGAGCGCCGGCACGCCCTCGGGCACCGGCACAGGCATTCCGCCCATGACGTCGGTGGCTTCGAGATCGTAGAGCTCGCGCGCGACGTGGTCGGTCAACTCGGCCGGCGCGCCGTCGAACACCACGCGACCCTGCGCCATGCCGATCAGACGGTCGCAATAGCTGCGCGCCAGATCGAGCGAATGCAGGTTGCAGAGTACGGTGATGCCGAAATGCTTGTTGATGCGCAGCAGCGCATCCATCACGATCTTGGTGTTGCGCGGGTCGAGCGAGGCGATCGGCTCGTCGGCGAGGATGATGTCGGGCTGCTGCACCAGCGCGCGGGCGATCGCGACACGCTGCTGCTGGCCGCCGGAGAGCTGGTCGGCACGCTGGGCGGCGAGCGAGGCGATATCGAACTGCTCGAGCGCCGACATCGCCAGCGCCTTGTCGTGCTCGGGCCAGGTCTGCGTCAACGAGCGCCATGCCGGCATCGTTGCGAGGCGCCCCATCAGGACATTGGTGAGGACGTCGAGCCGGCCGACCAGGTTGAACTGCTGGAAGATCATTGCCGATCGCGCCCGCCACTGCCGCAGCTCCTTGCCGCGCAGCGCCGTTACGTCGATGCCGTCGAATTGGATGCGGCCCTGCGTCGGCGTCACCAGGCGGTTGATGGTCCGCAGCAAGGTCGACTTGCCGGCGCCGGAGCGCCCGATCACACCGACGAAGCCGCCGGGGGAGATTTGAAACGAAGCGTCGTCCACCGCGGCTTTTGCGCCGAAGCGGCACGTCAGACCTTCAACGACCAGCATGCAGGGCTCCAGAGTAGCTGGAGGCCACCGCTAACGCTGGCGCTTGACAGTAGGTCGAACGCGGGCGGCTGGCCGCGGCCCCGGCCATGATCAGGGGCCGCTTCGCCGCCAGGATGATCTCGGCCGCGCGATCGAGGGCCGCGGGGTGCGCGACCGGGATTTCGATCGGATGGATCGGCACCATCGGCACCGCCTCGACCTCGGCACGGGCGATGTCCTCGGGCAACTCGAGCAGGACCGAGCCCGGCCGCTCCTCCATCGCGATGCGGAAGGCATCGCGCAACAGCGTCGGGATGCTTGGCGCGCTGACGATCTGACGCGCCAGCTTGGTCAGCGGCTTCATCGACCCGACCAGGTCGACGATCTGGAAGCGGGCCTGCCGGCTGCTCATGATCGCCTTCTGCCCGGTGATCATCACCATCGGCATCGCGCCGAGATGTGCATGGGCCGCGCCGGTCGAGAAGTTCAGCGCGCCAGGACCCAACGTCGAGAAACACACGCCTGGCCGCCCCGTCAGCCGCCCGTGCGTCGCCGCCATGAACGCCGCCGCCTGTTCATGACGGGTCAAGACCAACTGGATCTTTGAAGTGCGGAGCGACTCGACGAAGTCGAGATTTTCGTCGCCCGGCACGCCAAAGATGCGGTCAACGCCTTCATGCTCCAAGGCAGCGACCAAAAGATCAGAACCCTTCACCATCTATCTACTCCCTATTGTCGATCGCCTCGTCCGCTTGGTTATGCGGCGCTTGATTGCAGCGCTCGCAAACTCCGACGTCGAGACCTCCCCGCCGAGATTGGCGGTCCGCACGTTGTCGACCTGCAACGTCTGCTCGATCGCGGTCCGTAGCTTAATTGCGAGATCGTTAGCTCACGAGCTGGCGCAGCACGTATAGCCCTCAGCCGCGGAGCGGATCGGGCAACCTGCGCCGCTGTTATCGGCCCCGCCGCCCTCAGCACGAGATTCAGTAAGTCGCGTGCCAAGCAAGCGCTGTCGCGCCCGAACCCCGCTAGGCAGCAGGCCAGTGAGTGTTTTTGGCCATGCGCTTTGCGGTCTCGTCGACCTTCGACATGATGCCGACCACCCGGCGGTTGCTCTCCACCAGACCCTGAACAGTTTCACGCAAGAATTCACTCTGCAGGACCGCGATCTCTGGGGGAGTTCGACAGGCCCAGAACTTCTTTATGCACGTCATCGTAATTTCCATTTGATGCCGAACGAACGCGCAATACTCTCGAGACATCTCGCTTGTCGCTTGAGTAACGGCGCTTGTGCATTGTAGCGTAGCCGCAGCGTTACCCGCCGACCGTTCGGTAGCCTGTAGGAGGCCGCTCCACAAGCCGGGGAGCGCGAACTGATCGGTAGAGCGGCCCATTGCGGCTGCCGTCATCTCCGATCTGACCCGCATGGCGTCTTGGAACGCCTCCGCATTTTGCCGGAGCAGTTCGGTACCGATGCGATTCATCTCCTGACCAGCCTCAACCGCCATTTCCCAGATGTGCTTCATCTGCTCGGCCGCACTTTCGCCGGTACGTCGAACTGCTTCGTCGACGGGCTCGGCGGTGTGGCTAGACCTGTTGTCGTGATCGTGCGTTGCCATGTTTATGGCCTCCAACTATTTCGGCTTGGGCCGACTTCTGTTCATCGCCCATCTCGATCCCACCATTACTCGGGTGCGGCGCTCCGCTTCCGGCGTGAATGACGGACTTATAGCAAATGCCATGCCAGCTCGCGGATCGCAAAGATCTAACGACAATCCAACGAGTTAAGAGAACCCCAACTAACAATGGCAATCAACAGCGCAGCTGATTTCGAACATACGTCAGGAATGCGACAGCGCGCCTTTGCAGCGTTGCGGCGCGAGGGTTAAAGAGGACAAGGAGCGAACTCGCAGCAGTTGATGTAGACGGCGAAATGCTCGACCGTCGCGAGTAGCTCGCCCGGCTCTTGCCAGTCTGGCCACGACGTCGGCAAGCTCGCGTACCAGACGCCTTAGGCCTCGTGCGGAGTGGCGCGGCAATACACTGGTTCGGCAGGGAAGATCACGAACTGCCAGATCGGCGTCTTCGCTACCTACGTTTCGCGTCAT
>NZ_JBEPQI010000071.1:0-4539 GCF_040547725.1 Bradyrhizobium sp. LA2.1
TTGAGCCAGAACAGTCCTTTGCGCATCGAAGTCCCCCGTGCCGAATCAACTTGGCACCAGGGAATCAGAACTCGCTAATTAGGTACAGACCCTAGTCCTCACGGACCGAGCTTTGAAAGGAAATTGGGATGACTGGCACAAATGAATGGGAACGCTTCGGCGTCGTTCACGTCGTCGACCACGACGTCGATATGATGACCGATTTGTCCAGGCGACTTGGGTCATTAGGCTTCGCGGTGAGGCACTTCAGGTCTCCAAAAGATTTCGTGCAGATGCGGGACGCAGATCAGATGGGCTGCCTGCTCCTGAGTGTCGAGTTTCCTTCGGCAAACGGCCTGGAATTTCAGGCGCAGTTGCCGACCGTCGGGATACATATGCCTGTGATCCTCATGGCGGAGAATCGCGACGTAAGATGGTCGATACGCGGGATGAAGGCCGGCGCCGTGGACTTTCTTCTGAAGCCACTTGAGGACGTCGAGCTCGTCTCGTCCATCCGCCTAGCGCTGAGGAGAGAGCACGAGCGCCATCACCAGGCGCAGCGTCGCAATGTCGTTGCAATGCGATTCGCAGCGCTAACGCAACGGGAGCAGCAAGTGATGGGACTTGTAGTTCGCGGCCTGATGAACAAGCAGATCGCGGCTGCTCTCAACTTAAGCGAGATAACAGTCAAGGTTCATCGGGGAACCATGATGCGAAAGATGGCCGTTCGCTCCGTAGCTGATCTCGTACGGGCAGCAGAGCTTGTCGAACTCGACGCGAGGCTGGACGAAAACGAAACATCCGCTTGGATGCCGCGGCGGGCTTGGGCAGGCGAGCGCGTGGCGATCGCCGGTTGAACCGTCGACGAAAGGATCTCGCAATGGAAACGTCAATCACGATCACGCCGACATTGCCTGCCGCAAATTCGCTGCAGCTCTTTGACCCGGCTGTGCTCGAGGTCGAGGTTGCTGGCTACGGCGAGCGAGAGCGAGGGTTCATCTATATCATAGTAATGACAGGAACGTTGAAAAGGCCGCTAAGCACCAGGTGGTTTGGATCAATATCGCCAAGCTGTCAGCGCACCACTATCGAGCTTCATCGATCCTGCGATGGATTTTGAGAGTCCGAACAGCTCTACTGCAAAGAGAATTGCCATCATCGATCACGAGTTCGATCGCCGGCAGAACGAGGTCATGCAGTGCCGGTTGGGGGCCATAGCTCACGATTTCAACAAATCGCTTCAGGCGATCGTCAGCGTTCTAAATTTGATGCAGATCAGGATGGGATCTAGCAATTCGAAGGACGTCGCACGACTGATGGAGACCGCTCTGCTGTCCGCCGACAAGGAAAAACTACATGTTCGACGACTTGTCGATCAAGTTAATCCCACGCGCACGATTAGAAAGCGCATTTCGGTATGAGATGGTCAGATCAATCGATTCACTCATCGCCGCCACCATCGGCGATTCCATCGCTCTCCGGCTTAATCTCGCAGCGATCAACGTGCAAGTTGCCTGCGATCCGCAAGAGCTCGAAAGCGCGATCTTGAATCTGGCAATCAACGCCCGCGACGCCATGCCGAGCGGCCGAACACTTACGATCAACACCGTTGCGGTCTTAGATGAAGATTGTTGTCCAGCAGCGCCGGCAAAGAGCGTCGAAATTCAGGTGAAAGATAGCGGGGAAGAGATGTCACCTCAAACGATCAAGCGAGCTTGCGATGCCTTCTACACGACTAAGGCGGACCGTCATGGCTCTGGCCTAGGTCTCTGGTCCGTCAAGGTATTCGCTGAGGGCCTCCGCGGCGGAGTGGACATCGAAAGTGTTGAAGGGGTCGGAACGACGGTGCGGATACGTCTGCCGTGCGTACCAGAGGTGTGCAGCCTGTGAGTCCTGCGCCATCGCACTAGGAGCGTTCACGATTAGTACGTCGTGAATGCCGCAGATACACCTGTATAGTTGGCTCAACTTCCAGAATTACGTACGCACTCCTCCTGCCCCTCCGCGCAACCGGCGCCTTGCAAAAACGACAGGAGTTTAGTTATGAAGATCTATGGAGCTCTTTCATGCCTTTTCTTGGCAACGATGAGCGCGCTTCCCGCTATGGGAAAGGACAGACCCGCAATCGTCCTCGTGCATGGGGCTTGGGAAACTGCGACGGTCTGGTCGGAAGTGGCGGCAGGACTGAAGCGCGACGGATACAAGGTTCACACGATCGAACTGCCTGGTCGTCCTGGAAACGAACTGCCGATTCAAAAGGTAACGTTCGACGGATATCGCGAGGCCGTATCATCTGCCATCGCGCACGAAAACGAACCGGTCGTGTTGGTCGGTCACAGCTTCGGCGGATTTGTCATCTCGGCGGAAGCTGAGGCTCAGCCGAAGAGGATCAAGACGCTTGTTTATGTCGCTGCCTACCTGCCCCAAGACGGACAGTCGCTGTTGGGTTTGGCGACGACTGATCCAGGCAGCAAGGCGGGCGCAGCCCTTGTCATCCAAAAGGAAAAAGGCCTGGCGGCGATCAAGTACGATTCCAGAGGAGGGCTTTTCGCGAACGATGCGCCAGCGGAAGTAGCCGGTGCCGTGGCCATTGGCATTGTGGACGAACCGCTCGCTCCTTTGGCCACGCCAGTCCATCTGAGCAAGGAAAAGTTCGGCTCGGTCGACAAGGTGTACATCCACACTGCCCGCGATCAGGTCGTGAGCCCGCCGTTTCAGGCTGCGATGGTAAAGGCGACACCTGTACGTCTCGAATTGTCAGTCGATACGGGCCATACGCCGTTCATCACCAATCCACCGGCTCTCATTGCTGCGATTGGAAAGGCCGCCGACTAACCGGCCCGGTAGCCCCCGGTCGACGTATGGGCGGCCAGGAGCATCGTGGGTACGGTTCGCTCGATAGCTAACGGATGGCTATAAGGATGATTGCATTGCGTTTTACAAGCAAGACGGCGTTGGTGACTGGTGGAAACAGCGGCATCGGGCTTGCTACCTCACGGCTTTTGATATCCCAAGGTGCACGTGTTGCGATCACGGGGAAATCTCGAAAAGCTCGACGCGGCGGCGAAGGAGCTTGGACCCTCGCTTCTACCCGTCCAGGTCGATCTCGATGATCATGAAGCCCTCTGTGCAGAGCATAAGTTCGAGCGGGCGTACGGTCATCTGGATGTGCTATTCGTGAACGCGGGCATTGCTGGTGGAACACCGATCAAGGATGCAACGAGAGATTCTTTTGAGACGATCATCCGGACGAATCTGACCTCCGTGTTCTTCACGGTGCAGGGGATGTTAGGCGTGATGAAGGCAAGCGGGGCAATCGTTCTGAACAGCTCCGTTCAACGCCAGTTGGGATCTCCTGGCTCGTCTGCGTATTCAACCTCGAAGGCGGGCGTAAGCGCGATGACGAAAGTGCTGGCCTCGGAGCTCGTCGATATGGGAATTCGGGTGAATTCCGTCGTGCCTGGCGCAACGCGGACGCCGATCTGGACGCGCAGTGCGCGCAAAGGTGGCTCAGTCGATGCCGCGGAGGCGGCCTTCGGGCCTCTCGCTCGATTGGGAAGGCTCATTGAGCCAGAAGAGATGGCAGCTGCGGTTCTCTATTTGGCTTCTGACGCAGTTGGGGGCGTCACCGCTGCCGAGGTTGTTGTGGATGGCGGGATGACCGGGGCGCCGGTCATTCGTCGGAAATAGTTCCGTTGTTGCAAGACCAAACATTCGATTGGCCGTTGCCTGCCGGATGCCGGTAGGCGACTTTATCTTGAGGTGTCTTCCATGGCAGAAAAGACGAACAAATCCATTGTGCTCGAGGCATTCGATACGCTTTTCAACAGACGGGATCTGAAGAAGGCAGAGAGCTTTTGGTCACCAGCCTATATCCAGCACAGCGCACACATTCCGCCGGGGCGCGATGGCCTCTTTGGGCTGGTGGATGCGCTGCCCGATACCTTGCGATATGAGAACGCTCTGATCATGGCGGAAGGCGATATAGTTATGTTGCACGGCCGCTTCTCGGGGCTCGGCTCGGCGGCGAACTGGGTCGTCGAGGATATTGTCCGAATGGCTGAAGGAAAGCTCGCTGAACACTGGGATGTCATTCAGGACGAGGCGAGCGCGACGTCTTCACAAAGCGGACGGCCAATGTTCGGAGAGACTTTTCCGGAGGCCAAATAAATAGCGGATCGTGTCCCCGAGCGTGGTGTAACTGGCGGTGGGTCACCGCGTCCACCGGCATGGGCCCGATAGGTCAGCTGGCGATAGCCGGAAGGCCGACGGTCGGATAATCGCTCATTGGCGCGATGGTTTCCAGCGTAATGTAGCGGGCGCGCTGCACGGCCCATTCATCGTTCTGCTCGAGCAGGATCGCACCGATGAGAGGCAATGGCATCCTCGTTGGGGAAGATGCTGACGACCTCGGTGTGCCGCTTGATCTCGCCGTTGAGGCGTTGGATCGGGTTGGTCGAGCGCAGCTAGTACCCACTTTTCTTGGAACGTGAGTCGTGATTCAAGATATGGATGATCCCTGAAGCAAGAGAAGTCCGCCTTTCGCGGAAAGATCGCACG
>NZ_JBEPQI010000072.1:0-4364 GCF_040547725.1 Bradyrhizobium sp. LA2.1
GCGACCTCGCCACCGTCTCCGATGGGCGCTCTCCAAAAAGGGCTTTGTATTCCGAGGCAAAACGACCGAATTCAGTAACGCCGTGTTCGCTCATGGTGTTTGTGACTTTACTTGACGGCTCACATTTTCCGCGGAGTGCACGGCGGACCATGTTGAGTTGACGTAGCTTAAGATAGCTTGCCGGCCCAACGCCCAACTGCTGCCGGAACGTCCTCAACAGCGTCCGGCTTGTTACGTCAGCCGCGAGGGCCAGGTCAGCAACCTGAAGCCCTCCCCATTTCTGACCACGGGCATACTTCAACGCTTTTGCCACGGTGTCGCTGGACAATCGTGACTTTGCTGTTGGGAGACACATTTCGTTATCCAAACCCGCGACTGCAGTGATCAACGCGTTTAATAACCGGGTAGTACTACGTCCATCGAGCGTCGGCGTTTGCTTCTCGCGTATGAGCACGGCGGTGCTCGCGGCTACCGTGGTCAAACATTTGAGCAATTGCTCCGGGGGCGAAATGACGCACTTTTCTTTCTCGACCCATGTAAGATGTTTTCTGCCGATCTTGATAGCAAACGCTTCAAAGAGCCCAACAGGCATCGAAATCGACATCCAACGATGGATGCCGCACGACGCGAACGTAAAATCGCTCCCTGGCGGAAGCACCACGAAGTCCTGAGGCTGAAGGATTTGACCGTCAAAAATCAAGCGATCAGCAATTTGCCCGTCCTGAAAAATAAGGGTCAAAGCATCCGGACGCGAAATGCCGTGCAAAATCTTGGAGCCTCCCTCCACGCCAAACTGCAAAACAATCGAACCCAATTTGCAATGAGCGACCGACCAAGGGGCTTGACAAGGACCAGTCAGCAGGAAATTCACCGTCGCTCCAATAACCATGTCAGAATATTCGTCAAAGCTAAGGCTGTGTAATGGTACGTCGCTAGCAGCCCCCAACGGAAAAATCCTCCCATTCGGTTTCCTACAGACTCGCCTACGGCTTCATCTTGATGCCAAGCTTTCGCGCACACCTCCTTGAACACGATAGCAATCGCTTCGATGACCGGCTTGCTGGGCTTGACCTTGCAGTACTGAAAGGACTTCGTGCTCCGCTTCTTCGCTCTCTTGACGTTGAGACGATGCTTACGGACGAGACCGTCGTAGCAGCCGCTGTACTACGTGGTGAGCAACTCCGCGTCTTCCTGCCAGTGCCCGCAAGTTGAGCGCAGGTCAGCGTCTGAACGTCGACATATCCTTCGCTATCTGCGTAGGCGCTCAGGTTGGTCTGAGCGCGCGCCGATTGTATTGCCGCCAGGCCGAATATTGCTGCGAGGATCAGCGCTCTGTGTGCAATTGCTCACCATTCTTCCTTTCCGATTGCTGCTTCAGAACCTGTGAGTCACGATCGAGCTCGCGCCGGCCAAAAGAGGCCGGCACGAGTTCGCGCGCTCAGGTAACTTTCCGGGCAGCATGATTGGTCCAGGTGCCATCAAACCCGTTTGATACCGGGCGGCTGCCATGTCCCTGCGCCCGCCGGCAGGATCGAAGGTGGCGTAGGCTTCGGCCAATATAGCCGCATCACGAGATAGATTTTGTCGTCCGGCGCCGGAAGCCAATTTGCTTCCTTGTCCGCGCCGGGGCTGTCTTTTTGAATGAACAGCGTCAGCGAGCCGTCCGCATCCTTTTTCATCGCCGACAACATCGGAGAGTTGAGGAGGTAGCGATTGATCGGGTTCTTGACCAAGAGCTGACTCTTGCCGTCGTACATCGTAACGGACCAAAACGCATTCACTGGCGGCAACTGGCCGGGTGCGAAGGTGATGGTGTATTTGTGCCTGCTGCCGTCGAGCGGCTCACCGGCCGCGTCCGTTCGGGTATAGGGGTACATGGCTTCTACGGCATCGTTGCCATAGAGACCGCCCTTGGCGGCGCCTGCCCGCATCACCCAATCGCCGTTGTAGAAGGCCTCGTCGCCAAAGAACGAGCCGACGTTCCAGCCGTTGATGCTTTTGTTTCCGCCGGCCAGCCATTTGTCGACCTTGTCGTCACCCTGCTTCATGCCCACCAGGATTTCGGCCTTGTGTTCGAGCGAGAGATCCTTGAACGCGAAGGTCTTGCCGGGACCGATGCCAATTCTCGCAAGTTTCGCACGGATCGCCTTGTCCCTTGGCGTCTCGGGGACGAATTGCAGGGCGGCGTCGAGATACTGGAAGAAGTTGTCCTTGATCCCGGCCGTGGTGGCAGGAACGAAATCGATCTTCGGCGCGGCGGGCGGGGCGGGTTGTTTAAGGAACGCGGAAAGCGGCTGGGCCTTGTAGCCGGACTGAATTTTCTCGACGTTCGGCATGTCGCCGGGATTGAAGAGTTGGGTGCGGATAACCGCGAGCGTGAACGGCGTCGTCGATGAGAAGACCTTCTTGATCCCGCTGGGCGTTCGACCTTTCCAGTCGGGGCCGGCCACCAGGTAGTCGCCCGCCTCGGTCCCCGTGGCGCGCGTGCCGATGTAGCCAAAATTGTAGGTGTTGCCATCGATGAACTGGACCGAGTAGTAGCGATCCTTTTCGGTTATCGGCACCGATATAACCATCGGTTCAGCGCGCAAATCCAGCCAGATCACCGAGTAAGGGGTGTCGCTGTTCGGCGTGATGACTGCCGTATCCTCCGGGGTGGCGACGTGGTGCAGATTTTTGATTTCGTTGAACGGCGCTTTGAACTGCCCCGAATTCTTGTCCACGGCATACTCTTGCATGACCGCATAATTCATCACGAGCGGTAAGCCGTAGATGAAGCCTTCTTCGGCGATGTCCTTGGCCTCTAACAGCCTGGGCCAATCGGCTTTGTTCTGCGCAATTGCCGGGGTGTACTTCGCCGTCGTGGCGGCGAGCGCGGCGATCGCCGCGGTGGAGCGAAGTAAATCTCGCTTCGTCAACATTTGCCGTACTCCATTATTGTTCGATTGAGTTATCGAATCGATCTGCGTTCGGATCTCGGAACATCCATTGCAGTTTATTAGTTGATACGCCGACCGACACATTGACCGCGGCCTCCGCGCTTGCGAGCGACGCGGCAGCGACCAACCTGTAAGATTGTCACATACTCATGATCGCGACGCCCGGCCTGCTCCTGCCATAAGGTCGTTCGAACTGCCGCGCGGCTCGCTAGTAGCAAGGCGGATAGGGGTAATAGCCACAGCGCGGCGGCCCATAGTAATAGGGATAAGCAGCCACAGCAGCCGCTCCAACAACCGCGGCCCCGGCAACAGCAGCACCGCGATAGTAAGCGCCGCGCCAAGCCGTTCTGCGCGCGACACCAGCAAACGACAGCGGCGTCAGCGGCCGGCCAATGATGTCGATGAAGATCGATGCCGGTCCATCGGCTCCTGCCAGATCACCTTCGAGCACATCGACATCGAAAGTCAGCTTGTCGCCTTCGAGCTTCGGCGACTTCAGCACAACCACCGCGTCGAGAACAGCCGATCCGTCCTTCTTGAAGCCGGACACCGTAGCGTTAGGCGGATCCTTTGCGAAATTGTCGCTGCCGCTGCCCCAATCCTCGACGATCCGCGTCGTCAGATCATGCCCGGCAGACCGCACAGGGCGATCCGCAAATACGATGGCATTCGGAGAAACTCCGGCGAGAACAAGCTTTCCGTCCTTCAGGCTGGCGCCCTTGGAGTTGAGAACAAATAACGACGGAACGACCTCGGGCTTCGACTGTCCGATAGACTTCTCCAACGGCATGTGCGGCTTCGGCTCGGCTGCCGATTGAGCGGAAAGGATCGTCGGCACACACGCCATGCCAGCGGCGGCAATGGCGAGAAGAGCGGCACGCAGTATTGTCATTGGTTCACCTTTCTGTATCCTGTCCGAACGGCGGCGAACCGATGTCGTGCCCTCAAGCGGGGCACCTCGGCTGCCAGATTCCTGTGTCCCGTGTCATGCTCTCCGCCCCAACTCAGACCATCGTTGCTGGCATCCGGTGAGCACCGGGAAGTGGTTTTCACGCCGCTATTTCGCGGCAACCGGGGACGATATCTTGCCATTTCACGCCAATGGCTGCGGCCTTCGCTAATTCTTGCTGCCGGATCGCTATCGAATTCTTACAGATAAGCCGCATAGGACCGGACCCAGAGCACGATACGGGCGATGAGCCCGATGGGACCCGCATTTTCGGCGAACACTGTCGCCGCGCCCGACGTACCGAGGCGCAAGATGGAGCGGTTGGCGTCCGCTGGAAGCGAAATCACCGCGGGATACGCGCTCGTACCGCCGATTGATCCGACACGAGCGAGCGTCCCTGATACCGCAATCTGCCCCTGCCCGACCCCCTCCGGAATCTCCGTGATCCTGGCCTCGTAGATGCGTCCAGGGTCGTT
>NZ_JBEPQI010000073.1:0-3916 GCF_040547725.1 Bradyrhizobium sp. LA2.1
CCCATCGGGCTCATCGCCCGTATCGTGCTCTGGGTCCGGTCCTATGCGGCTTATCTGTAAGAATTCGATAGCGATCCGGCAGCAAGAATTAGCGAGGGCCGCAGCCATTGGCGTGAAATGGCAAGATATCGTCCCCGGTTGCCGCGAAATAGCGGCGTGAAAACCACTTCCCGGTGCTCACCGGATGCCGGCAACGATGGTCTGAGTTGGGGCGGAGAGCATGACACGGGACACAGGGATCCGGCAGCCGAGGGGCCCCGTTTGAGGGCACGACTTCGGCCTGCCGCCGTGCCGACAGGATATAGAAAGGTGAACCAATGACGATACAGCGTGCCGCTCTTCTCGCCATTGCCGCTGCTGGCATGGCGTGTGTGCCGACGTTCCTTTCCGCTCAATCGGCAGCCGAGCCGAAGCCGCACATGCCGTTGGAGAAATCCATCGGACAGTCGAAGCCCGAGGTCGTTCCGTCGTTGTTTGTTCTCAACTCCAAGGGCGCCAGCCTGAAGGACGGAAAGCTCGTTCTCGCCGGAGTTTCTCCGAGTGCCATCGTATTTGCGGATCGCCCCGTGCGGGCTGCCGGACATGATCTGACGGCGCGGATCGTCGAGGATTGGGGCAACGGCAGCGACAATTTCGCAAAGGATCCGCCGAACGCTACGGTGTCCGGATTCAAGAAGGACGGATCGGCTGTCTTCGACGCGGTGGTTGTGCTGAAGTCGCCGAAGCTCGAAGGCGACAAGCTGACTTTCGACGTCGATGTGCTCGAAGGTGATCTGGCAGGAGCGGATGGGCCGGCATCGATCTTCATCGACATCATTGGCCGGCCGCTGACGCCGCTGTCGTTTGCTGGTGTCGCCCGCAGAACGGCCTGGCGCGGCGCTTACTATCGCGGCGCTGCTGTTGCTGGGGCCGCGGCTGTCGGAGCGGCTGCTGTGGCTGCCTATCCTTATTACTACCCGCCGCGCTGTGGCTATTATCCCTATCCGCCTTGCTACTAGGGATCCGCGCGACAATTCGAAATGACCTGATGGCAAGCGCAGGCGGGGCGTCGCTATCATGAGTATACTGCAATCTTGCAGGTTCTTCGCTAGCGCGTCGATCGCAAGCGCGAATGTGCCGGTCGCAGGCGTGACTGCCGGCTGCTGCGCAAGACCGAGGCCGCGGCCAATATGTTGGTCGGTACATCACCATTAAACCGCAATGGATTTCCTGACATCGACTGCGGATAGTTTCGAAAACTCAATCGAACAGCAAAGGAGCACCGGAAAATGTTGACGAAGCGAGAGTTACTTCGCTCTACCGCGGCGATCGCCGCGCTCGCCGCCATGACGGCGAAGTACAGCCCGGCAGTTGCGCAGAACAAGGCCGATTGGCCCAGGCTGTTGGAGGCCAAGGACATCGCCGAGGAAGGCTTCATCTACGGTCTGCCGATCGTGATGAACTATGCCATCATGTACGAGTACGCGGTAGATCGGAATTCAGGGCAGTTCAAAGCGCCGTTCAACCAAATCAAGAACGAGCCCAACGTTTACACCTACAAGGACACGGCAATCGTCACGCCGAACAGCGACACGCCTTATTCCTTCGTCTGGCTGGATTTGCGGGCGGAGCCGGTGGTGCTCTCGGTGCCGGCGATCGACCCGAAGCGCTACTACTCGGTCATGCTCTGTGACGGCAACACCTACAATTACGGCTATATCGGTACCCGAGCCACAGGGAGCGATGCAGGCGACTACATGGTGGTCGGGCCTGACTGGAAGGGTGATACCCCGGCGGGCATCAAGCAGGTGTTTCGCTCGAGCACAAAGTTTGCCCTCGCGGGCTATCGCACCCAGCTCTTTGGCCCGGATGATCTCGACAACGTCAAGAAGGTGCAGGCTGGCTACAAGGTGCAGATGCTCTCGGCCTATCTGAAGCAGACGCCGCCAGCGGCCGCGCCAACCATCGAATTTCCCAAGATCGACAAGGAACTCGTGAAGACCAACTTCTTCGATTATCTCGACTTCGCTCTGCAATTCGCGCCGGCGCAGGGTAATGAGAAGGAGATACGCGTCAAGCTGGCGCGCATCGGCGTTGGTCCTGGGAAGAGCTTCAACTTCAAGGACCTGCCAATGGAGCATAAGCTGGAGCTCGGCCTCGGCATGAAGGAGGGCCAGCGAAAGGTCGACGAGGCCGTCGCCAATGCAGGCAAGGCGATCAATGGCTGGCGGGTTAGCGGTCTCCCAGGAGATAGCGCCCACTACAATGGCGACTGGTTGAAGCGTGCCGTCGCCGCTCAGGCCGGCATTTATGGCAATGACCCGGCGGAAGCGACCTATCCGTTCACGCGGGTTGACAGCGACGGCCAGACGCTTGACGGCAGCAAGCACAATTACACACTGACCTTCCCGGCGGGACAACTGCCGCCGGTGAACTCCTTCTGGTCGGTGACGATGTATGACGGCAAGAGCCAACTCCTGGTCAAGAACCCGATCAATCGCTACCTCATCAACTCTCCGATGTTGCCGGCGATGAAAACGGACGCAGACGGTTCTCTGACGCTGTACATTCAAAAAGACAGCCCCGGCGCGGACAAGGAAGCAAATTGGCTTCCGGCGCCGGCTGACAAAATCTATCTCGTGATGCGCCTGTACTGGCCGAGGCCCACGGCACCTTCGATTCTGCCGCCCGGCAACGGCACCTGGCAGCCGCCTGCTATCAAGCGTGTTTGATGGCATCTGGACCAGTCATGCGGCCCTGAAGGTTGCTTGAGCGTCCGAACTCGTACTGGCGTCGTTGGCCGACGCGAGTCCGAGCGTGACTCACGGGCTCTCAAGCACAATCGGAAGGGAAGATGGTGAGCAACGGGCGGAGCGCTGATCCTCGCGGCAATACTCGGCTTGGCGGAACAATCGGCGCCCACAGATCGACCTTTGCGCCTGCGCAGACAGCGAAGGAGCCCGCAGGAAACCGGGTGGGAGGACTCTTCCGTTGGCGGCTGCTAGCGACGTAGCATCACACAGCCTTAGCTTTGACGAATATTCCGACATGGTTGTTGGAGCGACGGGGAATTTCCTGCTGACTAGTGCCAGTCAAGCTCCCTGGTCGGTCGATCATTGCAAATTGGGCTCGATCGTCTTGCAGTTTGGCCTGGAGGGTGGCTCCAAGATCTTGCACGGCATTTCGTGTCCAGATGCTTTGAGCTTTATCTTTCAGGATGAGAAAATTGCTGATCGCCTGATTTTTGATGGTCAAATCCTTCAGCCTCACGACTTCGTGGTGCTTCCGCCTCGGAGCGAGTTTACGTTCGCGTCGTGCGGCATCCATCGTTGGATGTCGATTTCGATGCCTGTTGGGCTCTTTGAAACATTTGTTATCAGGACCGGAAGAAGCGATCTTACATGGCTCGAGAAAGAGAAGCGCGCCATTTCGTCCCCGAAACAATTTCTCAATTGCTTGACTGCGGCAACAGCGAGCACAGCGACCCTCGTGCGCAAGGAGCAAGCGCCGACGCTCCACGGATTTGGTATTGATCGGTTGTTAAACGCATTGATCGGTGCAATTGCGGGCTCGGACAACGAAATGTGTCTCCCAACGGAGAAGTCCCGATTGTCCAGCGACACCGTGGCAAAAGCTTTGAAGTATGCCCGTGGTCAGAAATGGGGAGGGCTTCAGGTTGCTGACCTGGCCCTCGCTGCTGACGTAACAAGCCGGACGCTGTTGAGGACGTTCCGGCAGCAGCTGGGCGTCGGGCCGGCAAGCTATCTTAAGCTACGTCAACTCAACAAGGTCCGCCGTGCACTCCGCGGAAAATGTGTGCCGTCAAGTAAAGTCACAAACATCATGAGCGAACACGGCGTTACTGAATTCGGTCGTTTTGCCTCGGAATACAAAGCCCTTTTTGGAGAGCGCCCATCGGAGACGGTGGCGAGGTCGC
>NZ_JBEPQI010000075.1:0-2646 GCF_040547725.1 Bradyrhizobium sp. LA2.1
TATAGCGCGACAATCTGGATGGGAAGCGCGCGACAATCAGGATGGGGAGTCGGTGTCGCGGCGAGGTGATGATTGCCGCGATGATTGTCGCGCGCAAGAGTTTTGTTCGCTCTGATTGTCGCGGAGCGTCAATCAGCGAATGTTTTTGGTGTCGCGTGCGAGGATGGTCGCCCTGGACCACGCTTCCGCTCGAGCGCGGTGCGCCTGCGATAGCTTTCGACGTTCATCTCGACGATGGTGGCGTGGTGAACGAGGCGATCGATGGCGGCGAGCGTCATAGCAGGATCCGGGAAGACCCTGTTCCACTCTCCAAAGGGCTGATTGGCGGTGATCAGCATGGAACGCCGCTCGTAGCGAGCGCTGATGAGCTCGAACAGCACGCTGGTCTCGGCCTGGTCCTTGGTGACGTAGGCAAGATCATCGCAGATCAGGAGGTCGAAGCGATCGAGGCGGTTAATGGCGGCCTCGAGATTGAGCTCGCGCCGCGCTACCTGGAGCTTCTGGACGAGATCGGTGGTGCGGGTGAAGAGGACGCGCCATCCGTTCTCGATAAGGGCCAGGCCGATGGCTGCCGCCAAGTGACTCTTGCCGCCGCCGGGCGGGCCGAACAGCAGCAGATTGGCGCCCTTGCCGAGCCAACCATCGCCGGCGGCGAGCGCGGTCACCTGCGCCTTGGAGATCATCGGCACAGCCTCAAAGTCGAAGTTGTCGAAGGTCTTTCCAGCGGGCAGCCGCGCCTCGACGAGATGGCGCTCGACGCGGCGGCGGCCGCGTTCGGCGATCTCGTGCTCGGCAATGGTGGCGAGGAAGCGGGCTGCCGGCCAGCCTTCCTTGTCGGACTGCTCGGCAAATTGCGGCCACAGCACCTTGATGGCTGGCAGCCGCAACTCGTTGAGCAACAGATTGAGGCGCGCGGTGTCAATGGTGTTGGCCGTGCTCATGCGGCACCTCCGATCTCGCCAGCACCGACGAGGCACTCATAAGTGGCGAGCGGTGCGAGCTGCACCACGACGTGCGGCACGCAGGCCGGATCGGGAGCGAAGTAAGCGCGCAGCCGGTTGAGGTCGGGCAGTCGGCCGGCATCAAGCTCGGTCGCGAGCTGATTGGCGAGTTCGGCCTCGCAGCCGCGCTCATGGGCCAGTGCGAGCAGATCGACCATGATCCGGCAGGCTTTCCTGTCCGGTAGCCGTTCGCGCAAGCAATCGAAGGTTCGGCGATAGGCATCGCGCGGGAACAGCCGATCACGGTAGACGAGATTGAGCAGCGCCATTGGCTTGCGCCGCAAGGAATGGATCACGTGCCGATAATCGACGACCTGGTCGTGCTTACCGTTGGGATGCGGCCGCCCACGCGGCAGGGTGACGAGATGGGTGCCGCCGACAAACACGTCGAGACGATCGTCGTAAAGACGCGCCCGCAGTTGGTGCCCGATTAAACGCGACGGCACGGTGTAAAACACCTTGCGCAAGGTGAAGCCGCCGCTTGACGTCACGCGGACAATCACCTCCTCGTAGTCCGAGGTGCGGCGATCTGGCAACGCCTGCAGGGTGGCGCGCTCGTGGTCGATCCGCTTGGCGTTGCGGGCATTGCGGCGGCTGACGATCTCGTCGATGAAGCCTCGATAGGCGGCAAGATCATCGAAGTCGGCAGTGCCGCGCAACAGCAGCGCATCGGCGATTGTCCGCTTGAGATGGCCATGCGAGCTCTCGATCGCCCCGTTCTCGTGGGCGATGCCGCGATTGTTGCGGGAAGGCCGCATGCCGTAGTGAGCGCAGAGGTCCTCGTACCGCTTGGTCAGATCGTCCCTTGCATTGCGATCGAGATTGCAGAAGGCGGCCGACAGGCTGTCGGTCCGATGCTCCCGCGGTGCCCCACCGAGCGACCACAGGGCATTCTGCAGCCCTTCGGCCAATGCGACGAAGCTCTCGCCACCGAGCACAACATGGGCGTGTTCAAACCCGCAATAGGCCAACCGGAAGTGATAGAGGCGATGATCGAGCGTCACGCCAGCGATGGCGACCCCAAGCTCGCCCATATCGGTGAAGTCGGACAGGCCGACCTGGCCCACTTCGTGGGTCTGGCGGAAGATGACCTCCTGCTCCTCGCCGTGGATCGCCCGCCAGGCGCGGATCCGGCGCTCGAGCGTGCGGCGGATTCCAGCCCCCAGCTCAGGATGGCGTCGGAGCATCTCCTCGAAGATCGCCACAGGCCGCACGCCGGGAGCCGCCTTCAGCATCGGCACGACCTCCAGGCCGAAGACGTTGGCCAAGGGATCCGGCCGGCGCCTTTGCCGCGGTGACTTCTTTTGCGACGGAAGACGCAGATCCTTCTCGAGCCGATAGGCGGTCGACGAACTGAACGACGCCTTCGCGGCCGCCTCTGGCGGCGAATTGGTTTGACGGAACTTCATGTAGAGCCTCATCTGGTGATCGGTGACATGGCAGCCTGGCAACGGGTGATTCCTCTTTGGCGAGAAGAACCATCCATCACCGGCCAGCCGCGATCACCAGACGGCGCGGTCCGCTCGGATCGCGCCGTCGCCGGGCTCGTAACTCCGGTCGGGCTACGCCCTCCCTGCGTCACGAGCCCGGCGAAGCTCTCTCATCCTGATTGACGCTGCACTTCCATCCTGATTGCCGCGCCGCA
>NZ_JBEPQI010000076.1:0-2593 GCF_040547725.1 Bradyrhizobium sp. LA2.1
GTAAGCGCGAATTTCCCTGCACCTTTTGCTTTTGGGTGCTCTGATGCATGAGGTGTCCACCAAAATAGGTGGACACCTTGTGATGGCAGACGATGATCAGAAACTGCGGGTCAGGCTTGTTGGTCGGAACGGTCGCCGGCGCTACGAGGCGACATCGAAGGAGCGTCTTGTCGCGAGTTGTCTTGAGCCTGGCGTTTCGGTATCGAGACTTGCGCTCGAACACGGGGTCAACGCGAACCTGCTTCGGAAATGGATCAAGAAGCACACCGCGACCAGGTCTCTCCCGCGGTCTTCCCCATCGGCGTTCATCCCGGTTCAACTTGAGGGGGCTTCCGATCGCGCCCTGTCGCGGGGGAGCAGCGTGGCGATGGTGGGTTTGCCGGCGGCTTGCGATGAAGTGCGCGGGTCGGAACCCAAGGGGACTACAGCTTTTTGTTCTCCGGCCAAAGTGAGCGCGTCGCTGCCGAACGGCGTGAAGGTCGCGCTGGAATGCGGCGATGTGGATGCATTGACGGCGATCATCGGAGCCCTGGGCCATGTTCAGACTGGGCGGTGACCTGCAGGTCTATCTGCACCGTGAGCCGATCGACTTCCGGGCTGGCATCAACAGCCTTGCGGTTCTGGTCCAGGAGACGATGGCGCTCGATCCGTTCGCTCCGGCGGTTTTTGCGTTCTGCAATCGCCGTTGCGACCGGATGAAGTTGCTGTTCTTCGACCGGTCCGGCTTTGTGCTGGTCCTGAAGCGGCTGACCGAGGACAAGTTCCGATGGCCGCGCCGCCAGGAGGCGGTCGTCACGCTGACGACCGAGCAATTGCACTGGATACTTGACGGCATCGATATCGATGCGATGGTCCGCCATCCGGTGCGGCAATATCAGGTTGCCGGCTGAGCTCTCGAGTTGAGCGGTTGACGCGTCGGTACGGTTCAGATTCAAGAATCCGATGAATCGAACCGGCGAACCGAGTGTCGAAGCGCTGTTGGCGCGCATTGCTGCGCTGCAGGTGGAGAATCGTCAGCTCACGGGGCGCGTCGTCAGGCTCGAGGAAGAACTGGCGCTGGCACGCCTGCATCGTTTTGCGCCGCGCAGCGAAAAGCACGTCGACCGTCTGTTCAATGAAGCCGAGCAGGCCGCCGACGAGGATGATGCCGGCAGCGAAACGGACAATATCGCCGAACTTCCGGACACGGGCTTGCCACCCGTCGAAAGCACAACGGGAAAGAAGCGCGGCCGCAGACCGCTGCCGGGGAACCTGCCGCGTGAGCGGGTCGAGTATGACCTGCCCGACGATCAGAAGGCGTGTCCTTGCTGCCGTGGCCAGATGCATCGCATGGGCGAGACTGTCACCGAGCAACTTCATATCGAGGTGAAGGCGAAGGTTTTACAGAATGTGCGCTTCAAATATGGGTGCCGCCATTGCGATCGCACCGGGATCAATGCCCCTGTCGTGACCGCGCCGATGCCGACGCAGCCCTTGCCGGGCAGCGTTGCCACGGCCTCAACGCTGGCGTTCGCGCTGGTTCACAAATATGTCGATGGCACGCCGCTCTACCGTCTGGCGCAGGCCTTCGAACGCGCAGGTGTTCCTGTCAGCCGCGGCGCTTTGGGTCACTGGGTGATCGGCTCGAGCGAGAAGCATCTGCATCGCATCTCAGACGCCCTGAAGCTGCGGCTCAGACTGCAACCTCTCATCCATGGCGACGAGACGACGGTTCAGGTCCTCAAGGAGAAGGACAAAAAAGCCACCAGCACATCGTACATGTGGGCTTATCGCAGCGGCCAGGGCAGTCACGAGCCCATCGTTCTTCTGGATTATCAGCCGGGCCGCGGCCAGATCCACCCGCAGGCCTTCCTCGGCGATTACCGTGGCATCGTGATGAGTGACGGCTATACCGCATGGCGCACGCTGGAAGGGGCCACCCACATTGGATGCATGGCCCACTCCCGACGGCGCTTTGTCGATGCCCTCAAGGCGAGGAAGAAGGGCGGCGGTCCGCCCGAGCAGGCGCTGCGGTTCTTCGAACAGCTTTACCGGGTTGAAAGGCAGGCGCGGGACGAAAAACCAGACAGAGGCGAAACGCCAGATCAATGCATTCGCCGCTTCCGCCAGCAACACAGCATTCCCGTCCTGAACGCCCTCAAGGAATGGCTCGATCAAATCGCCCCGAAAGTCTTGCCCGACAGCAAGCTTGGCGATGCCGTATCCTACACTCTGAACCAATGGGAATATCTGACGCGCTACACGCAAGACGGCAGGATGCCGATCGACAACAATCTCCTGGAGCGCGATATCAGAATCTTTGCCACTGGCAGAAAGAGCTGGCTGTTCAGCGACACCGTCGAGGGAGCCAGGGCCAGTGCCGTCGTCTACAGTCTGATGCTGACCTGCCGCGCCTCACGCGTCGAGCCGTTAGCCTGGTTGCGCCACGTGCTCACCGAATTGCCTCAGCGCGCCGACGACGCCGATATTACCGACCTGCTGCCCTTCAACTTCCTCAAAACCGCCGCTGCCTGAACGGGTCAGATGCCGCCCTCGATACGAAGGCCATCCGTCAAAAGCGCGGGCGTCACCGTGCGGAGAAAATCGCGCTTAC
>NZ_JBEPQI010000077.1:0-2465 GCF_040547725.1 Bradyrhizobium sp. LA2.1
TAAGTCGATTGGAGTTCATTCATCGTCGGTAAGGGTGTCGGAACCCTTCCACTCTGGAAGGTTGGGACCTCCTGGTCCCGGGCTGTTTGACAAGTGAAGATGAAGAAAGAGAAACGTGGACGGCGGAGTCCTTGCGCCTCTCGGACACTGAAGAGCTTCGGCTTTTGAGTTCTGAGAGGGGACGAAAGACTTCGGCGGTACACGTTTTAAAGGAAACACCATCGCTGCCAGCGATGTGAATCGCGGGCAGCTCGGCGACTTCGGTTGTCGAAATAATGGTGGGACCTCGTCAAACGTTGTGATCAGCCGGTTCAAAGTTCAAGTCCAACTTGAGAGTTTGATCCTGGCTCAGAGCGAACGCTGGCGGCAGGCTTAACACATGCAAGTCGAGCGGGCGTAGCAATACGTCAGCGGCAGACGGGTGAGTAACGCGTGGGAACGTACCTTTTGGTTCGGAACAACACAGGGAAACTTGTGCTAATACCGGATAAGCCCTTACGGGGAAAGATTTATCGCCGAAAGATCGGCCCGCGTCTGATTAGCTAGTTGGTGAGGTAATGGCTCACCAAGGCGACGATCAGTAGCTGGTCTGAGAGGATGATCAGCCACATTGGGACTGAGACACGGCCCAAACTCCTACGGGAGGCAGCAGTGGGGAATATTGGACAATGGGGGCAACCCTGATCCAGCCATGCCGCGTGAGTGATGAAGGCCCTAGGGTTGTAAAGCTCTTTTGTGCGGGAAGATAATGACGGTACCGCAAGAATAAGCCCCGGCTAACTTCGTGCCAGCAGCCGCGGTAATACGAAGGGGGCTAGCGTTGCTCGGAATCACTGGGCGTAAAGGGTGCGTAGGCGGGTCTTTAAGTCAGGGGTGAAATCCTGGAGCTCAACTCCAGAACTGCCTTTGATACTGAAGATCTTGAGTTCGGGAGAGGTGAGTGGAACTGCGAGTGTAGAGGTGAAATTCGTAGATATTCGCAAGAACACCAGTGGCGAAGGCGGCTCACTGGCCCGATACTGACGCTGAGGCACGAAAGCGTGGGGAGCAAACAGGATTAGATACCCTGGTAGTCCACGCCGTAAACGATGAATGCCAGCCGTTAGTGGGTTTACTCACTAGTGGCGCAGCTAACGCTTTAAGCATTCCGCCTGGGGAGTACGGTCGCAAGATTAAAACTCAAAGGAATTGACGGGGGCCCGCACAAGCGGTGGAGCATGTGGTTTAATTCGACGCAACGCGCAGAACCTTACCAGCCCTTGACATGTCCAGGACCGGTCGCAGAGATGTGACCTTCTCTTCGGAGCCTGGAACACAGGTGCTGCATGGCTGTCGTCAGCTCGTGTCGTGAGATGTTGGGTTAAGTCCCGCAACGAGCGCAACCCCCGTCCTTAGTTGCTACCATTTAGTTGAGCACTCTAAGGAGACTGCCGGTGATAAGCCGCGAGGAAGGTGGGGATGACGTCAAGTCCTCATGGCCCTTACGGGCTGGGCTACACACGTGCTACAATGGCGGTGACAATGGGACGCTAAGGGGCAACCCTTCGCAAATCTCAAAAAGCCGTCTCAGTTCGGATTGGGCTCTGCAACTCGAGCCCATGAAGTTGGAATCGCTAGTAATCGTGGATCAGCACGCCACGGTGAATACGTTCCCGGGCCTTGTACACACCGCCCGTCACACCATGGGAGTTGGTTTTACCTGAAGACGGTGCGCTAACCAGCAATGGAGGCAGCCGGCCACGGTAGGGTCAGCGACTGGGGTGAAGTCGTAACAAGGTAGCCGTAGGGGAACCTGCGGCTGGATCACCTCCTTTCTAAGGATGGTTCTTCAGAAGCTTGCTTCTATCGAACCGTTTTAGAAACATCAGTGGCCAACGATCGTCAGGATTGTTGAGCTGCATTGGCGGGATTTCGCCGTCTTCGTTTCTCTTTCTTCGCGGACGAACACGCGCTGGGGCTGCAAGCTTGCAGAATCCCTGGTCCTTGACTGGATATGCGTTAGGGGCTTGTAGCTCAGTTGGTTAGAGCGCGCGCTTGATAAGCGTGAGGTCGGAAGTTCAAGTCTTCCCAGGCCCACCACACTCATCGAGTGAGCATTCGTCTTCTGGTTACGGGGCCATAGCTCAGCTGGGAGAGCGCGTGCTTTGCAAGCATGAGGTCGTCGGTTCGATCCCGTCTGGCTCCACCAGATGGTTTGATCATCGACTGATCGTGCACCTGAATCGTCCGCGAAACATCACTTCGCACTTGCTAGTCCGGATGGACAGTGAGCTGCGTGATTTCTGACATCGTAAAGAGGAGATCGATCCGAGTTGGATCGGGCAACAAGCAATTGTTGCGCGATACTTCATTATCTCCGGATCATTTCGGCGCTCGTGCGCCTTTCGATGTAGCTCACAAGGCTGCGTCTGAGAGGAATGCGAGTTGTAAATGATCCTTTTAGCGAAGCTTGACCGCCTCGCTAT
>NZ_JBEPQI010000078.1:0-2227 GCF_040547725.1 Bradyrhizobium sp. LA2.1
TGCGTCCGGGCGAAGTCTCGCTCGACGAGCTCGAGCGCGCCTTCCGCGAGACCGCGATCGAAGCGCCGGCCCCCGTCGTCAAGGCCGAGCCCGCGCCGGCTGCTGAAGCTCCGGCGCCCGCCGCCAAGGAAGCTGCGAAGCCCGCCAAGGAAAAGGCCGCGCCGAAGAAGTCGATGGCCGACGAGGGCGCCGCCGAAGGCGACCGCATCGCCAACCAGTCGATCCGCGTCAACGTGGATACGCTGGAGCATCTGATGACCATGGTCTCCGAACTGGTCCTGACCCGCAACCAGCTGCTGGAGATCTCCCGCCGCAACGAAGACACCGAGTTCAAGGTGCCGTTGCAGCGCCTGTCCAACGTCACCGCCGAGCTGCAGGAAGGCGTCATGAAGACGCGCATGCAGCCGATCGGCAATGCCTGGCAGAAGCTGCCCCGCATCGTCCGCGATCTGTCGAGCGAACTCGGCAAGCAGATCGAGCTGGAGATGCACGGCGCCGACACCGAGCTCGACCGCCAGGTGCTCGACCTGATCAAGGACCCGCTCACCCACATGGTGCGCAACTCCGCCGACCACGGCCTGGAGACCCCCGCCGAGCGGCTGGCTAGCGGCAAGGGCGAGCAGGGCACCATCCGCCTGTCCGCCTATCACGAGGGCGGCCACATCATCATCTGCATCGCCGACAACGGAAGAGGCCTCAACACCGAGAGGATCAAGGCCAAGGCGATCTCCTCAGGTCTCGTCACCGAGGCCGAGCTCGAGAAGATGAGCGAAGCCCAGATCCACAAGTTCATCTTCGCGCCGGGCTTCTCGACCGCGGCCGCCATCACCTCGGTCTCCGGCCGCGGCGTCGGCATGGACGTGGTGCGCACCAATATCGACCAGATCGGCGGCACCATCGACATCAAGTCGGTGGCCGGCGAGGGTTCCTCCGTCACCATCAAGATCCCGCTGACCTTGGCCATCGTCTCGGCCCTGATCGTGGAAGCCGCCGGCGACCGCTTCGCGATCCCGCAGCTCTCGGTGGTCGAGCTCGTCCGTGCCCGCGCCAACAGCGAGCACCGCATCGAGCGCATCAAGGACACCGCGGTGCTCAGGTTGCGCAACAAGCTCTTGCCGCTGATCCACCTCAAGAAGCTCTTGAAGATCGACGACGGCGCGGCCAGCGATCCCGAGAACGGCTTTATCGTGGTCACGCAGGTCGGCAGCCAGACCTTTGGCATCGTCGTCGACGGCGTCTTCCACACCGAAGAGATCGTGGTGAAGCCGATGTCGACGAAGCTGCGTCACATCGACATGTTCTCCGGCAACACCATTCTGGGCGATGGCGCTGTCATCATGATCATCGATCCCAACGGCATTGCCAAGGCGCTCGGCGCCGCCGGCTCCTCGGCCCATGACATGGGCGACGAGAACGGCGCGCATCACATCGGAAGTGGCGAGCAGACTACCTCGCTCCTCGTCTTCCGCGCCGGCTCCAGCCAGCCCAAGGCGGTCCCGCTCGGGCTCGTCACCCGCCTGGAAGAGCTCCCGGCCGACAAGATCGAGTTCTCCAACGGCCGCTACATGGTGCAGTACCGCGAGCAGCTGATGCCGCTCGTCGCCATGGAGAGCGTCACCATCGCCAGCCAGGGCGCCCAGCCGATCCTGGTGTTCGCCGATGACGGCCGCTCCATGGGCCTCGTCGTCGACGAGATCATCGACATCGTCGAGGAACGGCTCAACATCGAGGTCGGCGGCTCAGCCTCCGGCATTCTCGGCTCGGCCGTGATCAAGGGCCAGGCCACCGAAGTGATCGACGTCGGCCACTTCCTGCCGATGGCGTTCGCCGACTGGTTCACCCGCAAGGAGATGAAGCCGTCGCAGCACTCGCAGTCGGTGCTCTTGGTCGACGACTCGGCCTTCTTCCGCAACATGCTGGCACCCGTGCTGAAGGCGGCCGGCTACCGCGTCCGCACCGCGCCGACCGCGCAGGAGGGCTTGGCTGCGCTGCGTGCGCAGAGCTTCGACGTGGTCCTCACCGACATCGAGATGCCCGACATGAACGGGTTCGAGTTCGCCGAAGTGATCCGCTCCGACACCAATCTGGGCGCGATGCCGATCATCGGCCTGTCCGCGCTGGTGTCGCCGGCGGCGATCGAGCGCGGCCGTCAGGCCGGCTTCCACGACTATGTCGCCAAGTTCGACCGTCCCGGTCTGATCGCGGCGCTGAAGGAACAGACCGCGGG
>NZ_JBEPQI010000079.1:0-1902 GCF_040547725.1 Bradyrhizobium sp. LA2.1
TGGATTGTCGCTCTACGCGAAGCGGTTGGACCGTGGCCGTTTTGTCTGGCCGGCGACGGTGGGCGGTGTGGTGGGGCTGAGCGCGGCGCAGATGAGTTATCTGCTGGAGGCGATCGACTGGCGCAATCCGCAGCACACGTGGCGGCCACAGAGCGCAGGATAGGCTCAAAAAAGTTCTGAGGTGCGGAAGAAAAGACGCCTCAAATCGCCTCTTTTGTGATTCCATCGGGGCCATGGGTGACGGCCTTGAATCGCTGCCAGACGACATCGAAACGCTGCAAGCGGCATTGATCGTTGCTCGGGCGGAGGCTGCGGCCGCCCGTGCCCGGCAGTCCGACGACCAGGCGTTGATCGCCCATCTGAAGCTGCAGATCGAGAAACTCAACCGCGACCGCCATGGTCCGCGCTCGGAGCGTACCGCGCGGCTATTGGATCAGCTTGAACTGACGCTGGAGGAGCTGGAGAGTTCGGCGACGGAGGACGAACTCGCCGCCGAAATGGCCGCGGCCAAAACCACGAAGGTGGCGTCGTTCACGCGCAAGCGGCCGTCACGCCAGCCGTTCCCGGAGCATCTGCCTCGCGAGCGGGTGATCGTGCCGGGACCTGTGGCGTGCGCCTGCTGTGGCGGCGCGCGGCTGTCCAAGCTCGGCGAGGACATCACCGAGACGCTGGAGGTGATCCCGAAATCCTGGAAAGTGATCCAGCACGTCCGCGAGAAGTTTACTTGCCGTGATTGCGAGAAGATCAGCCAGGCTCCGGCGCCGTTCCATGTGCTTGCCCGCGGCTGGGCGGGGCCAAGCCTGCTGGCGATGGTGCTGTTCGAGAAGTTTGGTCAACATCAGCCGCTGAACCGGCAAGCGGAGCGCTATGCCAAGGAGGGCGTGCCGATCAGTCTGTCGACCCTGGCCGACCAGGTCGGCGGCTGCACCGCGGCGCTGGCACCTTTGTTCAAGCGCCTCGAGGCCTACGTACTGAGCGCCGAGCGATTGCACGGGGACGACACCACGGTCCCGGTCCTGGCCAAAGGCAAGACCGACACCGGCCGGATCTGGGTCTATGTGCGCGACGACAAGCCTTTTGGAGGGCAGGCCCCGCCGGGCGCGGTGTTCTATTACTCGCGCGATCGGGCCGGCGAGCATCCCCAGGCTCACTTGGCCAACTACAGCGGAATCTTCCAGGCCGATGCCTATGGCGGCTATGGCAGGCTTTACGAACCGGGCCGCAACGCAGGTCCGATCCTGGAAGCCGCGTGCTGGGTCCATGCCCGGCGGCCGTTCTTCGTGATGGCTGATCTGGCCGAGAATGCGCGTCGCAAGGCTCAGGGCAAGAAGCCGGCAGTGATCTCGCCGCTGGCGCTGGAAACAGTCCGCCGGATCGACGCCCTGTTCGAGATCGAGCGGACCATCAACGGTCAGAGCGCCGAAAGGCGCCAGGCAGTTCGCCGGGAACTCAGCGCGCCGCTCGTGGCCGATCTGGAAGCCTGGATGCGCACACAACGCGCCAAGCTCTCGCGCAGCAACGATGTCGCCAAGGCCATGGACTACATGCTCAAGCGCTGGAGCGCATTTACCCGCTTCCTCGATGACGGCCGCATCTGCCTGTCCAACAATGCGGCGGAGCGTGGCGTGCGCGGCATCGCTTTAGGTCGGAAGTCGTGGTTGTTCTGCGGCTCGGATCGCGGCGGCGAGCGGGCGGCGGTGATGTACAGCCTGATCGTCACCGCCAAGATGAACGACGTCGATCCGCAAGCCTGGCTCGCCGACGTTCTGGCGCGCATCGCCGAGCATCCCGTCCAAAGGCTCGACGAACTGCTGCCATGGAATTGGCGCTCTGCCATCCGGAACGTTGATCAAGCCGCCTGAGCCGAAAATGACCCGCGCGCGGTCTTCGCCGGATGCTTAC
>NZ_JBEPQI010000080.1:0-1759 GCF_040547725.1 Bradyrhizobium sp. LA2.1
TCGTCTGCCATCACAAGGTGTCCACCTATTTTGGTGGACACCTCATGCATCAGAGCACCCAAAAGCAAAAGGTGCAGGGAAATTCGCGCTTACGCCATTGGCGTCGCGCGTTGCGATCGACAACACAGATCCGGAGGCAAGGTTCCTCGACAAGACGGTGATGCTCGGCCCGGCTTTGACGGTGGTCTGCGCACGCAGAAGGCGATCGAATGAACTGCGTGCCTAACGACCGTTCTGGGTCAAACTGCGACTTGGCAGGGAGGGCAGCTTTTGGCGCGCAAACCGGACCTAGTCAGGAATGGATCTCTTAGCTGCCTCCCGAGGATCAGGCCACGGATAGGACTGCGATTGCACGATTGAGTTGAGGATCATCTAGACCCATGGAGCCCGGCTCGGCTTGGACCTCGATCGTGGGTGCGACGCCAACGCCTTCCAGCCGCTCGCCGTCGACCTCCACGTCCCCGACCGCGAGCAACAGCAAGCCGCCATCAATGAGAAATGCCGTCGCAGCGAGGACAGCTCCCTCGGTCCGGCTACCGATGACCTCGCCAAGCCGATATTTCTTGAAGCCATAGGCAAGGATTTCCTTGCCGCTGCGGGTGCCACCGTTGACAAGCATGGCGACAGGCTTGCGCCACTTCACGTTCTCGAGTTCGCTGGCGCCATTGCGATCAGTGACCTGTATCGTCGGCGCTCGCGTGTTGAACAAATCAAGATATCCGGGGATCGCGCCGCCCCAGCCATCGCGCAAGTCCCAGATCAGTGCGTCGGCGCCGTTCAGGGGACTCTGCGATAGAAGATGCTCGAGCGTCCGCTGATACACGGAGCCGGCGTAGCACCAGACATGAACATAGCCGATGCTACGGCCGTTGGCCGGTATTATACGGGCGCTGGCCTTCAAGCCGTCCAAGAACATCTTGTTGGGCTCAATTTCGACCGGAGTAACCGATATTTGCATAAACGCGCCGGCACGACGCAGCCCCAGCACAACTTCCTTGCCGACCTTGCCACGGAATGACTGTACCGGCTCAAACGGTGCACCATCGGCGAAGACGATCGCATCGCCAGCGAGCAGGCCGGCTTGTTGGGCTGGCGTGCCTTCTATAACACCGGTGATCATGTTGCGACCCTGCGTGTCGAGACGCGAGAGGATGCCAATGCCGGGATAGGAGATACGGCCATTCGGAAAAACACGTTCCAGTCCGCGCCGCCTTAACGCACCAGCAAAGATATCAGAAAGCTGGTAGTACTCTGGTTCGTACGGTGTGTAGTAGCGGGTGTGCGAAGCATGCAGCTCAGAGAGCATGTTATTAATGACGCCGGCGAGCGCCTCTTCGGAACTCGCCCGCGTGGCGTCCGGCAA
Organism: Bradyrhizobium sp. LA2.1; assembly: GCF_040547725.1. Taxonomy (NCBI): domain Bacteria; kingdom Pseudomonadati; phylum Pseudomonadota; class Alphaproteobacteria; order Hyphomicrobiales; family Nitrobacteraceae; genus Bradyrhizobium; species Bradyrhizobium sp. LA2.1. Next base: position 1,364 of record NZ_JBEPQI010000080.1, read on the forward strand.
GTAACGTTCCCGGACGGCCGACCAATCGAGCCCGTCTAGGTGCGGATCGTAAAAGCGATCTCGCACGGTCCGCCATACCTCCTCGAACGTGGCGATGCGTGCGGGCGCGGCCTGGGATGTGGCCGAATCCGCTGCTTGTTGCTGCTCGGCCCACAACACCGTTGGAGTCAGAGCTGATGCCGCGGCCACTGACGTGAGCCGCAAAAAGTGGCGGCGCGACAGTGCTGAGTTGATTACCTTCTTCATCGTGCAACCTTGCGATGGCGCTCGTCGCTGTCTCGATAATCGGACATTCTCAGAGTATAGCGCGACAATCTGGATGGGAAGCGCGCGACAATCAGGATGGGGAGTCGGTGTCGCGGCGAGGTGATGATTGCCGCGATGATTGTCGCGCGC
>NZ_JBEPQI010000081.1:0-1705 GCF_040547725.1 Bradyrhizobium sp. LA2.1
CTAGCCCGGATATCTCACAGCCGGGCGTGTAGCGATCCGATTGTGAGCGGGGAGCGAGTTTGCGGGGACGGGAGGTTGGTTTGGACGCCTGGGTCGGTTTGCCTGGCTCGCCAAAGACGAGTCTGGTGTTCGATTGGCGCGGCTTGCGTGTGCGGGAAGACGCGCCAAATGCTGCCGCTGCCGGCGAGCAATCGCGGGTGATGTCGACGGCGCGCCTGGCTCAACCGGTATCTGCTGCGGCGATGAGCGCCCGATGCGCCGTGGCAAAGGCGGCCTTGTAAGGACAGCCGGATGCCATGGCGAACTTAACACGGCGGACGCTGATGGTGACGAGGGCGCCGATTTTGAACAGCTTGCGGCGGATGGTGCCGCAGCTGGCATCAGCCAACTCGGTCGCCTGCAGGGCGATGCGGCGCAGGCTGTCGAGCAGAACATAAGCCATCGAGGCGAACCACAGCCGCAATTGGTTGGCCTGCATGGTGCCGGTCGAGGTGCGGTCGGCGAACAGGTCCATCTGGCACTCTTTGATGCGGTTCTCCATCTCGCCGCGCGCGCAATAGACCTCTTCGTAGAGCCGGCGGCCGTCGCCATCGGCCGCGGTCAGCGAGGTGACGATGAAGCGCGGATTGGCTTCGCCTTGCGTCCACTCCGCCTTGGCGATGACGCGCCGCGCGCGGCTCCAGCTGTTGCGCGTCGACCAGGTCAGTTCCTTGAACCGGCGCGCCGGCCGACTGGTGGCCTGGCTCTCGTCGCGGGCCTCGACCAGTTCAGCTCCGATCGCGCGGGTGAGGCGGGCGTTGCGGGCCAGCCCGAAGATGAAGTCGATGCCGTTTGCCTCACACCACGTCATCAGGGCATCGCGTGCAAAGCCGGAGTCGGCCCGCAAGACAATGCGGGTCTGCGGCCAGCGCTCACGGATCTGCGCCACGATCCGGGCGATCTCCTCGACCGCGCCCGCCGAGCCGTCGATGTTGGCGGGCCGCAGCTTGGCGGCCAGCAGGTGGCGCCCGCAGAACACGTACAGCGGCAGATAACAGTAGCAATCGTAATAGCCATGGAAGAACCGCCCCTCCTGATGCCCGTGCAGCGGGTCGTCCGTGGCGTCAAGGTCGAGAATGATCTCGTTCGGAGCCGTCCGGTAGGCGTCCAGGAACAGCGTGACGAACAGTCCGGCAATGCTCGCCGGTTCGTGCGCGATCTTGTGATAACGCGTGGCAATCTCCCGGCTCAGCTCCAGCCGGTTGAGTGTCGATTTGCCGGCCACCGCCGCACAATCCTTGCGCCGCGCCTCAAGCTTGCCTGCCAGCACCGCCATCACCGGATCGTGCCGCAGCTCATCATGATCGATGACGTCCTCGTAGCCCAGCGCGATCCCGAATACCCGCTGGCCAACCAGCGTCCGCACAGCGTGCTCCACCTGCCCCGGCCGCCGATGATCGACAAAGCATTCCGCAAACCGCCTCATCAGCTGGATTGCACCATCCGTCGCCCCCAGCAACAACGCTCCAGCGTCCGATGTGATCGCTCCGCCGTCAAATCCGCCCACAACAGATCGGCGTTCGATGGCTGCAAACTCGAACAGTTCTGCGGTACACTCTGTCGGCATCGGGGCGCCTCTCGAATCATCTCAAAGTCGTTCTCGCAAAACAACTTTCGCTGATTCGGCGCCTCGATGCGCTCGATCCGTGTGAGATATCCGGGCTAG
>NZ_JBEPQI010000082.1:0-1527 GCF_040547725.1 Bradyrhizobium sp. LA2.1
TAGTCTTACTGCGTCATAAATTTTTGCGCGATCGCGGACGCAGGATCGCTCTTGCGCAACATGGACATCGCGACAGACTTCTGACGAGGGCGAGAACGAGCCGTCGACGCATCGTCGCAATCGAGTTTGGAATGTGCCGTTCGGTGCGCAGCGGCGGAGCCTCTGGGTTTGTAACCTTCGGGAAGGGCAGGCGTTTGGAACAGCCCGGCTGAACGAGGCGCTGAGGGGGGAATCGTCTCCCTTTCGGAGATGAGGAATCCGTAAGCCGCTATGCATAGTGTGGCATGGTGGTGGAAGCCGCGCCAACCGCGCCCTTCGAAGTGGCCGAGCCCGACCTCCTGCTTGAGTTCCTGATAGTCGCGCTCAATGCGCCAGCGCAGTTTTGTCAGGTCGACCAACCGATGGAAGGCGATCTTTTCGGGAACGGTCGAGAGCCAATATTTTGTCGGCTCGGCCTCGTTCTTCGGCCACTCGATCAACAGCCATTCTTCCGGGCGGCTCTTGGTGAGGTTGTAATCGCGATGGGCAACCCGCACGCGCACCCGAGCAAAGCGCGAGGTGAGCTGCTCGGCCGAACCTTCGCGCCACGCGATCGTGCGCCATGCCTTTGCCGGCAAGCCGAGCGCGAGTTTCTTGACCGAGATTGGCTGATGATGGCGATCACGCCGTATCAACTTCGGCGGCCTTCCCTGGCCCGACCATCTTTTGGCGCGCAGCGGCACCATGCCCGGCGCCCACACCGTGGTGTTCGGTAGAATGCCAGCGACATAGCTCAACCCCAGCGTTGCGATATCCGTGCGCAGTTCGGTGTTGGCACCGTAACCGGCATCCATCAGCACGACGCCGCGCGGCAGGCCGGCCTCGCAGGCCTTACGAATCTGATCGAACGCGATCTGCGGCTTGGTCTTGAAGACAATGTCCTCAGGAATGCCGGCCTTTCGCCGGCGTGCGCGATCTTGCCATTCCTGCGGTAGGTACAGGCGATAAGCGACCGGCAGGCTGGCGTGGTGATTGGCAATCGACAGCGACACCGCGACCTGACAATTGTCCTGCTTGCCGAGTTGGCCGCAATACTGTCGTGCCACTCCTACTGAATGCCGGCCCTGCTTGGGAAAACCTGTGTCGTCGATAATCCAGGCCTCGATCGGTCCATGACGCTCGATCCGCGGCAGCACCATCTCGCGCACCTTGGTCAAGACCTTCTCGTCCGACCAGCGCCCTTCACCGACAAAATGCAGCAGCGATTGATGCTGCGCCGCTGTCCGTTCAGGCGCGGTGATCGCCGCCATCGGTTCCACGCTCTTGCGTTCGCATGGCATCATCAGACCAACGCAGTAATCCCGTAACGGCTTCGCCCGGTCTGCATGGCCGATCACGCTCACAAGCCCCTCGACATAGGCCGCAAACCGCGATTCACTCCCGTCCGATCTTGGGTGACCCATCCCAGCTCTCCATGCCGAAAAACGAATCTCCCGAAAATACCAGCAATTCCAGGATCAAAGATCGCGACTTTCTGACTCAGTAAGA
>NZ_JBEPQI010000083.1:0-1442 GCF_040547725.1 Bradyrhizobium sp. LA2.1
TTTTTTTTTTTTTTGGCCCCCCCCCCCCCCCCCGCGGGGGGGGGGGGGGGCGGGGGGGGGGCGGGGGGGGGGGGGGGGGGTCATCTCTCGACACGGGCAGTGTTGGACGTCGAGAGACCGTCACCCCACCCCGCTACGCATTCCGCTTCGCTTCATGCGTAACGACCCTCCCCCTCCAGGGGAGGGTAAGAGCCCCTACGATCCCCCGCCCGCCGTCCCCGAATTCACCGGCGCCAATTCGTCCTCGCGGCAGCGCCAGCCGTCGGCGGCTTTCACGAAAGCAAACGTCCGCTGGATTCTCAGGCGGCGCGTGACGTTGAAGGCCTCGCCGGATCGCTCCTTGCTGCCGAGGCCGGGCTGCGGACGGCCCGTCCTGGGGTCCCAGCAGGTGCCGGTGCAGGTGGAAGCGACCTTGCTGCACATGGTGAAGGGCGCCAGCACGACCATCTCGATCTCGCCCGTGACCTGCGCCTCCTGGTCGGTCACCTGGCTGTCGAGCGCGTAGACGCGGTTGATGCGGAGGAAATTGCCGCACGAATTGGCGGCGTGAATCCGCGCGGCGCAGAAATCGACGGCATCGGTGTCGGGCGAGCGGGCCGCGACCTGCCGGCCGAACACTTTCTTCGGATCGCCCTTGGCGGCGGCGATCTCCTCGGTCTTGCGCTTCAGATGGTCGGCGAGACAATCTTCCGCGGACGCAAGCTCGGCAAGCGGCACGTTCTCCTTGCCAACGAGATTGCACTTGCGATCGCGCTCCCTCGTCCATCGGCCGTATTCGGCGAAGGCAAAGCGGGCCGCGGTTGGATCCAGCCTGCCGATCAGGCCCAGCACCTGGCTGTTGAGCTCGGTTTCGGTGAGCGCCAGCGACGGGTCCGCGCAGATCAGCGCGCCCGCGGCCGTGTTGGCCGCGAGACAGTCGAAATCCGGATCACGCACGATTGCGGCGCGCTCTTCGGTGACCTTGAGAAGGCACGCCTTCACGCGGTCGAAATCGTCGGCGCGGATCGCGGTCTGGCCGACGATGCCGCAGCCGAGGTTGCGCTGTCGGATCCAGATCGCATTCTCCTCGATCGCGGGCAGGCGATCGGGCAGGCGGGCGAGCCGCGCCTCGATCGCCGTGCCGAGCTTCTCGGCGGCGGCGGCCAGCTCGGCGTCACCGCAAATCAATTGATTGCCGGGATCGCGGATCTGCTGGCAGTTGTTTCGGGCGAATAGCGGCAGCCTGTCGGCGATGGAGCGGTCGGACGGGCCCGATTGCGCGGAGCCTGGTGCCGCCGGCAATACCAGCAGCGCAAGCACAGACAGCACGATGAACCGCATTCCAGTCGCCCCCGCAAAGGCGCCATGCTAGTACCCGGAATCAGAGCTGAGTGATACGGCGGCCTTTGAAGGGGCGTTGACGAACCTTTTTCTTGGTCCAGACGAAGGGCTCGGCTTTGTCA
>NZ_JBEPQI010000084.1:0-1263 GCF_040547725.1 Bradyrhizobium sp. LA2.1
TGTTCAGCCCGGGGACATGACCGACGGGTGTTCGGGGACATAGCCGACACTTTTTCCGCTCGCCAAGTCGATGATAGCGACTTGGTGGGCGGCAAAGAAGACCCCGTATTGCGCATCGTTTGCCGAGGGGCGGATGGCGAGGCGCTCACCACGGAAGGCCTGTGGCACTTTCCAAAGACATCCCTTGAAGCTGACATAGGCCTTGGTCGTGGAGACGCGGCGCACAATCTCATGGCTGTCGTATTCGACCTCCGGCAATCGCTCGGGCATGGCCCGCTGGCTCGGCCGATATCGACTAGCCGGGACCTGTTGCCCGAGCGCTTCGTGCGGTCGCTCGAAGTTGTAGACCTCCCGCCAGGCGTCGAAGGCACGCTGTGTTTCTGCGAGATCGCGGAACTGCCGCAGCGCGAACACCTCAGCCGCGAGCGTGCGGTGGAACCGTTCATTCTTGCCGCGGCTTTGCGGATGATATGGGCGGCTGTGGATGACGGCGACGCCAAGCTTGAGCAGCCAGACCGAGAACCGTGTCCATCGTTCGCCGGAAGGATCACCCCACGGCGAACCATTATCGACGAAGAAGGCCTCCGGGAGACCATAATGGCGAAAGGTCTTCTCCAGGCGGCTGCGCACGGTATCTGTGCGTTGATCTGCACAGGCCTGCAGGCACAGATCATAGCGCGAGTGGTCGTCCACGACCGTCAGAGGATGGCATTGGACATCATTGCCGAGCCGAACCCAGCCTTTGAAGTCCATCTGCCACAACAGATTGGGTGCCGGCATCTCAAAACGCTGGCTGGCCACCGCGCCGCCGATCGGAGGCGTGATGCGGCCAGACCGACGCAGGATCTGATGGACCGTTGAAACGGCTGGCGAGTGACGGCCTTCTCGCTCGAGGCAACGAGCTATCTTGCGAGCTCCCCATGCCGGATGCGCATCGCGTACCGCGATAATGCCGGCCTCCAGCTTGCAATCGGTCTGTCCCGGGCTCGCATGCGGCCGCCGCGAGCGGTCCTCAATGTTCTGGTCGGCCTGCCATCGTGCAAGCCATTTGTAGCCTGTGTCGGGATGGATATTGAACCGTCGACAGAGCTCCCGCCGGTTCGCTCCCTCCTGCGTCGCAAGCCGAACGAACTCCCGCCGCTGATCCATCACCGACACCTCTCGCCAGGGCATGGACTTGGCCTCCCACGCTGCCAAATCCGTGCACTATGATGTGTCGGCTATGTCCCCGAACACCCGTCGGTCATGTCCCCGGGCTGAACA
>NZ_JBEPQI010000085.1:0-1245 GCF_040547725.1 Bradyrhizobium sp. LA2.1
GAGGACCGCCACATCCGCCTGGTCGGCCAACCCGTCACGCTGTCGCGCACGCCGAGCAAGATGGTGGCGCGGCCGCCGGAGTTTGGGGAGCAGACTGATGAGGTGCTGAAGGAGTTCGGGTTCGACCAGGAGGAAATCGCAGGTCTAAAGGCTGCCAAGGTCGTTTGAACTACAAAACGACCAGAAGAGCGTGGATAACGAAGAAGCAGTGGGAGTTCCGCAAGCGTTAGCGCAATGCTTTCTCCCGTGCGGCCCGTAGATCAGCTGACGCCTGCGCAGGGCTCATTACCGGCTCTCGGCTGGGCGGTGGCTCATTGAGGTCTCGAGCCCAGGGTGCACCGGTTTTAACGGTCGCGACCGAGGAAGCCTGATCGGAGCTCACGCAGGACGAGACAACAAGGCTGACCAAAACCGCCTCTGTGATCCGCCCCGACCTCCTCACTTTCTTGGCCATTTGAGAACCATTCATCAGAGTAAGACGTTTGGCACGGGCTCGGTCAGGCAAAGGTGTGTTGAGGCTTCCTTCTGCCGATTCTGTTAATATAGACAAGTTCTCGGATATAGCTATTGGCTTGGAAGTAGCCAAATCGACACCGCGGAAAGAGCCCCGCCTCAGATTAGCCAAATAGCATTCATGGTGAACTCTTCGGATGGCCCCTAAGATTCATGACCGAATGTCCTGCCCAACATGCGGGTCTGTTTACGAACGTTCAATGCGGTTCGTTCCCTTAGCGGAAGCCGGACAATTCCAATGTCCCGGTTGCGGCGAGGTGTTCGCCCAATGGTACACTCAGTACTTGCCGATTTATACGTTGCTCAAAGCCCGCTCAAAGCTTGGCACCGCAAAGCCTTTCACGCGCACTCATATTGGAAAGCCCAATGTTGCAGCGATATTCGACGAAATCTTGGACCCTGCACCTGAATGCAGTGATTTCGTTGAGCGGTCGTGGCGGCCTCAATACAAACCAACTTAATACTTCGAGAAGATCGACGTTCGCCTCCCTTGTCAGAGAATGGTCCGCTCTGAAGAACCGATGAGATCAGCGCGAGATGGTGACGCTTAGATGCGGCCCCAGGCTAAGCGTTTGGGATGTGGCACTAGCCGGCCTTCTCTCGCTCCAGCTAGTGGGACGAGGACTTTGGCTGCTGCGTTCAAGCGCCTCGCCGCCAAGGCCGACGTCGTGGTCGAGAATTTCCGTCCCGACGTGAAGAAGAAGCTCGGCATCGACTATGAGAGCCTGCGCG
>NZ_JBEPQI010000086.1:0-1124 GCF_040547725.1 Bradyrhizobium sp. LA2.1
CTAGTACCCGGAATCAGAGCTGAGTGATACGGCGGCCTTTGAAGGGGCGTTGACGAACCTTTTTCTTGGTCCAGACGAAGGGCTCGGCTTTGTCATTGTACGCGTTGACGTAGGCATCGATGTGTTCCTGAAGCTGCTTGAGACTTGTGAAGGAGGTGCCGCTAAGTGACTGCCCCTGCAAGATCGAGAACCAGACCTCGACCTGATTGAGCCAGGACGCGCTTGTCGGCGTGAAATGAAATTGCACGTTGGGGTGGGCCTTGAGCCAGTGCTCGTTTTTCTTGTGGGTGTTGAGGTTGTCGAGGATGACGTGAAGCCTTCGGCCCGGAAAGGCCGCGATAACGCCGTTCATGAAGTCGAGGAACTCGACGCGGCGACGGCGTTTTGAATGAGCCGCGATGATCTTTCCGGTGGCGACTTCGAGCGCCGCAAACAATGTCGTAGTGCCATGCCGCTTGTAATCGTGGCTCTGGCCGGTCAAGGCGCGGCCATTGGGCAACTTCAGATAACCCTGCGCTCGCTCTAAAGCCTGGATCGAGGGCTTCTCGTCCACGCATAGCACAATGGCCTTCGCGGGCGGGGCGACGTAGAGGCCAACAACATCGGCGGCTTTGGCCGTAAAGTTCGGATCGTTGCTCTCGCACCAGGACTTGCGAGCCGCGAGGTCAATCTTGTGGCTGCGCAGGAACCGCCAGACATATTGGACGTCAACATTGCCCAGCGCCTCGGCCAGCAGAGGCCCGGTCCAGCGCGCAAACCCTTGCGGGGGCGGCTTATCCAGCAGCTTCAGAATCCGCTTGTCGGTGGCCTTCGTATAAATCGGCTGCTTGCCGGGCCGCGGCCTGTCGTGCAGTCCTTCAAGGCCATGATCGGCATAGCGGTGTCGCCAAAGGCTGACAATCCGCGGCTGGACTCCGACTTCTTTGGCGATCGAGCGGGTGCTGCGCCCGTCCGCCGCCAACAGAACTATCCGCGCCCGCTTCAAATCGCGCTGCAACGTCACCGGCGAGCGACAACACGCCTCAAGCACCGTGCGATCTTTCCGCGAAAGGCGGACTTCTCTTGCTTCAGGGATCATCCATATCTTGAATCACGACTCACGTTCCAAGAAAAGTGGGTACTAG
>NZ_JBEPQI010000087.1:0-1078 GCF_040547725.1 Bradyrhizobium sp. LA2.1
TTGAGGATGGTCAGCAGCTTGCGGGCGACGGCGATCAGGGCAACGAGCTTCGGCTTTCCATTGGCCACGAGGCGCTCAAAGAAGGCCTTGAGGACGGGGTTGTGACGTCTGGCGGTCATTGCTCCCATGAACAATACCGTTCGCACCGCTTGTCGCCCGCCACCAATGAAGCTTTTTCCGCGCCATTGGCCGGATTGGCGCGTGTAGGGCGCCAAGCCGGCCAGTGCCGCAATCTGCTTGCGGTTCAGGCGGCCGAGCTCTGGCAGTTCGGCCATCAAGGTCCGGGCAATGATGGGCCCAACGCCGGGAACGGAGGCGAGCAAATCCTCTGCTTCGCGCCAGGCCGGCGAAGATCGCACTGCATCGTCGATGTCCGTATCGACGCTGACGAGCTCCTTCTCCAGCGCCTTGATCAGCCGTGTGATGCTCTTTCTTAAATGCTGCGAAGTTGCGCGCTTTTCCCGTTGCCGCTCGGCACCTATCATGTCCACGATTTGACGCCGGCGCGTCACCAAATCCGACAAAAACCGTGTCGCCTCATCCGGCAAAGGCCGGGGTTCGGGCCGTGTCGCTGCGGCAAAGTGAGCGATTACAGAAGCATCGATCGGATCGGTCTTGGCGCGTTGTCCGAGTGCCTTGGCAAAGGCACGGACCTGCGCCGGATTGACAACGACGATAGGAAGGCCGGCGCCGCCAACTGCCGCTGCCGCAATGGTCTCGAAGCCGCCCGTCGCCTCGAGCGCCACAATAGTGGGTGCAAGCTGTTTCAGCCGAGCGGTCAGCTGCTCCAACCCCGCACCGTTGCGTTCTACGACGAACGCCTCACCACCGGGATGAACTGCAACGTCAAGACGGTCCTTCGATACGTCGATACCAACCGCGATGATATCCATGGTCACCCTTCCTTGCCTAATCGGGCTTCGCACTTTGCGGCCCAGGCGACTGTTCGGGTTCAATGGACTAACGGACGGGGCACCTCTCTCACCCACGGCCTGCAACGACCTGGGGGTTTGCGGGCTCCCGTCCGTCACCGCAACGTCTACAATAGCAGACCTGCGGCGCTTCGACTTACAAGGGG
>NZ_JBEPQI010000088.1:0-1025 GCF_040547725.1 Bradyrhizobium sp. LA2.1
GCAAGCGTCTCCTCAACCGACGCGGCCCGCGTCCACGACATTCGAATCATGGTTGCACATGGATTCAGAAGCCCGCAAACAAAGCAACTGTAATGTTAGGGTCTGTTGAGATTCATCTGGAATGGATGACGGCGGTGGCGAGGTAGATCATCGCCTCGAAACTGCCGTCTGTCTTGTCGCATCGCATTGCGATGCGTTTGAATTCTTTCAGCTTGCCGAAGAAGTTCTCGATCAGGTGGCGCCATTTGTAAATGTCCTTGTCGATATCGAGAGGCTGGGCGCGCCTTTGATGTTGCGAGATGACGATCTTCGCTCTGCGTTCGTTCAGGTCTTCGATGATCCAATTGGAATCGAAAGCCTTGTCGGCGATCAACCCGCCGAATTCGATGTCCTTGATCAAGGGCGCAACGCCGACGGTGTCAAAGCGATGGCCGGGCAGCAGGATGAACCGCACCAAGTTCCCGAGCGCGTCGGTCAGCGCGAGGATTTTAGTGGTCCAGCCACCCTTCGACTTGCCGATGGCCTGATTTTGGGTCCCCCTTTTGCTCCCTGCCCGTGACGGTGAACTTTGACGATTGTCGCGTCGACCATGGCGAACTCCATATCCGGATCGTCTGATACGGCATCGAAAATCCGCTTGAAAACGCCGGCCTTCACCCAATCGCGATAGCGCTTGAACACCGTATTCCAGTTGCCGAACGTCGGTGGCAGATCCCTCCATGGGCTGCCCGTCCGGGCGATCCACAACACAGCCTCGAGAAACAAACGGTTGTCCGCCCCGGTGCGGCCGGGATCGGTAGGCTTACCCAAGCAAAGCGGCTCCATCTTCGCCCACTGCGCATCCGTCAAAACGAATCGGTGCATGCCAAACTCCTTTCGGAGCTTGAATCACGGACATGCCAATCTGTGAATCCTGAATCTCAACAGACCCTAGCATTACAGTTGCCGTTTTGCTTTGAGATGCGCGCGCTGAGCGGCAGCCTGGTGAGCTCTGCGCCAGAATGACCATGCGATGACATGCGCGG
>NZ_JBEPQI010000089.1:0-1023 GCF_040547725.1 Bradyrhizobium sp. LA2.1
ATGGCCTTCGACCGCGACCAACGTTTCAATTGATGTTCCCGCTGGGCACCAGGTGGTGAAGAAGGCGAGGTCATCATCGGCGATGCGACGACGGATCAGTAGACCGCGCGTCCATAAACCATCATTTGCGCTGTTGAACTGCTCGGCCTCGAGGTCGGCCAATTCGAGATAACACCAGTCGTGCAGCCGCGGTCCCTTGGTTCCGGCTCCCGCCGACAGGCGCTTCCAGTCGGACGGGCGCCGCGTCCGGGCGAGGTCCGCGGCCGTACCGGCGACCGGCGGTCGCTTGCCCCAGGATCGAAACACATGAGCGCTGCTGACCCCAAGCACGTAGCCTTTGCCTGCCCGACGTAGTTGCTGTTCGATGTCGCCAACACCGTAGACCGTATCACCGGCAACCCACTTGAATGGTACAGACGCGGCTATCGCACGTGCGATCATTCTCGTCGCAAGCTTTGGTTTGGTCGCAAAGCCGACATCGGCAGGCACGTATGCGTCTTCCAGACGATCTGGATCGTCGGTCCATTCCTTCGGAAGATACAACGCGCGATCGATGAACGCATGACCATGACGCGAAACGTAGGTAGCGAAGACGCCGATCTGGCAGTTCGTGATCTTCCCTGCCGAACCAGTGTATTGCCGCGCCACTCCGCACGAGGCCTTACCCTGCTTGAGAAAGCCGGTCTCGTCGATCACCAGCACCGCATCGTCATCCGCCAAGTGCTCGATGACATAGTCCCGGACGACGTCGCGCAGGGCATCAGCGTCCCAATCCCCGCGACCCAGGATCGCCTGCTGCCGCCATGGGCCGGGATCGCCAGCCGCCTCCGCGCGCATCCAACCGGTCTTGCGCTGCTCATCTCCGAGCAGACCTTCCAGGAACAGGCCTGCATTCGTCGCCACACGCTCTTGCGTGAACAACGAACGTATCCGCTGCTTGACCTCTCGAAGCGACGCCGCCCACAACGCAAGCGTCTCCTCAACCGACGCGGCCCGCGTCCACGACATTCGAATCATGGTTGC